>JASFYQ010000133.1:0-5770 GCA_045047105.1 Pseudomonadota bacterium | reverse complement strand
TGACCTAACATTAAAAATTTTTTTTTGATTAATTCCTTATCCAGCTTTTCCTGGAGCAAAATTCTGACCACATCTGCTTCCAGTTATGGATTAATTTTTCTTTTGCTTGCTGTTATTGCAGGATATAAGAGTTATGGGCTGATTTGATTTTTAGCTAACCTGAGTTCTAGATTATGTAGAAGGAATAGATGCAGGGGGCAAGCATCAAAATATTAAAACTTCATGTAGCTTTTGTAAATAGTTATTTGAAATGTAGAATTAATTTGTTTCGAAGCTTAAATATACTCTTTACTTTTAGTGCAAAAAATATAAAATATCCCTTTAAATAAAAATAGAATAAATTATGACAGATAAAATTTGTATGATTGGATTAGGCTACGTTGGATTACCGTTGGCAGTAGCATTTGCAGAAAAATACTCCATAATAGGTTTTGATATTAGCCAATCTAGAATAGATGAATTAATAGCTGGTCATGATAGAACTCTTGAAGTAGAAGATGAGTTGTTAATAAGTGTTGAGTCTAATATAAGTTATACTTCGGATATTGACCAGACTAAAGACTGCAATATCTATATTATTACCGTTCCAACGCCAATTGATCATGTTAATCGCCCTGATTTAACACCGCTTATTCGCTCATCACAAACGGTAGGAGGAGTGATAAAAAAAGGCGATATCATTATTTATGAATCAACAGTCTACCCTGGGGTAACTGAGGATATCTGTATACCAGAGATTGAAAAAAAATCAAAACTTAAGTTTAATATTGATTTTTTTGCAGGTTACTCTCCTGAAAGAATAAACCCTGGAGATAAAGAACATACAGTAACAAAAATACTAAAAGTTACTTCTGGATCAACTCCAGAAATAGCCAAAAGAGTAGATGAACTATACAATACAGTTATTACTGCAGGTACTTTTCTTGCTTCTAGCATAAAAGTAGCTGAGGCATCTAAAGTTATAGAAAATACGCAAAGAGATGTAAATATTGCCTTGATCAATGAGTTAGCATTAATTTTTGATCAAATGGATATTGATACTAGTGAAGTATTAGAGGCTGCTGCAACAAAATGGAATTTCAACCACCTTACCCCAGGTTTGGTCGGAGGACACTGCATAGGTGTAGATCCCTATTATTTAACCTTTAAAGCCGAAGAGTTAGGTTATAAGCCCAATCTGATATTAGCATCACGGCAGATAAATAATGGTATGGGAAAATATATTGCTGAAAAAACCATTAAGCAGATGATAGTGACTGGCAAACTAATAAAAAATTCAAATATTTTAATGATGGGCGTTACTTTTAAGGAAGATTGCCCTGATATGCGTAATACTAAAGTTGTTGATATTATTGAGGAACTGAAGCAGTATGGTGCGAATATTGATGTCTATGATCCTTGGGTTGATATAACTGAAGATAAAAAATATTACCATCATGGCCTTATTGAAAATCCACTGAAAGCAGAAAAAAAATACGATGCTATTGTAGTTGCTGTAGGTCATCAGCAGTTTAAAAAACTTACCATGGGTGATTATAAATCCCTATCTAAGGATGAAATGGTTATTATTGATGTCAAGGGCATTGTTCCCAGTCCTAGCTGGAGATTATAAAACCTAAAACCTAAAACCTAAAACCTAAAACTATATCTTATGTCTCATTACACAACTATAGAAAACCGAAAAATCCGCATTGCCATTGTTGGCTGTGGGCGTATTTCTAAAAATCACTTTGGTTCCATTGAAAAACATCAAGCCAATGTCGAATTGGTAGCACTCTGTGATAATAACAACGAAGTGTTAGATAAACACCAGCAGCAATTTCAAGTTCCAGGTTATTTAAGCCTGGAATCAATGTTAGACTCTGAAAAAATTGATGTGGTTGTTCTTTGTACCCCCAGTGGCATGCATGCCGATCAGGCTGAAATAGCTGCAAGTTTTGGAGTTAATGTAATGACGGAAAAACCAATGGCAACCCGTTGGCAAGACGGTGTTCGAATGGTTAAAGCATGTGATAATGCTGGAGTTAGACTCTTTGTAGTCAAACAGAATCGTCGAAACTCAACTTTACAACTTCTTAAACGTGCAGTTGAAGAAAAACGTTTTGGTAAGATTCATATGGTGCATCTTAATGTGTTCTGGACCAGGCCTCAGGAATATTACGATCAAGCAAAATGGCGGGGTACCTGGGAGTTTGATGGCGGGGCATTTATGAATCAGGCCAGTCATTATGTTGATTTATTAGACTGGTTAATTGGCTCAGTAGATAAAGTACAAGCAATGATGAGTACCACTCGTGATATTGAAGTAGAAGATACCGGGGTTTTAAATGTTAGGTGGCGAAATGGAGCCTTAGGTTCCATGAGCGTGACCATGTTAACCTACCCTAAAAATATGGAAGGTTCAATTACAATTTTGGGTGAAAAAGGTACAATAAGAATTGGTGGTGTTGCCGTTAATGATATTCAGCAGTGGGAATTTGCGGACGAAAAAGATTATGATCAACAAATAAAAGAAGCCAATTATGAAACAACATCCGTTTATGGTTTTGGTCACCCTATCTATTACCAGAATGTTATTGAAGTTTTAAGAGGAAAGGCTGAGCCTGAAACAGATGGAAGAGAAGGTTTAAAATCTCTGGAAGTATTAATTGCAGCTTATCTATCAGCAAGAGATGGTATAACCGTATCATTACCTCTGGAGTACTAATTTTGGATTATACTGTTCATGATACTGCAATAATTGATGAGGGTGCAAGTATTGGCGAAGGCTCAAGAATTTGGCATTGGGTTCATATTTGTGGAGGGGCTAAAATTGGTAAAGCGGTTTCCTTAGGGCAAAATGTATTTGTTGGTAACAAGGTTACTATTGGCGATAATTGTAAGGTACAAAATAATGTTTCTGTTTATGATAATGTCATACTTGAAAACGATATATTTTGTGGCCCTAGTATGGTTTTTACCAATGTCTATAATCCTCGCTCAGCAGTAATTAGAAAAGATGAATATCGAGATACTCATGTAAAACAAGGAGCAACACTTGGCGCAAACTGCACCATTGTTTGCGGCATTATAATTGGAAAATATGCCTTTATTGGGGCAGGAGCTGTTGTTAATAAAAATGTACCGGACTATGCACTTATGGTTGGTGTTCCCGCCAAGCAAATTGGCTGGATGAGTGAGTATGGAGAACAACTGGATTTGCCATTGAAAGGTAGTGCTGAAACAAAATGTCCACACAGTGGGAAAATATACCAGTTGCAAGGTACAAAGTTAACCTTAAACCTTAAACCTTAAACCTTAGTCTTAATTATGCAATTAACCCTAAATATTAAAAATGAGGCTCTAGCACAAAAGATATTATGGCTATTAGAGCACTTTAAAAAAGATGGTCTTGAAGTAATAGAGAATAAATCTAATATAGAAAAAACGGTTTATTCCGATGAATATGTAAAAGAAAACTGGCGTGAACTTGCTTATAATGCATCAGGGGATCCAGAACAAGATGATGATGATGTATTAAGAGAAAAATATGGTAAATACCTAAATGAAAAACATTCTATTTGATATCAATATAGTCCTAGACTTTAACAGCAAAAAAAGAGATAAAAAATTTCCAAATTCTAGAAAAATATATGAACTTGCAAAAGAAGCAGCAAATATAAATATTTTTCTTTCATCATCATCGTTAGACAATATTGATTTTTTAAAATATCAACAACTCATTGACGACAATAAACAGTTAACAAAAAATCAGAGCTTAGGAATAACAAGGCAGTTTATTAGAGACTTACTAGTTAACTTTAAAATTGCAAAAACGCCTGCTTACATCGATATAGATTATGAAAATATCGAAAATTCTCAAATAATAGCATCTGCCATTGCTATCGATGCACAAGTCATCACTCGCGATGAAGATATGTTGAATAAATATCCTGGTATTGCTACAACAGCAGAAATTTTATTGGACCAAATAGAAAGTAATGAGAGTAAAATAGACTTTGCTAACCTAAAAAAACAATATTTTGATATACAACCTGTTATAGAAAAACATATGGATGAGGTTTTAAATACCACTTCATTTATTATGGGCGATAAAGTACAACAACTTGAAACTAAACTTCAAGATTTTACTCAATCAAAACATGCAATCACCTGTTCCAGCGGAACAGATGCACTCTTGCTCGCTATGATGGCAATGGATATTCAGCCAGGTGATGAAATTATCACTACACCGTTTACTTTTATAGCCACCGCAGAAACTATTGTCCTGATGAAAGCAATTCCAGTTTTTGTAGATATTGAAGCAGATACATTAAATATTGATGCAAGTAAAATTGAAGCTGCAATAACTGAAAAAACTAAAGCTATCATGCCTGTGAGCCTCTACGGACAACCAGCAGATATGGATAGAATCAATGCACTTGCCAAAAAGTATCAATTAAAAATAATTATTGATGGAGCCCAGTCCTTTGGTGCAACTTATAAACAAAAACAAGAAGTCCATTATTGTGATATTTATACCACCAGTTTTTTCCCTGCTAAACCGTTGGGTTGTTATGGCGATGGAGGGGCTGTTTTTACAAATAATAATGTCTATGCTGAAAAAATAAAAATGCTACGAGTGCATGGGCAAAATAAACGTTATCACCATAAATATATTGGCATGGGTGGAAGAATGGATACTTTGCAGGCAGCGGTCATTCTTGCGAAATTACCAAATTATGCCACAGAAATACAAATGCGGCAAAATGTAGCAAAAACTTACAGTTCTAAACTAAAATCAGCTGATTCAACATTAAATCTCACACTGCTAACTTTAAAAAAGGAGCGAGGCTCTGTTTTTGCTCAATATACAATTCAAACAAAAGATCGTGAAAAAATACAGACAAAACTCATAGAAAATTCAATCCCAATAGCAATACATTACCCCATGCCATTGCACAAGCAGGAATGCTTCCAAGATTTAAACCAGAATGAAATTAATTTACCCATTGCAGAAAAAGCAGCAAAAGAAGTTATGAGCCTTCCAATGAACCCTTTTATTACTCATAAAGAAATTGAATTAATTGTTGCTTGTATGTCTGAAAAATAACTTATTGTTAGATTTAACATAGCCATATCACTAACGTTTACCTGTTTATGAATTTACTTTCGAATATATTCTATGCATCTGTGTGCGAGCTCACAGTATTTTTATATCTGCATGCTAGTTCACAGTACAATAAATAGATTTGAAGTATGCTTTTTAATAATTGATTAGCATACGTATAAGGTAATAATTATGAATCGATACAAATTCTTATGGTTAAAAAAATATTATTATTTACTGCTTTACATATTTACTTATCCTGCATTTGCAACAGATATCTGTCCACCAGGAAAAATTCTTGAATATTCAACATCAGCGGAAGAAATTGTTGTCGAATACCATGTAAATCACACCATACTTGCCAATCAAGATCCTCTCCCTTTTATGAGAGTTTATGGTAATGGTTTAGTTAAAGTGCATTACCCCATATACATGACTAAAGCAGGTGATTATGAATACCAATTAACTCAACAGGAATTGCAAGCTTTAATAAGTTCATTGGATTCAAATTGTGTTTTTACTTTTAAGAAGCAAAAGGTTAAAGAAAAAATAAAACTAATTAAAGCACAGCAAGAAGTTATCGCTGGGCAAACTATTTTATCTTACCGCTCCGATCCAAGTATTACGCAAATAAAAGTTAATTTAAAAAATTATACCTCATCAACGGGAGAAGTTGTTGTT
>JASFYQ010000132.1:0-13406 GCA_045047105.1 Pseudomonadota bacterium | reverse complement strand
GCAACATCTGCAAGAAAAACAGCTTTTCCTCCAAAAACACCGATAACTAACTGGCTGATTTCGTGTGGTGTTGTCATAAATGTGCCAGCCTGGATCAGCAACTCTTTATTTTCACTCGTGACTTTCAGGTTATCTTGAGTTTGGTTTGCTGCACGTAATGCATGAGATAAATCATCAATTTCAATGTTATATGCTGACAGTGCCTGAGGATCAAGAACCACATGCACAACACGATCTGCTGCCCCAATGGTATAAATATCTCGTGTGCCTGGCACACGTTTAAGCTCAGCTTCAATTGCATGAGCAATTTGCCCCAGTTCAAATGCTCCTTTTTGTTCATCCCGAGACCAGAGTGTAGCAGAAATTATCGGCACATCGTCAATACCCATAGGTTTGATTATCGGTCGACCAACACCCAGATTTTGAGGTAACCAATCTTCATTAGAAAAAACTTTATTATACAAACGCACAATAGCATCGGTACGATTTTCACCGACTTTATAACGAATGGATAAAACTGCCATACCAGGCATGGATGTAGAATAGACATGTTCTATACCTACAATTTCTGACAATACCTGTTCGGCAGGTTTAGTCACCTGTTGCTCTATCTGAGAGGCTGTAGCACCAGGAAAAGGTATAAACACATTGGCAAAAGTAACGTTAATTTGTGGATCTTCTTCTCTGGGAGTAATTGTGACTGCAAATAGCCCAATTAATACTCCCATCAGGGCTAATAACGGGGTTATCTGTGTGCTAATAAATGTTTTTGCTATACGACCGGAGATCCCCAGTTTATTCACCCTGATTCTCCTTATGTTGTTTACTCCGTTGTGTGATAAGCAAGATTCCGGCAGCTATAGGGTCTAATGCCACTTGTTCACCTTCATCCAGACCTGCAAGGATAATAATCGTCTTTTCACCATTTTCACCGCCACTGCGAATTTGTCGGAAACTGATCCGGCCATTTTTAGCGACGACATAAACGCCGGTTACTTCAGAGCGATATACTACTGCTTTGGCCGGCACCATCAATTTTTTTCTCTCCCCGGTCACCAGAGAAACCTTGACATACATTCCTGGAAACAGCTGTTTTGTCCTGACAGGAAGATTAAGACGAACTTGAAAGGTATTTGTTAATGGATCGGCAAATGGAAAGATCGTAATTTTTTGTGCCGCAACTGTCTGACCTGCTTCTGGCAGTATGATATTTGCCTTGGAAAATTGGCGTAATTTATTGATTAGACTTTGTGGAACATCCACATTGACGCGTAAGTATTCAAGTGAAATACCGGTTATAAGAGGCATGCCGGGCTGGACAAGTTCACCAGGTTCAACATGTCTTTGTATCACAATGCCACTGTATGGTGCCAATATCTGTGTATAAGAGAGTTGTTCCTGTGCCTGGGTCAGTCCAGCCTGAGCAGCATCTGTTCTGGCACTGGTTGCATGTAATTGTGCCCTTGCCTCATCTAAAGATGATTTAGATACCAGCTTCTGATCATAGATGGTTTTTACCCGCTGGTATTCCTGTCTGGCTTTTAAGTTTAATGCTCTGGTCTCTTGTATGGCAGCCTGTGCTTTTTTTACATTGGATAGTTGCTCTGTATCTTTTAAAGAAAGTATAACCGTGCCTTTTTCAACATAATCATCTACATCAAATAATATTTCCTTAATTTCGCCACTGGTTTGGGCAGAAACTGTGGTTTGGTTAATAGCTTCTACAATACCATCAAGATAAAAATATCGTACTGCTGTTTTATGAACGACTGCTACAGTTTCTAAAGCCTGACTGATAGACAAATTTAACAATAAACAGGTAGCAAACAAGTACTGTGTATATTTGTTTAAATGCATATTCTTAAGTCCTGTAAAGTTTAACCTAAATAAAAGTTTCTTTATCATTACAACTTAAAGCATAGTAAAAAAAATGCTATTGAGCAAGTCACTTAAAAATCCCCTATTATTGTCATGCATGCCCGTTCATCTTATCTTTAACCACTGTAATTCCGGAGCTTTCATCCTAATCCATTTTGGCTAACTGTTTAAAAAAATGCTAGCATTGGGTTATTTCATGTTGAGTCTGCTGTAAAAAGTCAATAGTCAATCAAAATAGGGGTCTCAATAGCTGTATGCAGAGAGAGTTTCACGTACGTTCTGTGAGAGGCTTGAGGGACGGTTCTTGTGCCAACTCGACCGTTTTTTAGAAGGGCAAGATGTTATGCCAGAGCAATAAAACCTGGGTTAGATAAATGAATATTCTTCAACCCAAATAAACTGATAAAAGCATTATAGATATCTTCGGGTGAAAAATCGTATGCGTATCTTAGGACCCGCTCAGTTTCTAATATGACTGTGTCAGGTATATATATTTCATATGAATTAAAAATAGAAAATGCTTTTTTATATTGGAGGTTATCATCATGAGTAAGAAATCTAATTATTATATTGGTATCAACAGATATCATGTGTATTTTTCCTTAATTTTTTTGGCAATTGTAGCCTCGATATTATCTAAGCTTTTAGCCTTACCTTTAAATTTTTTGTCGCTAATGTGCAAAAAAAATAATTAAGCAAGTGTTAACCAATCAAAGTGGTGTCTTACCATTAATTCCCGTGCTTCTAAAGTAGTATTTAATAAAAAAATTAGATCACTATATGGCATAATAGCCATATCAGTGCTATTTTATGCATATGAGTAAAGTAATTTTGAATGGGATGAACCTAAAAATATCAAAGTGAAGAACATCTAGGGGATATTAAGTTAGTGACAGAAATAAAAATACTAAAATAACAATTTCTCTTAGTTCTGAAAGTGTCGATTTTTTCAAGGATGCGGCTAAAACGCAGCATATGCAATACTAAAAAATAATCAGACAACTACTTTATGAATATGTTGCTAGTCACAAAAGTTGCTAGTCACAAAAACAGCTAACAATATAATATATAGAGCAATCTATTCGCCTGGCTAAATCGATAAGAAATTGCAGGTGAAAGTTCTCTATTGGGAAATGCTTAGCTACCCCACCAAAGCTTAGAGTTATGAGCTGATTATGTTATACACAGAATTAAAGTACATTATAAATGAAATACCAAAGTAAAAAGTTTAATGAGGCTGAGATGTTAACTTTTGCCGCTCGCGTGGCAGATAATATTAGTGCTGATATGGTAATTTTTTTAGAGGGTGATTTGGGAGCAGGTAAGACCACTTTTGCTCGAGGTTTTTTAAGACAATTGGGCCATAAAGGAGCAGTTAAAAGCCCAACCTTTACCCTTGTTGAAAGTTATGACCTGTGCTTAGATAAACAACCAAGTTTAAAACAAACTATTTATCATTTTGATTTATACCGCTTATCCGATCCTGAAGAGTTGGATTATATGGGTATTTCAGATTATCTTGATGGCCAGGCAATCCTGTTAATTGAGTGGCCAAAAAAAGGCGAAGGATTTTTACCAATAGCTGATTTAGTCATAAATATCGAGTATCATGGTAAGCAACGTTTGTTATCCCTTGTTTCTAATACAGATAAGGGGGAAAGTTTTATCCAAAAACTTTAGCAATTCTTAATTTTCCAGTAAATATCAAAGCTCTATATGTTACATCGATTAATTGTTCTATTTCTTTTTATTCTTTGCCAGCAAGTTGTTTTTGCCAGCAGCCAAATTACAAAGGTGCGTGCCTGGAAATCACCAGACAAAACTCGCGTGGTTTTTGAAATAAGTGATAAATTTACTTATAAAGCCTTTCAACTAAGTAAACCAGAACGATTAGTGGTAGATATAAAAAATACCGCTATAGACAAAAATACCTTAAGAGCATTAAATAACAGTGCCTTAATTGTTGCTAGCCGTAGCTCGAAAAAGAGCAATAATTCCCTTCGTGTGGTTTTAGAGTTAAAAAAGAAAGTACAATTTAAAGCCTTCCAATTATTGCCTGGAAAAGGATATCGCCATAGATTGGTGGTAGATCTATTTGAAAAATCACAATCATTAGAAGTTAGCATAACAAAAAAGCTTAAGAAAAAGCAGAGTACTACAGTTTTAAAAAATTCTGTAAGTAAGCAAAAGTCAAAAGTAAAATCACTAAGCAAGTCAAAAATAACCAAAAGTGCTACTAATATTCGTACCCGTGATTTAATCGTGGCGATTGATGCAGGTCACGGTGGTGAGGATCCTGGTGCTATTGGAAGAAAAGGCACCAAGGAGAAAAAAATTGTTTTAGCAATAGCTAAAAAACTGGCCCGAAGGGTAAATAAACAAGCGGGTATGAAAGCGGTAATGATCCGTGGTGGTGACTATTATATTAGCTTAAGAGGGCGTACCCGCAAGGCAAGAAAAGTAAATGCAGATGTGTTTATTTCTATCCATGCCGATGCATTTAGAAATAGCAAAGCACGAGGTTCATCGGTATTTATTTTATCTAAACGAGGAGCCTCCAGTGAAACAGCGCGTTGGTTAGCTGATAAGGAGAATAGTGCAGACTTGGCAGGTGGTGTAAGTTTGGATGATAAAGATGATTTACTGGCAAAAGTATTATTAGATCTATCACAAACAGCAAGTATTGAAGGCAGTAATAGTGTTGCCAGAAGAGTTTTAAAGGGTTTAAAACGTATCGGTAAAACGCATAAAAAAAAGGTGGAACGAGCAGGTTTTGTGGTTCTAAAATCACCCGATATACCCTCTATTTTAGTTGAGACGGGTTTTATTTCAAATCCCTATGAAGAAAAGCAATTACGCCGCGCTTCTTATCAGAAAAAAATAGCCGATGCGATTTTTGTAGGCATTAATGATTATTTTAAACGTTACCCCATTCCTGGCACTGTTTATGGGCAGGCTTTAACCCGTAATGTTGTTTCGCGTCAAACTTCAATAAAAAAAATAACGAAGCATAAAACTACTCGTTCGGGTATCATGCGCCATAAAGTAGTTAGAGGGGATAGCCTGTCTATGCTTGCCAAACGTTATGGCGTAAGCATTAAAGAGATTAAACGTTCTAATCGAATTTATAGCAATACCCTGGTTTTGGGTAAAGTCCTTTCTATTCCACGTTAAGTTGCTGATATTTTGAAAACAACGGCTATTAAACAGAGGATTAAACCTCTATCTATTCAACTAGCTAATCAAATTGCAGCGGGTGAAGTAGTTGAACGACCAGCTTCGGTACTTAAAGAATTATTAGAAAATTCTATTGATGCCGGGAGTGATAATATTGAAATTGATATATCCCATGGCGGTAAATCACTTATCCGGATAAAAGATAATGGTTGTGGCATTAATAAAGAAGATTTATCGCTTGCAGTCTCCCGCCATGCTACTAGCAAAATCAGTGTAATTGATGATTTAAAGCATATTTTGAGCCTGGGGTTTCGTGGTGAAGCCTTAGCAAGTATTAGCTCTATATCACGCTTATCTATTAGCAGTAAATCACAGCACAGTGATAGAGCGTGGTCTATAGATACGGGTTCAGAAACTGATTTTGCAAATTACAAAGCAGAAGTGCAACCTGCAGCTTTAAGCACTGGAACATTAATAGAGGTATACGATTTATTTTATAACACTCCTGCCCGAAGAAAATTTTTAAAAACAGATAAAACTGAATTTCGTTATTTAGAGGAAGTTTTTAAACGTATAGCCCTGAGTCATTTTGATGTGAGCTTTAAACTCAGCCATAATCAAAAATTGCTAAAAAAAATAACCGCCGTTAAGCCTGAAAATTGCTTGTCTCGAGTAGCAAAGTTATTAGGTGAAAACCTTGTTAAGCAGCTGGTAGAAGTGGATTATAATAGTTTTGACTTTGCTGATCTGGGATGTTTGCACTTATCTGGCTGGATTTCTAAACCAGCCTATTATCGCGCTCAGGCAGACCAACAATATTTTTATATTAATGGTCGTTATGTACGTGATAAATTATTAAATCATGCCTTAAGACAGGCTTATCAAGACAGTTTACCCGCCCAGCAATATGCCACTTATATTTTATATCTGACAATAGATCCCGCATATGTGGATGTGAATGTTCACCCCAGTAAACATGAAGTACGTTTTAGCCAGGCCAGAATGGTACATGATTTTATTGTCAGCAGTCTTGGATGTAGTTTATCTCCAGTGTTGAGTGCAGATTTTCAAGCGCCAATGTATGGTGAGCCTGAGCAAAATCAGCGGCCTCAGCCAGATAAAGAGCCTCAGCCAGATAATTCACCCGAGCAGAAATCCAGGATAAACTATGTTTCCCCAGGTAGTCATACTTATCAAAGTAAAGCATACCCAAATAGCAATCACTTTTACCAGCAACAAAAAGTAGCTTTTGCTGTTAAGGATGAATTACAGGCTTTACATCAGTTATATAATAGACCAGTAAGTGCAGCAAATAATGCGGTAGAGGGTATTCGCCCATTGCAAACAGAGCTGGATGCAGAGTTCGTTTTTAAAGGGCAAATTTTAACCCAGCTTGGTTCTATTCTGGTAGCACAGGATAATGCTAAGTTATATCTGATTGATTGTATAAAAGCCGCAAAAATAATTAATGCTATGGTTTTGGATAAACAATTACCGCAGCATATTTATCCATCCATTACTCAACCTGGAAACCCAGTAATTGAAGCGCAGCAATTGCTTATTCCAGAACAACTGGTTTTGGGCAGAGAGGGCTGTGATATTTTGCAAAAATGGCAAACATCATTGAATTTATTTGCTATTGAATTTACCTTATCAGGGCCGGAGAGTATTCTACTTAGGGCGGTTCCTAAGTTACCCTTTGATTTAGATTTCTCTTTATTACTATTATCATTAATTGAGCTATTAGCTGGTGCTAAAATTAATAGTGCTGAAACAATACTTCCTGAGCAAAATATAATCGTTGTGATTTTAAAGAAAATAAGTCAGGCTCTAAATCTGGAACAAGATTTTAATAACAACAAACAACAATTATTATTATATTATCTTGCTGAAAATATCGCACAGGAATTTAAAGCTGATGGTCAAACAATAGCTGTGTTTAAAAATTGTTATCGTGTATTTGATAGTAACGATTTGAACAAAATTATCTCAATAAAATAAATTTAATATGCCAACCACTACAAATAATTTAGTAGCAGAAGACCATAATTTAAATAAAAAACCGGTAGTTTTTATTATGGGGCCAACTGCATCGGGTAAAACTGGCTTGGCTATTGAATTGGTGCAAAAATATCCGTTTGAAATTATTAGTGTGGATTCTGCTTTAATATATAAGGATATGGATATTGGTACTGCTAAACCTACCGCAGAAGAGTTAAAAATTGCTCCCCACCACTTAATTGATTTTTTAGATCCGAGTTTGTCCTATTCGGTTGCTGATTTTAGAGCCGATGCTCTGGCTAAAATAGAAAATATTCATAAGCGTGATAAAATTCCACTATTAGTTGGTGGAACCATGTTATATCATCGCGCTTTATTATATGGATTATCACAATTACCCCCATCTAACGCACAGATCAGAGAATCTTTAAATCAGCTTTTAGCCGACAAAGGGGGAGATTACTTACATCAGCAACTTAGTTTAGTTGATCCTGTTGCGGCAAAAAGAATTCATCCAAATGATCCGCAGCGAATACAACGAGCTTTAGAAGTTTATCAAATAACGGGTATTGCTATGTCGGTATTACAACAGCAATCACAGCAACAAGCTTTAGGTTATCCTTTCTATAAAATGGTAATTGCTCCTAAAAATAGAGAGCGGTTGAGAGAGCGTATTGCAATACGTTTTGAACAAATGATTAAAGAGGGTTTTATTGAAGAGGTGAAAAAGCTCCATCAACGGGGTGATTTGTCTCTGGATTTACCTTCGATGCGTTGTGTGGGTTATCGACAGGTATGGGAGTATCTGGAAAATGAGCTCAGTTATACTGAAATGCTTGAAAAAGGCATTAATGTGACTCGCCAATTTGCAAAACGTCAAATGACCTGGCTACGTAAAGAGCAAGACGTTTTATGGCTGGAATCGGAACATCATAGTAATTTACAGCGTGTGTTTAGCTATATTGCTGAGATTGTAGAATAAGAGGGATATTTTTGTTGTTTTAATAAGCTGTTATTTTTTTGTTATAACTTGAAAATTTGTGATATTAACCTAATATATTTGGCAGGTTAGTAGTGTAAAATAGCTGGTGAAATAGTACCTGAATAAAAATAATAACAAAGGAAAATAAAATGAAAAAATCTCAAGCTTTGCAAGATCCCTATCTAAATGTATTACGACGTGAAAAAATCCCTGTTTCTATCTATTTGGTTAGTGGTATTAAATTACAGGGACAAATTGAATCCTTTGATCAATTTGTAATTTTACTTAAAAACACGGTAAGTCAAATGGTTTATAAGCACGCAATATCAACCATTGTACCTGCAAAAAACATACGTCTGACTCAAGAAGACATGTCTATAACTAATTAATTTTTTTATTCTATGGTATCATTTTTTGAACGCCCCGATAGTGGCGAACGAGCTATTATTGTTCATATTAATTTTTCAAGAGAAAAAGATAATGAACAATTAGACGAATTTATTGAATTGGTTAATTCCGCAGGTGCTGAAACTGTTGCAATTATCAAAGGCAATCGTCAACGACCAGAAGCCAAATATTTTGTGGGTACGGGCAAAGCAGAAGAAATTCGCCTTGCAGTACAAAGCAATGAGGCTGATGTTGTTTTAGTTAACCATGCTATTTCACCTGCTCAAGAACGCAATCTGGAAAATTTATTAGAATGTAGGGTTCTGGATAGAACGGGAGTCATTTTAGATATTTTTGCTCAACGAGCACGCTCATTTGAAGGGCAACTACAAGTTGAATTAGCTCAACTAAACCACATGTCCACTCGATTGGTACGAGGCTGGACCCATCTGGAAAGACAGAAGGGTGGTATCGGTATGAGAGGCCCGGGTGAAACACAATTAGAAACGGATAGAAGGTTATTGTCCGATCGCATTAAACAATTAAAAAAACGCTTAACTAAAGTTCAGGGGCAACGTGAACAGAGCCGACGTAGCCGTGATCGTGCTGAAATTCCCACTGTTTCACTGATTGGATATACCAATGCAGGCAAATCAACTCTATTTAATCAATTATCCAATGCTAAGGTGTATGTAGAAGACAAATTATTTGCAACCCTGGATCCCACTTTAAGACGCATTGAGTTACCTGGAAAGCAGGCAGTTGTTTTAGCGGATACGGTAGGTTTTATTCGTCACTTACCTCATGATTTAATCAGTGCTTTTCATGCAACCTTACAGGAAACCAGAGAAGCCGATTTATTATTACATATCATTGATGCCCATGCGCCAGAGCGTGAGGATAATATTCGTCAGGTGGAACACGTAGTTGAACAGGTTGATGCAGATAAGGTTCCGCAGATTTTAGTTTATAATAAAATAGACCTGTTAAATGAAGATTCAGCAAAAGACTTTGAACCACGAATTGATCGAGATGAAGATGGCAAGGTAACCCGCGTTTGGTTATCTGCAAAAGAAAATAAAGGCCTGGATTTATTAGTCCAGGCGATACGCGAATTTTTTACCCGTAATATATTGAAAAATCAGATAGTTATACCTCTATCATCAGGAAAGTTGCGCTCAAGGTTATATAATGACGTAGTAGTTTTAGATGAGGCTATTTATGAGAATGGCGATATTAAGTTAACCTTTGAATGCTCTTCTTCCCAGCTCCAGTATTTACTTAAAGATGATAGTTTTTATGAATACCTGGTTAAAGAGGAATAGCGACTAATACTATGGATGAATTAAAACTCCCTCCGCATTCCATAGACGCTGAGCAGTCGATCATTGGTGGTTTATTGCTTAATAATGATGTGTGGATGAATATAGTTGGCATTATTAATGAAGATGATTTTTATCGCCACGATCACCGACTTATTTATGCCTCAATAAAAGACTTAATTGAAAATAATGATCCCTGTGATGTAGTGACCCTGTCTGAATCTTTAGCAGAGAAGAATCAACTAGAAGCAGCAGGAGGTTTTAGCTTTTTAGGTAATCTGGCTAATAATACGCCTGGAGCTGCAAATATTAAAGCTTATGCTGAGATTGTTCGAGAGCGTTCAATTTTGCGTCAGCTAATTAAAATTGGTACTGAAATTTCTGATAATGGTTTTAATCCCGAAGGGCGCAAAAGCACTGAGCTTTTGGAAGAAGCCGAGCAAAAAGTTTTTAAGATAGCTGATAAAGGTGCCGCTGCAAAGGGTGGTTTTCAGGGCATGAAAGAGCTGTTGAAAAAAAATGTAGACCGAATTGATAAGCTCTTTCACGATGGCAGTGCTTTTACAGGTATTCCCACCAGTTTTACTGATTTTGATAAGCTGACATCAGGCTTACAGCCCGCGGATTTAATTATTGTTGCCGCCAGGCCTTCTATGGGAAAAACCTCCTTTGCGATGAATATTGCAGAAAATGTAGCTATTGGAGCGGGCAAAGGTGTTGCCGTTTTTAGTATGGAAATGCCCGCAGATTCATTAACTTTAAGAATGTTATCTTCTTTAGGGCGAATTAATCAAACCAAAGTAAGAAGCGGGCAATTAGACGATGACGATTGGGCTCGTCTGACTTCAGCAATGTCGATATTAAATACCGCCCCTATTCATATAGATGATACTCCTGCTTTATCTCCAACAGATATGAAGTCGCGGGTTAGGCGCCTATTAAGAGAGCATGAAATTGATTTAATTGTGATTGATTATTTACAATTAATGCAAATTCCAGGGCGTGGAGATAACCGAGTAAATGAAATTTCTGAAATTTCCCGAGGTTTAAAAGCCATGGCTAAAGAGATGAATGTACCAGTTATTGCCTTATCACAATTAAATCGTAGTTTAGAACAAAGGCCTAATAAACGTCCCATTATGTCAGATTTAAGGGAATCAGGAGCTATCGAGCAGGATGCCGATCTGATTGTATTTATTTATCGTGATGAAGTTTATAATGAAGAAAGTGAGCATAAAGGTATTGCTGAAATTATTATTGGCAAACAACGTAATGGTCCTTTAGGCACCACTAAACTGACCTTTCTGGGGCAATACACCCGCTTTGAAAATCATGCCTCAGCTGAATATCAAGACTTTGCTTAAAGCGTATTACTTTTTTAGTAAAGTAAGAGTTTATTCACTGTGAATTCAAATTATCGTTATACTCGTGCTGAAATTGACCTGCCTGCTTTAGTTGTTAATTTTTTAAAGATTAAAAGCTATGCACCGGCATCAAAAATTATGGCGGTAATTAAAGCTGATGCCTATGGGCATGGCATGTTGAATATTGCTCAATATTTATCCGCTGCTCAAGTAGCGGTGGATGCTTTTGCTGTAGCCTGTGTTGATGAAGCGGTAGAACTCAGAAAAAAAAGCATTGACAAAGCAATAGTTGTTTTAGAAGGTTTTAGTTCAAAGCAAGAATTAAGAGCTATTTTTTCATACCAACTTATTCCTGTAATTAATAGTTTATATCAATTAGAGCTATTAACTGAAGAATTTACTCGCATGGCCGAGAGTAATTCCAGCTTACCATTATGGCTTAAGTTTGATACGGGCATGAGCCGTTTAGGTTTTCAATCAGAGCAGTTGGAACAATTAAAACAGCAACTGCACAACTTATCTTCAAAGATTAACATAATTGGCCTGATGTCTCATTTTGCCTGTGCTGATGATCCTCAGCATATACATATAAATGAACTACAACTGTCTAAATTTAAGCAATTAATAAATAGCTTTGATTTTTCTGATCTAAATTATTCTATTGCAAATTCTGCGGCAATTATTAACTTTCCAGATAGTCATTTTAACTGGGTAAGACCAGGGATAATGTTGTATGGTATTAACCCCCTATTAGAACAGACGGGTGAGGATATAGATTTAGCTGTAGTAATGACTTTGAAATCTAAATTAATAGCAATTAATAATTTAAAAAAAGGGGATTGTATTGGCTATGGAAGAGACTGGTGTTGCCCAGAAAATATGCCAGTAGGAGTGGTTGCTATAGGTTATGGTGATGGTTATCCACGCCATGCAAAGTCAGGAACTCCCGTGTTATTAAATGGAATTAAGACCCAACTCATTGGGCGAGTATCAATGGACATGATTAGTATTGATTTACGCCCATTTATGAATAATAATATGGTAGTAAATATAGGTGATAGTGTTGTATTATGGGGTAAGGGATTAGCTGTTGAAGAAGTTGCAAATT
Source organism: Pseudomonadota bacterium (assembly GCA_045047105.1). Classification (GTDB taxonomy): domain Bacteria; phylum Pseudomonadota; class Gammaproteobacteria; order GRL18; family GRL18; genus JADGAU01. The sequence goes on along the minus strand of JASFYQ010000132.1, from coordinate 1,187 downwards.
GTTCTGCAACTATTGCTTATGAATTATTATGTGGTATTAGCAAGCGAGTAAAATATGTTTATAAAAAATAACCAACCAATGCGTAATAAAGTTATGTTTATTAAAAGTTGTGTTTTTATACTACTTATGCTAATTTTTGTAAATATTCCAGCTGCTGATTTTAAGCGCTATAAATTCCCTCCCTTAGAAAATACAAACACACTAAATAATAAAACCTCAGCTTCTAATTATAGGAATGTACAAGAGCAGACCCCATCTTCTTATTATCGCCAGCCTAAATATATTTTTCCTGAATTAGAAAAAAATAAAAACCAAAGTTATGGCTATAGTGATCGTTCTGATAAATACCGCTATCCGAGTGAAGAGCAACAATACTCTAAGAAACACTATAATGAAGAACTAAGAAGTAATACTTACCAGGATCGTTATAGATATGATAGCAAAAGCTCTTATCAGCCTAATTATTATAGGAATAATAGCTATAAGAATTATTCTAATTACAAAAATAAGCAAAATTCATATGAGCAATTTAATCCCGTTAGTCAATATACTACTATGAATCCATGGACAACGTATTCAAGCCCATATAATAGCTCTCCTTATCAAAGGGTTACTCCTTTTTTAAATAATAATTACTTTCAAAATAACATCAATAATACGGGTTGGAATCCGTTCTCTAATAGTCTTTCTAACGGGCCAAATTTTAATAATGGTTCAATGAATAATCCTAACCAGAATAATCCTAACCAGAATAATCCTAACCAGAACTATCCAAATATTAGAACCCCCGGCTTTTTTTCACGCTAAATTTTAAGCTAAATAAAAACTCAAAATTTCCTACTTAATTAATATATCTCGAAATGGGGATAGTAGATATATGACTCTCTTGTATAATCTACGCACTTTATATTTTCATATAATATAATTTTTAAATTATGTTTAACTCTTAAGATAGGAAGAAATCTATGCCAACGTTTGTACGCACAGATAAATGTGACGGCTGTAAAGGTCAGGACAGAACAGCATGTATGTATATCTGCCCCCACGACTTGATGAAGCTAGATAAAGACGGTTCAGAGACAGGTCACGCAATGAAATCATTCAACCAGGAACCAGAGCAGTGCTGGGAATGTTATTCCTGTATCAAAATCTGTCCACAGAATGCGATAGAATGTCGCGCGTATGCG
>JASFYQ010000131.1:0-24558 GCA_045047105.1 Pseudomonadota bacterium | reverse complement strand
TGAATTTATAGGCTTCCTGGCTCATAATACACCATCCTTAAACATATCTAATTGTTTATAGTCGGTGTGGAGCAAGTTAAGTTCTGGCATGGGTTGGCCAACGAGATTACAAAGGGTTCTTAGTTCAGTGGCTAAAAATTTAACCAGCATACCGTCTTTAGTTTCACTGAGTTGTATGGCCAGTTTTGATATTTGTTTTGAATAATCTAAGCGTTGTTTATCTGTGACCGTACCAAAAAAACCATTTTTGCGTATTTCGGGGAGAACATCAGAGCAAACCCAGTTTGCAAACTCTCCCCAGATAATATCTGCATAGAACGCTTCTGGAGAAGTGCTAAGTGCGAGTGTATTTATTTAAATGAGTACCACACAATCGCTCAATTACAAAAAGATGTCGCTGAATATATTGATTTTTATAACCACAGAAGATTTCATCAAACATTGGACTATAAAAAGCCAATGGATGTTTATCAAGCAGGAATTCAGTTTGATAATATGGAAAAAATGGCTGCTTAAATATGGGAATATGATTTTTTTTAAAGTTGTCTAGATTTTTGGGGTGGTATATTATGCTGGAAAAGTGCATGTAGAATGGGATCAAGATGCAGCCGTTACTCCGATAGGTCAGTTGCCATTTTTTATCCAATTTCTAAAATTAGGTGGTCGTTTTGATCCTTGGATAAAAGAATGTCCGTTGTATTATCAAAGTAATAATGCGCCCCAAAAGATCGATGTATTAGGCTCCTTATTTTTATCTATTTTATCGGGGCATAAACGCTATGCACACATCACTAATTTAATGAGTGATCGAGTGAATTCAGAATTATTAGGAATGAGTAAAGTTGTTAGCGATGATTCTGCTCGTCGTGGTTTGAAGAAAATACCTGAAATGTCAGGTATTAAATGGTGCGGCTACTTTCTAGTGCTTGGAATATTTTATTCATAATTATTATTTTGTTAAGTTAAATAATTTTTCAATCAAATTATTTAAATATGAGACAAAGTATAATATAGATAACTATAATATACTTTACACCACAAAAGTATATTATAAAGTTTCATATTATACTTTTAAAATAATTTAAGGTATTTATTAAAAACAAATTCTTTATTACGTTTATAGCCTGTTTGTTCAACTAAAATCCCTAATTTTATAAATTCTGTTACCAGTGCTGAACCTGCTCTTGGTGTTAGTTCTAATAAAACAGATACTTGTTTGATACTCATTATGGGCTGTTGGTAGAGTTGTATTAGTAGTTTTCTGGCATTTTCTGCTCTTCTACCTAGAGTAACTATTTGTCCTTCACAGTCTTGTCTTAGCTGTAATATGTTTTGAAATGTTTCCTTACCTTTGGTAGCAGTTTCTAATACAGCCGTTAAAAAGAATTTGATCCAATGTTCAAGGTCGTTTGATTTTCTAACTGTAGTTAGGGCATCATAATAGTCCCCTCGATGTTGTTCGAGAAAATCTGATAAATACAGAGATGGTTTATGTAATAAGCCATTACTAAACATATAAAGTGTGATTAATAAGCGCCCTATTCTGCCATTGCCATCTAAAAATGGGTGAGTAGTTTCAAATTGGTAATGGCTGATGGCAATACGTATAAGATGGGGGACAAAAATTTCATCATTATGCCAAAACTTTTCTAAGTCACTTAAAAGTTCAGCCAAGTCTGATTCATGTGGTGGTATAAAAACGGCTGTTTGAAGATTAGTACCACCAATCCAGTTTTGAGAGGTTCTAAACTCACCAGGGGATTTATGCTCACCACGAACACCAGACATTAGGGTGGCGTGCGTTTGTTTTAATAGTCTCATGGACAAAGGTAATTGCTGAAGTTCTTCTAAAGATTCATTGAGCGCTTGAATATAGTTTTGAACTTCCTGCCAATCATCACGCTTTTCTGGATCAATGGACTCTTTTTTAGCCAGTATTTCATCCATATGTGTTTGTGTGCCTTCAATACGACTGGATTGGTTAGCCTCTTTCACAATATGCATCCGAATAAATAGATCAATATCTGGCACAATCAAAGAAAAAGCATTGAGTTCAGCCAGAGCTTTAGAAGCTTGCTCTAATAAGGTATTAATTTGTGGTGAATCCCAGTTCCATGGCTGGTTAACCAAACAAGGCTTAAAGCTTTTGTATTGGTATTGTTGTTTATATTTGCCTGAATTGAAGTTTTCTATTTTCATATTAATTCTCTAATGCTCTGAAGAATTATAAGTGATAATTCTTATATATTTTTTCTCTTCTTTATACTGAGATATAAATCTTCTTGATTTTAAAAGTTCAGAAAGCTCAATATTTAATTTATTATTATCTAACTTAGGGCGTTTGGCATATGAAGAAATTTCATCATATGGTTTTGGTAATTTTGAAAGTAACACCATAACTTCAGTCTCATTCCATAGTAAAATTATTTTCATTAAAATTTTAATTGAGTCCGATATTGTATTTGCGTTGATGATAGCAGCTGATATTAACTGCATTTTCAAGTTTTGAATAATCAATACTATTTGAAACAAGTAATTTAGCTATTAAAGAAGATAAATTATTATTGCTTTCAGCACCTGTAGGCGTAACATCAAAACAAACCTTAATTTTGTTTTTATTATTTAAATTACTCAGCAGCAATTGTTCACGCACATCATCATCAATGACGTATTTTTCTTTTTCATCTAAAAATGTTTGGAAATTTTCACTTATCAAAGTAGATTTAAGTTGAATATTATACTATTTATTATTGGAACTACTGGTATGATAAAATCAAAGAATTTTGCTCTTTTTTTATGAACAAACATGTCATCTTTAAGTGCATAAATAAATTTTATTTTGCCACTTGTATTCTCATTATCATTAACCAGTTTATTAATTTCACGGAGTTTAACAAAAATTTCTGGATTTCCAAATCTATCTAGATCCTCTATAACTACAGCATCATAATTTGTTTCTTGAAAAAAATAAATAATTTCATCCAGGTGGTGATTTAAAATTGAAGTTTCAGATTCATCATTACGCCCAACTTCAATATCTTTTAGCGCGGTTCCCATGCTGTCCATCATTTGTTGTATTTGTTGTGCTACATTGGTGGTTTGATGGTGATAAATATCTGTAGCTATATTGTGGGCTGCCTGGCTCATAGTGCACCGTCCTTAAACATATCTAATTGTTTATAGTCGGTGTGGAGCAAGTTAAGTTCTGGCATGGGTTGGCACCAGATTACAAAGGGTTCTTAGTTCAGTGGCTAAAAACTTAACCAGCATACCGTCTTTAGTTTCACTGAGTTGTATGGCCAGTTTTGATATTTGTTTAGAATAATCTAAACGTTGTTTATCTATAACTGTGCCAAAAAAGCCATTTTTGCGTATTTCGGGGAGAACATCGGAGCAAACCCAGTTAGCAAATTCTCTGGCTTTGGGTTTATTGGATCTAAATATTAGGTGGTATAGACCAGGTTCATTGATAAAAGTGGTCTCTTTGGACGCTTATTGATACCTGATGCTATGATTGTCGCAACTGCACTAAGACATCAATTGGTATTACTGACTATGGACAAAGATATGAGTAAACATGCTAGCACCCCATAGCATAGAAATTTACTCTATTAAAACATTACAGGCCCAGATAAAGGCCCACAAATATAATGTATTAGCCATAATTTTATTTAACATATTGATTTAATGCTTAAATATTACTTTCCATTTGCTGTTTACTTACTTCACTGAGATTTTTCTTTTTAAATAAAGGTTCTAATTCTTCTTTAAGAGATATAAATTCAGGATCTTGCAGGTCAAAGTTGCCACCTAATACCTTCGCGTGTTTTTGCAAAGTGTCTTTTATATGATCGGTATTAAATGCAAGATAGTTGGAATCTTTACTCGTGAATCTTCATTAAACTTCATTTATAAAAAATAAGCCTATATCAAATAAATGATAATATTATATAACTTAACGTTAAAGTTAAAGTTAATCTATAAGCCCATATTTTGGGGTGCCAGTTTAGGTTTGTATTTTTTATAGTTTAAAATATTGGTTTTTAAAATATGCCCCCTAGTTTAAAAAAAACAATATAAACAGCATGGCTTTATAGTATAAAAATAAAAAAATATTATTTTAATTCAGCAATTTAAAAAAAATACGCTTATAAAGTCCACTTCCTTATTATTAGAAATATACCTGTCAAAGTGGCGATGATTTATCTATCAATTATTACCGTATTGATCTACATTGTTTAGTCAACCTGTCTCTTGTATCAATTGTTTAAAATCAGTTTTAAGTGCAGTACTGTGGAAAATATGGACTTTAAAAATATATCATTCACTCCTCTTACTAAAGAAAATAGAGAAATGGTCGTATCACTTATTCTCGGTTATGATCTTTTATACCATCAAGATATTAAAACAGCCTTCTATTCAAAAATATCCTCACATAGCAATCAATTAAATGTGAGGCTGGGACGTGGTAATTGGGATATTGTACTTATTTTATGTGAAGCCTATCTTACCAATACCAGCAATGTGGTAAGTGATATATGCAGTATTTCCCCTCTTTCAGAGTCAACAACACGAAGAACATTAAGAAAACTGCAATCACTTGAAATTATTGAACGCTTTGTTGACCAGTCCGATCTTAGACGTCAATTTATAGGTTTAAAAAAAACCTATAAATTGGTAATTGAGCAGTTTATTTGTAAATGTTCCAAAGATTTTGAGGATCTGATAGAGCTGAGTGATAAACGTGAGCATTTAGCCACAGAAAAAGCGAAATATATAACAGAAAAAAAACTGCAATTTGCCTTCGACTCTATCCCCGCATTAATTTCTTATATTGACTGTAATCAATGTTATGTATTTAATAATAAAAAATATCAAGAATGGTTTGGATATAACACCAAAGAACTTAAAGGAAAGCATGTACGAGATATTATTGGTCTAAAAGCTTATAAAATTTTACAACCTTATATTAAAAAAGTGCTTGCTGGCAAACAGGTTAATTTTGAACTAAAAGTACCGTATAAAAAAATTAATAGTGATTGCTATATTTTAGCGCATTACATTCCCGATATTGCTAACAATGGAGATGTTGTGGGTTTTATTGCTCATACTATTGATATAACTAAGCAAAAAGAAAACCAGATTAAAAGACAAAAAAATGATCTGAAATTTAAATTATTAACCGAAAGTATTACCGACGCATTCTGGATGAGTACCTGGGATTTAACTGAAATTATCTATATTAGCCCTGCATATGAAAATATCTGGGGGCAAACTAGAGAAATCCTTTATAAGTACCCACATTCTTTTCTTGATGCCATTCACCCTGATGATATAAAAAGGTATCTGATTATTCTAGATGCCAAGCACAAATTTGGACAAGCATACGAACATCAATACCGAATTATTTTAAAAAATGGGAACGTTAGATGGATTAATGAAAAAGGTTATCCAATCACAGAAGCCTGGGATAAAAAACAACTTATGGCAAGAATATGTACAGATATTAGCAAACAAAAATTAATGGAGCAAAAATTACGTAATAGTGAATATAAATTTACTCATTTAATCGAGTCACTTCCTATTGGTGTTTATGAAACAGATGCAAAAGGTGCTTACCTATATGTTAATAAAACCTGGCAGAAACATGCTGGTTTAGATTTTGATGAAGTACTGGGTGAAAATTGGCAAATGGCATTATATAAAGAGGATATTGATCGTGTTTATCAATTATGGGAAAAACAAAGTCTGAACCTAAAACCATGGCAGATGCAGTATCGCTATAGTACTCCTGAAGGAAAAATAACCAAACTTCATGGAACCGCAGTAGCTTTACGTAATCCAGACGGAGAAATTACAGGTTATCTTGGAGCAAATATTGATATTACTAAACTACAGGTATGTTCCGCCCCATTAAGAAATTACTGTGCCTCCCAAAAAGCAGATATAAATACACTCCCTTATAAGACCGAACCAATATTACATTCAGCCTACTTCACAAAGCTACTTAAACAAAATGAACTTATTCTCTCTTTTATCGGTGAAGGAGTTATTGGTATTGATATGAAGGGTTGTATTACCTACGTTAACCCTGCTGCAAAAAAAATGATTGGATGGGATGAGGAAGACTTAATTGGCAAGCAGCAGCTGAAAATTATTCATCACTCCAGAGCTGATGGAAGCCATTACTCTAAAGAGGAATGCCTTATCCATGCCTCATTAATGGATGGGCTTACCCGTCGTGTAGATAATGAGATATTCTGGCGTATGGATGGTTCCAGTTTTCCAGTAGAGTATATTTGCACTCCAGTTATAGTTAAAGACAAACTCGAAGGTGCTGTGGTTTCTTTTCAAGATATTACTGAACAAAAACTAGAACAACAGAAAATAAAATTTTTGGCCACTCATGATATATTAACAGGATTACCCAATCGCAATTTGCTGATGGAGCATCTGAAACAGGCCGTATCTAGAGCACAACGCTACCAACATAAACTGGCATTATTATTTATTGATCTGGATGGGTTTAAATTAATAAATGATACTATGGGGCATGATATTGGTGACATTGTTTTAATGCGTACAGCAAAGAGTATACAGGAATGTTTACGAGAAATTGACAGTGTTTCTCGGTTTGGTGGTGATGAGTTTGTTGCCGTGTTAGAGGATATAAGCTCTCCTGAAATAGCATCTAAAGTTGCAACAAAAATACTGTCAAAAATAGCCCAACCCATTAGTATTCAAGACAGTAATATAAAAATCGGAGCCAGTATAGGTATTTCCTTATACCCATTACATGGTTTTGAATCTGAAAAATTATTAAAAGCAGCAGACAAGGCCATGTATTATGCCAAACAATCAGGCAAGGGCAATTTTCATTTGGCAAGTTAAACTTAAACGTAGATGTTATTGCTGACTAATTGACTCTACAATTTTACCATCATGTAAAACAATTTTACGATGCATGGAATCTGCCATTTGCTCATCATGTGTAACAATAACCAGGCTAGTTTGATAGTGTTGATTTAATTCTAATAATAAATCATAAACCTGACGGGCTGTTCGATTATCTAAATTCCCTGTGGGTTCGTCTGCAAACAGGCATTGTGGCTGAGTAACTAATGCTCTGGCTATTGCGGTACGTTGTCGCTCACCGCCAGATAAAGTAGAAGGTTTATGCTCTATCCTTTTTTCTAAACCTACTTTAACTAATAATTCCAGAGCATATTGTCTTGCAACTTTGCTACTTTCGCCTCGAATTAAGAGCGGCATAGCCACATTTTCTAATGCGCTAAACTCAGATAACAAGTGGTGAAATTGATAGACAAAACCAATTTTTTTATTTCTAAAAGCAGCCAGCTTATTCGCTGACAACACTGCTAAATCCTGTCCATCAATAATTACCTGACCTGATTTAGGCGCTTCTAAACCACCTAACAAATATAATAAGGTACTTTTTCCTGAACCCGATGCACCGGTAATAGCTATGCTCTCACTTTTATTCACCTCAAAATTCAGATCTTTAAAAATCTCTACTTTCTCACCTGCATCCTGAAAGTATTGCTCCAGATTTTTACATCGTATTAAGACATTATTCTTAAGCTCACTCATAACGCAGAGCCTCAGCAGGTTGAACTTTCGATGCTCGCCAGGCAGGAAATAGCGTTGCTAAAATAGTTAATAAAAAGGAGATTACCGCAATTAAACCTACATCAGACCAAATCATTTTAGAGGGCAGTTCGGTAATAAGATAAACATCTGCTGAAAGAAATTTTATGCCTATCAGATTTTCAATAAACGGCACAATAACATTAATATTAGTTGCGGTAAGAATTCCTGTTATTACCCCCAGAAGTGTACCAACAACACCAATAATAGTTCCCTGAAAAATAAATATACGCATAATTTGCCCCGAGGTGGAGCCCAGAGTGCGTAAAATAGCAATATCGGTTTTTTTATCATTTACCACAATAACCAAAGTAGAAACAATATTAAATGCTGCGACAGCAACAATTAAAGAAAGAATAATAAACATCATATTCTTTTCAATTTTAATCGCTCTAAATAAATTTGCATGGTATTGCGTCCAGTCTATAACATGATAATAGCCAGGAAGCTCGGCAGCAATGACTCTGCTTATGCGTGGAGCTTGATACATATCAGTTAGTTTTAGGCGGATACCAGTAACCTGTTGTTTCATTTTAAACAATTTCTGGGCATCTATTAGCCGAATTAAAGCCATTTGCGAATCGTATTGGCTATGCCCTACTTCAAAAATACCCACTACAGTAAAACGCTTCATTCTTGGGGTAACTCCTGCTGGAGTCACATTTACCGAAGGAATGACCATGGTCACTTTACTACCAATATAAACACCCAAAGAGTTTGCCAGGTATTTACCCAATAGAATACCAAATGATTTTTGCTCTAGAGCCTGATAACTACCCTGGATTATTTTGTTATATACATCCGCAACCGTTTTTTCCTGATCGCTATCAATACCCCTAATACCAGCCCCATGCACATTTTTACCATTGATTAACATGCCTTCACGCATAATATATGGGGCAGTTGCAATAACATCGGGATAGTTTTTTATTTTTTTCTGTACCTGTAACCAATTACTTAAATTTCCAGAGGCCGCATTAATGGTCGCATGGGCTGTCATACCTAATAATCTATCGCGAATTTCCTGCTGGAAGCCATTCATTACAGATAAAACCGTGATCAATGCCCAAACACCAATAGCTATCCCCACAAAGGAGCTAAAAGTAATAAAGGAGACAAATTGATTGGTGCGTTTGGCTCTGGTATAACGTAGGCCAATAAAAGCGGATAGTGGTTTAAACATAGTGTTGCTTAGTTTAACAGTTTATACTCTGCGATTCATTCTTTTTATAATCCATCTTTTTATAATCCATCTTTTTATAATCCAAATACCTGCAACACCTTATCTATGAATAATTTTAAAAAAAATATTGTTTATTTTGATGAACAGCTGATTATTATTGAAAAACCCTCGCTATTATTATCTGTACCAGGACGAGGCATAGAAAAATTTGATAGTGTAACTACTCGTTTACAAGCAATATTTAAAGAGGTGCATATAGTCCATCGTCTGGATTGGGAAACCTCTGGTTTAATGGTTTTTGCCAGAAATAAAAATGCTCAAAAAGTGCTTAATTTACAATTTATGAACCGCGAGGTAGAGAAACAATATCAAGCCATGGTATTTGGCAAGTTAGCAGGCAGAGGTAAAATTGATTTTCCACTGATAGCCGATTGGGAAAGACGCCCAAAACAAAAGGTGGATTATGAGGTAGGTAAAGCATCTAGCACCTATTGGCAAACCCTGGCAATAACACCTCTGCTTATAAAAAATACAGAAACAACTACTGACTATTTTCAAAGTCGAATTCTACTTACTCCAATTACAGGTCGATCACACCAATTAAGAGTGCACCTGGCAGCTCTTAGCCACCCCATATTAGGTGATCCATTATATGCTCAACCAGTAGCTGTTAATTTAGCCAATCGGCTCTTATTACATGCCTGTTTATTATCTTTTAGCCACCCTGATAGTGATAAAAAAATAAGCTTTGAATCTCTATGCCCCTTTTAATTATAGAATTTTACAAAAAAATCAGATTAAATATTAGGTTTGTAAAACCATTTAAAGTAAACTAACCGGCATGAAGATTTACCGCATTATTTTTTACCTGGCTGTTCTGCTCACAATATTATTTTTAGCTTCCTGTGCTCAAAGCCTAAATAAATTACAACAGATTAAAAATTCTGGTGAACTAAAAGTTTTAATTCAAAATATACCTGGTATTTATTACGAAGGCCCTTTTGGCCCAGTGGGGTTTGACTATGATTTAGCTAAACTCTTTGCCGAACATCTTGGCGTAAAACTGGTACTCATTAATAAACCAAACGTTAGCCAAATGTTAAAAAGCCTAAAAACCCATCAGGCCGATATGGCTACCGGGCGAATAATTAAAACCGAACAACGTATTAAGCAATTCCATTTTTCTACTTCTTATCACCACTTAAACCAACAATTAATATATCGTTCAGGACAAAAATATCCAAAAAAACTTCAACAACTGGATCAGTATAGTATAGAAGTTATAAAAGATAGTAGTCAGGAAGAGCTATTATTCAATTTAAAAAATACACTTTTACCTAAACTGGATTGGCATAGCAATGAGGATAGTTCCGTTGAAGGCCTATTAGATTTAGTAAATGAAAAAGTAATCGACTTTACTATTGCTAATTCTGATGAAGTTAAAATTAATCAACGATTTTATCCCGAACTTAGAATAGCCTTATCTTTAGCTCAGGATCAACCTATTAGCTGGGCTTTTACCTATTTAGACAATGACTCTAGCCTGGTAGATGAAGCAAATAAGTTTTTAGATAATTATAAAAGAACACACCAATTAACTATCCTTACCGAACGCTATTATGGCCATATTGATCAGTTTGATTATGTGGATACCCGTGTATTTCAACGCCATATTAAAACTCGCTTACCAAAGTTTCAGGAGTGGTTTAAAAAAGCAGGACAGGATCAAAGGCTCGACTGGAATTTACTCGCCGCAATTTCCTACCAGGAATCTCATTGGAAAAATGACGCAACCTCTCCCACCGGGGTTAAAGGTTTAATGATGCTCACCCATGCAACGGCAGAATATATCGGTGTTAATAACAGGCTTTCACCCTACCAGAGTATTTTTGGAGGAGCAGAATATTTTTCAAAATTACTTAAGCGCCTGCCTGATGAAGTTAAAGAACCCGATAAAACCTACTTTGCTCTGGCCTCATATAATATGGGTTATGGGCATTTATCTGATGCTCGAAAACTATGTAAACTAAGAGGTCTGGATAATACTAAATGGGCTAACCTAAAACAGGTTTTACCCTTATTACAACGAACAAAATGGCATAAACAAACCCGTTATGGATATGCACGAGGTTATCAGGCAGTTCATTATGTTAAAAATATTCGCAGATATTATGATATTTTAAAGTGGCAGGATGAAGAGAAAAAAAAGAAACCAGAAAAAATTAAAGCGCTGGATATTATTGTTCCTGCTTTATAATAATTAACTTTAGAGGTACTTGCAAAATTAAGTAGTTGAGATGATTTCTTAGCAGATTCACTAAAAAAAGAAAATCCAAGAAGAAATAAAGGCCTGAAAGAACAAATAAAACAAGAAAATAGAGCCAGTAGAAAGGCAGGTTATAAAATAGCGGAGAAAGTCCGTTATAATGAACGCTCTACCGTTGAACGGGTTAACGGTCGATTAAAAGATGAATTTGGCGGGCGTATGCTCAGAGTAAAAGGATCCAAAAAAGTGATGTATCATTTGATGTTTGGTATTTTAGCTCTGACAGCAGATCAACTACTAAAGTTTGTAACATAACTCAGAAAAAATACTCTGAGTTAATACAACACTAAATTATTTTACTAAATAAGGGCTTTTTATGCCTTTTTTATTGAATTTAATGAGATAACTTAAAGTTAATTCTCAAATGGACACCGAAATTTAAATTTTTTGATTTTAGGTGTAGAAATTTTTTTTTTACTCACAGGCTCGTAATTTTGCAAGAGCCTCTTAATATTAATGGATCTACAAATGCCTATTATGGATGGCTATCAAGCCTGCAGGCAGATACGTATACTTGAAAGTCTTAAGCAGCTAGATAAAAATCAGAAAATACCCATTATTGCCTTAACTGCAAATGTAATGGATGATGGATGGTGTTGCAAAAAAAGTTGAGCATGCAGGAATGGATGATTACCTGACTAAACCAATTAAAGCAGAAATAATTAAACGGGTAATCACATTAAAACAATTAATAAGAGATAATAATAGAGAATTACTTAAAATTACCGCCCATGGCTTTAAAGGTGAATCACTTACCCTGGGGGCGAGTTATTTATCTGATTTATGTAAAAAAATGGAGTTCTTAGCACTGGATGGAAAAATAGAAGAGATAAATAATCTAGTCGAGCAAATTGGTCTGGCTGCTGAACAAACCATTACTGCTTTAATAAGCAGAAGGAAATAGCCTTTTAACACTTATAAAGCTAAATAAAAAAATACAAAACGCCCGTTTTCAAAATCAATTTTTAATGTAGCTCCATGATAAAGTGCATAATCAACATAACCTGGGACGGCTGAATCCATATGGCATTCACTGGCATGTTGTGGTGATTCAAAATCACGATCCTTGTCATACCAGGATAACATCATAAATTCATCCAGTTGTTTTTGCGCGTGCTGATCAGCAATTTTCATTGCCTGAAGATAATCGTCTAATGGTTGTTCATTATCTATATTAACAATCGTGACATTGGTATAATCTTCGATAGACGGTTGGCAAAATGATAATTTTTCTTTTATAGAGCCGACTTTGGCAGACATGTTTTAGCCTTAAATTCTTTAATTAAAATAATACTGGTTTTATTGTGCCCAAACTATTCCACCACCTTGTTCAAGCAGCTCAACAACAATATCCTCAGCATATTGCCTTAGAGCATAAAACCCAGCAAGTAAATTATAACAAATTACAGCAGCAGATAGAGCAATTATGTTATAAACTTCTTGCGCTTGGAGTTTCAGTACAAGAAAACCAGCCGGATAGAGTGGCAATTTACTTAGGTCAGCGTATTGAAGCAGTAATCAGTTTTTTTGCTATTTCTGCCAGTGGAGGAATATTTGTTCCTATTAATCCCCATTTAAAAAGCAAACAAATAGAGCATATAATCAGCGACTGCCTGCCTAAAATTTTGATTACTTCCAGCCAACGTTATATGCAACTACAAGAGAACCCGAATATTCTGGATAATTTTGAGCATATTATTCTACTGGATCCAATCAAAATTAATCACCATAAGGAAAATAATAGCGCAATAATCCACCTCTGGCCGGAACTAATGCAGTCAGCGTGTGAAAAAAACATTTACGACTCTACCATTATGAGTGATACAGATAGCGTAGCTATTTTATATACCTCGGGCAGTACAGGTAAAGCCAAAGGTGTGGAGCTATCACATAAAAATCTGGTCTGTGGCGCCAAAAGTGTAGCCGGATACCTCAATAATAATCATCAGGATAAACTGCTTGCCGTACTGCCTTTTAGTTTTGATTATGGCCTAAGCCAGCTCACTAGCGCATTTTATTCTGGAGCCACTATCGTATTACTTGAATACTTACTCCCCAGAGACGTAATAAAAGCTGTTATAAAGTACCAAATTACGGGATTAGCGGGTGTTCCTCCCTTATGGATACAGCTGGGGCGGTTAAACTGGCCAGATGAAGCAAAACAAACACTACGTTACTTCACCAGCTCCGGTGGTATAATGCCGAAAAAAACACTCCAACAGCTCAGACAATCCCTGCCTGATAGTTTGCCATATTTAATGTATGGTTTAACTGAGGCTTTTCGCTCCACCTATCTGCAACCTCAATTAATTGATGAATACCCAGATTCTATTGGTAAGGCTATTCCTAATACACAAATTCTGCTGGTAAATAAAAAGGGGAAACTATCAAAACAGGGAGAAGTGGGAGAACTAGTGCATTGTGGGCCATTAGTTGCCAAAGGATATTGGAACAATATTGAAGCCAGTGCAAAAGTTTTTCGCCCGGTTAATCATCTATTAGATACAGCCGATAAGAGTGAATCTGCCGCAATAGAATATGCCGTTTGGTCTGGAGATAGGGTTAAACAAGATAAACAGGGTTTGCTGTATTTTGTAGAGCGCGGTGATGCAATGATTAAAAGCTCAGGCTATCGAATAAGCCCAACTGAGGTAGAAGAGATTTTTTTGCAGCATGAGTTAATTATAAATGCCGTAGCTATTGGTGTTCCTCACCCCGATCTGGGACAGGCTATTGTTTTAGTTTGCAATGTAGCAAAAAATATAAGTGCAAAAGAGATTATGTTATTTATCAAACATGACCTGCCTAATTTTATGTGCCCCAAAGATATTATAATTGAATCAACATTACCACAAACAGCAAATGGTAAAATTGACCGCCAACTATTAAGTGCCAGATATAAGCAGATATATAGCAGCCCAACAAATTAGACAAAAAATGAACAATAAACCAAAACCTATTCACTGCAAATTAGAATACTTTCCCTGTATTGATAATCAACTGCTTATCAATAATAAAAATATATCTCAATTACATGCTATTATTGGTCAAACTCCATTTTATGCCTATGATCGCAATTTAATTCATCAACGCATTAAAAAATTAAAACAGCATCTGCCAGAGCAAATTAGCCTACATTATGCTATTAAAGCCAATCCCTTTGTGCCTCTGGTAGATGATATCAGCCTATTGGTAGATGGTTTAGACGTAGCATCACAGCATGAATTATTAATTGCTTTAAATAGTAATATAAATCATAAACATATTAGTTTTGCAGGCCCGGGCAAATCTGATAGTGAATTAAAAGCAGCTATAGTGAGTCAGGTATTGATAAATGTAGAATCAATAACAGAGCTAGAGCGGATAAAAACATTTGCCGAAGAATATAAAATAGCTGCCCGTATAGCCCTTCGCTTAAATCCTGACTTTGAATTAAAAAATTCAGGAATGAGAATGTCAGGTGGAGCAAAACCCTTTGGCATCGACACTGAATTATTAGCAGATATTTTTCCTCTATTTACATCAACCTGGCTGGATTTTGAAGGTTTTCACTTATTTATGGGCTCACAAAATTTACGCCCGGAACTGATTATAGATGCCCACAATCAGATTTTTACTTTAGTAGATCAGCTTATAAAACAATACCAGCTAAGTTTAAAACATTTGAATATTGGAGGCGGATTTGGTATTCCTTATTTTCCAGGTGATAATCCTTTAGAACTTGAACCAATATGCCAGAATCTTAAAAATCTCATTAAACAGGCTGAGTTTATGCAAACCAGCCAACAAAGCAATACAGAAATTGTTATTGAGTTAGGGCGATATCTGGTAGGAGAAGCAGGAGTCTATATCTGTCAGGTAGTAGATATTAAAGCATCACGAGGGAAAAAATTTGTAATTGTGAATGGTGGTTTACACCATCATCTGGCAAATTCAGGAAATTTTGGACAAACTATAAGAAAAAACTATCCTGTAGTTATTGCTAATAAATATAAAAACTCAGAATTAGATGAGGAAGTAGTTACTATAACAGGGCCACTATGTACCCCTTTAGATCTTTTAGCTAAGGATGTATTGCTACCAAAATGTGATATTGGAGATTATTTTGTGGTATTACAATCTGGAGCGTATGGGAAAAGTGCCAGCCCCGAAAACTTTTTAGGCCAACCGATAGTAAAAGAGATTTTAGTCTAATTTACTAGGCAAGCTTTTTATTTATAAAGGCTTGTAGACTTGCAACACTGGAAAATAACTCTCCATCTAATTCATCATCTTCCAGTTCAATACCATAACGTTCTTCCATTTCAGTAATAACACCCATTACTGCCATAGAATCAAATTCAGGAATTTCACCTAATAAAAGTGAATTTTCATCCAGATCTTCTTTCCTGTCTCCTAGCTGTAACACATCATCTAGCAGATCACGTAGTTCATCCAGATTTATCAACTTGAGCATCACTTTACCAACTCTCTAATTAAAAAAAGGTGATATTATAGCGATAAAAGAGCATCTCAGCCATCATTTTTTTGCAGTTGCAGCATTATACTCTATCAAGACTTCATCCAACCTATCTGCTGCTATAAATTCTGGCCATTGTTGTTGCGGAATATTAGCCATTGCCGTAGCACTAAAATCACCACATTCAGAACATTCAAAATAGAATACATGTTTATTCTGACAGGTTTTATCAATAGCAAAATCATTCATCACTAAAGGGGTGGAACAACGACTACAATTTAAAGAAAAAGACATATTTTATAACTCTCTATCAGGCTAAAATTTAACTATATAAAAAAAGCATAAATACCCTCTTCTATCAACATAAAAATTATTTGCAATTATTTGTTTGACAAAGGGCTTTCTGCTTGTAATTTAACTATAAATATGTGAGCATTGTCAGATTTTTCAAGGATCAAAAATGAACGATTCTCTTGCTGATTTAAATCAGCACTTAAAACAATTTGCTATTGATCGTGACTGGGAACAGTTTCATGACCCCAAAAATCTATCCATGGCTTTAATTGCAGAAGCAGCAGAGCTGGTTGAACATTTCCAGTGGTTAACTCCGCAGCAAAGTAATAATTTATCCGCAGAGAAACTACATGAGGTTAGTCATGAAATGGCGGATATTTTAATTTATTTAGTTCGACTTTCTGAGCGCTTAGATATTGATTTAATTAAAGCAGCAAATGAAAAAATAGCTATAAACCACAAACGATTCCCGGTTTGTAATAAAAAGAATATGGCATAAAGCCTTTGAATTGAAGTAAAAAAAATTTAAGATATAAAACCAATGAAAACCTATCCTGAAATTGAAGCCTATCGTAACGATCTACACTTGCAAGAAACAGTTGCGGGTATAAACCTACAATTTAAAACCACCTGGGGATTATTTTCACCCAAGGCGATTGATGAGGGAAGTCGCTTATTATTAGAACATATGGAGATCTATGAAGGTGATAGCTGCCTTGATGTAGGTTGTGGATATGGCCCCTTAGGCCTATTTATGGCTAAACAGGCTAATAAAGGTACATCCTGTCTGATAGATAAGGATTTTGTTGCAATTGATTATAGCAATAAAAATATCCATCTTAATAAGCTGGATAATTGTGAATGTTTTTTAAGTAATGGCTTTGCATCTCTGGGTGATAGACGCTTCAGTCTGATTGTTTCCAATTTACCTGCAAAAGTTGGCAATGAGATGTTATCTTTATATATGATAGATGCATTAAAATACCTGAAACCCGGTGGACGCTTTTATGTAGTGACTATAAGTGGCATACGAAAATTTATTCAACGCTCATTTAAAGAGTATTTCGGCAATTACAAAAAGCTCAAACAAGGAAAAACCTATACCGTTGCCATGGCTATTAAAGAGCCTCGATAGTAATAAATGATAGTTAAATAATTGCAAGTTAACGCTTTAACTCTCCAGGAATATCTATACCCGAGTCATCAAATTTTGTGCCGCTATAAATTTCGCCCGCTTTAAGCTGAAAAATATAGGCTAATACCTGTGCTACAGCAACATATAGACCTGCTGGAATTTCATCCCCTACTTCCGCATGATAATAAATTGAACGGGCTAAAGGAGGTACTTCCAATACTTTTACCTCATTTCCTTTGGCGATTTTAACAATTTGTAATGCAAGAATATCCAGTCCTTTAGCAACTACAATAGGAGCCCCTCCTTTTTCCTGATCGTATTTTAAAGCTACCGCATAATGGGTTGGGTTGGTAATAATAACGTCTGCGCTAGGAACTGCTTCCATCATACGCTGGACATGTCTTTGGCGCTGGATCGAGCGTATCCTCCCTTTAACCTCAGGATTTCCTTCTGAGTTTTTGCTTTCATCCTTAACCTCTTGCTTGGTCATCATCAGCTTTTGTTTATTGGTATAAATTTGATAAATTACATCTATCAATGCCACAATAATCATACCCAGAGTAACAAGAAAAAACTGTAAGGCAACCAATTTCATTACCTCATAAAAAGCATCAATAAAAGCAACTTCGTATAAGTGAAATAAATCCGCTTTAAAATTCCATAATGCAGCTACTGCAATACTGCCCAGAAAAAAGATTTTAATCGCACTTTTTATCAACTCAACCAGACCCTGCTTACCAAATATTTTTTTCATTCCTTTTAAAGGATTGAGTTTGGTAAAATCTGGCTTAAGAGGTTTGGCAGTAAAATTATAACCTCCAATGATAATACTGGCCAAAATGCCAGTAATAGCTAAGAGTATAAAAAAAGGCAGCAAAGCCCAGATTGCTTCAAATAAAGTATCTCTAAAGCTTAGAATCATTACCGAGTGATCATAGATTTGTTCTTTGGTAAGTACATAACTATTACGAAAAATGCTAGCTGCCGTATCACCCAATCGCTGGGCAAAAAAATACAGGCCGATTATTGCAGCTAACAGGGTCATTAAGGTGGTTAACTCCTTTGAACGGGTTACCTGACCATCTTCCCTGGCTTTGGATTTCTTTTTTTCCGTCGGTTCTTCCGACTTATCAGTTCCGTCTTCGTTCTCAGCCACAATTTTTCTCCATTGTTTTTTCTAAGGCAGGGGTTTACTGATTTGAATAATTTTTTCGATAAGCGAAAATCCATCTTCCATTAGTTTAACAAAATAAGGATACAGACTAGGTAAGGTAATATAAAAAATAACAAAACCAAAAATAATGGTTATCATAAAACCAACCGAAAAAGGATTTAATTGAGGTGATGCTTTTGCCATTACACCAAAACTCACATTAACCATTAACATGGCAGCAACAGCTGGCATAACCACCATTATTGCATGTTCATAAAAATCACTACCCCAGGAAACTAATAGCCAGAACGCTTGAGTATTAATACTATGTAAACCGATAGGAATGTGATAAAAGCTTTCTAATAACATTTGAATTAAAAACAAATGTCCATACATGGATAAAAATAATAAGGTTGTAGTAATTACATACATTTGCCCTACTACGGTAGTTTGTACACCGTCCTGAGGACTATTCATCATAGAAAAACCCAGCCCCGTTTGCATCGCAAAAATTTGCCCGGCTAAAACAAATACTCCAAAAACAAGTTGTAGTGCAAAGCCAATAATTGCTCCAATAATCACTTGATTAATCATGATTAAAAAGGCTTCTCCTGATAAGAAATCTATTGCTGGCAAATCGGGTAATAAAGGAGCAATTAATAAAGTACAAACAATTGCAAGGGTAATTCTGGTTTTAATAGGAACCGACTTTGAGGAAAAAATAGGTGCGGTCATTAACATTGCGCTAATACGGGCAAAAGGCCAGACATAGGCCCCAACCATTGCAGTAATTTCAGCAGTATTAAAAGCCAGATTTTGCATTATATTAAAACTCAGTTTAACTTTCTGCTTGTTATTAAATATAAGCTGAAAGTTGGATATTTCTTATTTACCACTAACAATAAATTAAACAGCCATTCCACTGAGATACATGGGTATATTTATATACATTTGTATCATATATTCCATTAAACGACTTAGCATATAAGGACCAGCAACAAGTAAAATAGCAAAAGTTACTAATAATTTGGGTATAAATGTCAACGTTTGCTCACTAATAGAAGTTGCTGCCATAAACATACTTACAGCTAAACCAACAATTAATGCTGGAATCAAAATAATCAATAATAATGTGATAATGAGCATAACTGCTTCACTCATAACATCCAAGACTAATTCAGGCCCCATAACCAGCTCCTATTTAAAATTTATTTACTTATCTTAAGTTTAATACTTAAACATAAAAGCTGCTAGCTAATGTTCCCATTACCATAGACCAGCCATCAACTAAAACAAATAACATGATTTTAAATGGCAGGGAAACAATTAAGGGGGATAGCATCATCATGCCCATTGACATTAATACACTGGCTACTACCAAATCAATAATTAAAAAGGGAATAAATAAGAAAAAACCAATGGTAAATGCTGTTTTTAATTCACTGGTTACAAACGATGGAATCAAAATGCTAAAAGGAACATCGGCTTTATTTTGATAAGGCCCTTTTTTAGCTATATCAGAAAACATACTAAGGTCTTTTTCTCGAGTCTGAGCCATCATAAATTCATGCAGGGGAATTGAAACTTTTTGCAAGGCCTGCTGTGCATTAATTTTTTCATCTAGATAGGGCTGAACCCCATCAGCATACATACGATCAAAAACAGGGGCCATAATAAAAAAGGTCAGAAATAAACCCAGGCCAACAATAAGTTGGGCAGATGGCGCCTGCATTAAACCTGTTGCCTGTCGTAAAATTGCCAGTACAATAATTATTCGGGTAAAAGAGGTCATCATTAATAACATGGATGGCAATAAGGTTATAATTGTCATCAATACAATGGTTTGAATGGTAATTGAGTATTCCTGACCACCCGATGCAGTATTGGTAACAGTTATTGCCTGTAAACCAGGCTGTGCAGCAACATCAAAGCTGAGCTGTAGCAAAATAATTAAAAAACTAAGAGGTAATACAAATTTATTTAACATTTTTTTTAGCTCTAAAATGTTGTATCAATTGGGAAGAAAATCCTGCTGAGAATTTATTATCAGGCTTTTCATTTAGTGCATTTTCGTGCAACTCAACAGGTGTTTCCAAAACTAATAGTTTTTGTATGTTGCCTGGTGAAATGCCAATTAATACTTGCTGATTGCCTACTTCAATCAGGCTGATTTTTTCCTTGTGCCCTACAGCAACTGTAGATATAACTTTAATTAATTGCTGTTTCGAACTGGGAGATAATCCCGACTGTTTAAATAACCATGAAACAAAAAATATAAAAGCGACAATAACAGATAAATAAAATGCAGAAGTGATAAGCTCTCTAAAACCAAGAGTCTGTCTGCTTTTAGATGTTTTAGGAAAATAGGCTGATAATGTTTGGCTTTGGTGTGATTGTTTAGTGAGCGGTTGCCCACTTTGAGAGACTAAGTTCTCTTTATCGGTACTTTCTATTGCTGAATTTTCTGTTGCTGGCGCAATTTTTTTAGAGCCTTCTATTTGCTCAATAGCTGCTGCATTCCATGAAAAAATACTCAAAGAAAATAACATAAGCAAGATAGTATAAGGCATGATTTATTTCAATTTAGCTATACGTTCAGATGCACTGATGACGTCAGTTAAACGAATACCAAATTTTTCATTTACCACAACGACTTCACCATGAGCAATTAAAGTACCATTTACTAAAACATCCATTGGCTCTCCTGCCATTCTATCCAACTCAATCACCGAGCCCTGGCTTAATTTTAATAAATTTCGGATAGATATTTTAGTCCGCCCGATTTCCATAGCGATGGTTACAGGTACATCTAGAATCAGATCCAGATTAACTTCGTCACCAACACCTTCCAGTTCACCTTCTTCAAGGCTATCCATTTCAGCTTTTTGTGCTTCATCAGCCATATTTTTTCCTCTTTTCTATTCCTGTTGTTATTTATCCTATTTACAAAGAGTATATTACTTTATTTCTCTTCCATAATAATACCCAGATCAATATGCTCCGGACGTTCATACTGATCCACAATTTTAACTGCAAGCTGATCATTATGGATACCAAAGTTTGCAATAAATAAAGGGATATCTGCAGAAGAGATAGTTGAATAATCCGGCACATCAATAGGAATAATATCTCCGTCTTTTAATTTAACAACATCTCTTAATGACATAGTTGTTTTAGCCATTGTAGCAGCTATTTCAAGTTCGGCAGAACGAACCTCTTCCCCCAGTGCATCACTCCAGCGTTCATCCACATCACTTCGATCACTTTGAATACCTGCATCTAAAAGTTCACGAATGGGTTCAAACATAGAATAAGGTACAGTCATATGGATATTGCCACCTCCGCCATCAAGTTCCACATGAATACTGGAAACAACAACAACTTCTGATGGGCTAACTATATTAGCAAATTGAGGGTTAACTTCTCTAGACTGGAATTCAAATTTGATTGGTAATACAGGCTGCCATGCTTTGATTAAATCATCAAAACACAGATTCATAAACATATGAATAACACGCGTTTCTGTTGGAGTAAATTCTCTGCCCTCAATTTTGGCATGAAACTTTCCCTCTCCCCCAAAAAAATTATCAACTAAAATAAAAACTAACGTGGGTTCAATAACAAATAAGGCAGAACCTCTCAAAGGTGACATTTTAAATATATTTAAACTGGTAGGCACAAACAGGGTATGCGTATACTCACTAAATTTCATAGTCTGTATACCTCCCACTGAAACCTCACATGAGCGTCGCATCATATTAAACATACTAATACGCAAATACCGAGCAAAACGTTCATTAACCATTTCCAGAGTAGGCATACGCCCACGAACAATTCTGTCTTCACTATTAAAGTCATAAGAACGGGAACCGCTTTCATCAACCTCCTCTTCGACTTCTACATCACCATCGTCAACTCCGTGTAAGAGGGCATCAATCTCATCTTGTGAAAGTAAATCAGCCATTATTGTATACTCTAATCATCCTTATAACTATTTAGTATCTAGTTATACTCACTTTTAAAAGTTAGCATATTCTACTGCATTACAAAACTTGTAAAGAGAGCTTTTTCTATCCCCGAACCTGCACCATTTGCTTTTAGTATATTATTAATTGACTCAACAATTTCACTACGCAATTGTTCCTTACCTTCAGGGCTTCTCATTTCTACGTATTTTTGAGAACCTAATAAAAAAGTTAATTCATTTCTGATTGCAGGCATGTGTTTTTTAAGGGTATTAATGGATTTCTGGCTACGAGACATTATAACCAGGCCAATCTGCATATATTTAGCTTTGCTTTTACCTTCAAAATTCATTACAAAGGGTGGTTCAACAGGCCAGTATATTGCGTCTTCAGCAAGTTCTTCTTCCTCTTTGGCTGCTTTTTTATTAACACTTTCTTCTGTTGCTTGTCCTTCTGCGGTTTGCTCAACTTTTTTGTCAAAGATCCCCATAAAATACATTCCAGCCCCAGCTCCAATGAGTAATATAAAAACTGCTACAATGATGATAATAAGTAATTTTTTTGATTTTTTAGGAACCCCGTCAGCACCATCTCCAGAGAGGTCTAAATCTAAATCTTCATCAGCCATATTTAAAATCCATATATTTAGTGTTTATATTCATAATTTTTTTATAATAATAACATTAATAAAAAATAGCAATTAACTTGCAAGTATTAAGTCAGAGTTTCTTATATCCTCATTTAAACCCATATTTAAGATAGATTGAAGGTGAAAATTAAGTTGTTTTTTTTCATCTACCAGATACATATCTTTATTCGGATAATTTTCATATTTCTTTAATTTTTTACTGCCTTGAAAGGCAATAACTTCAATTAACCTTGCATCATGATAAAGCCGCAACACCATATCAAGCTGAGATATTGTTTTATTTATTGGTAAACGTTTATATAATCTGGCAATGGTAGTGTATTTATGCTGCTCTTTTACATGAATCTGTAATGATTTATCTCGGCATTCTATAGTTGTATTCTCTAACGGCTTCTGTTTATTATCAAGCTGCGGAAAAAGCAATAATATTTTATAATAATTTGTTTCATAGAGTTTGCTTGGTGTTACCGTTTCTGCAATTTTATATTGGGACTTCATTTAAAAATTTACCTCAGCGCCTCTCGCCTAATAACTAAAATTTTTGAAGACTTATTTTACAAACATAAAATATTATTAATCTCCTATTGTAAACCTTGACTTTAATCGAAGTTGGGCCTGGCTTAATAATTGACTCACACGTGATTCACTTATATCCATTAATTTACCCACTTCCTTAAGGTTCATCTGTGTATCATAATACAATGCCATAACCAGACGTTCACGCTCTGGTAATTTTAGTACCTCAAGACCTAATTTTTTTTTGGTTTCCTGATCAATTAAATTACCCAGTAAATTTGTTTTATGATCTTCAAGAACACCTAAACTTCCAACATCATTAATATCCAGATCCCCCAAATTTAGTAATTTAGCTGAATTATTATTAGCTAAAATCTTATAATATTCATCTAGAGTCAACTCTAATTCCATAGCAACTTCAATATCGCGGGCATCTCTCCCTGTTTTAGATTCAATTTCATGAATAGCAGCAGCAACATCTCTTGCTTTTTTATGTACCGATTTGGGTATCCAATCACTGCGTCTGACTTCATCCAACATAGCCCCTCTAACACGAATAGTAGCATAAGTATCAAATTGAGCTCCCTGGCTTGGATCATAATGTTTTCCAGCATCTAATAAGCCTATTAAGCCAGCCTGAATTAAATCATCCACTTGAACACTTGCAGGTAAACGAGCCATTAAATGGTAGGCAATGCGTTTTACCATCGGAGCATGAGATTCAACTAGTCTATCATTAAAATTTGGAGGGGACTTATACATCTACATCTACATCTATTACGGTTATAAATAAGGAGTTGAATAAAAGTACATTGGTAAAGTTATAACCATATTAATTTAAACTTTTTCATCCAGAAAAATGCCCATCATATCATTTTCGGTTTTTAATACTTTAGCTATAGCAGAAAAATTTGATTCGGATTGTTTCATTTCAATGAGATCTTTCTCTTTATTAGTCATTCCATCTAATGATTCTTTACTGGCAATTTTTGCTGCTCTATCACGCACAGAGAGATAAGAGTCATTTAAACTGTTAATAGCATTAAATTGTGATGTTCCAATTTCCATTTAATTTCTCCAGCCAAGTTCTAGCTTTTATGAATCACTATCACCTAGGAGCTTGTCCGAGAACATGAAGTCTACTGCAAAAAATCTGATTTTGGCCATTTTTTCCCATAATTATCGTTAAATATACCTATATTCGCCTCAA
>JASFYQ010000130.1:0-37647 GCA_045047105.1 Pseudomonadota bacterium | reverse complement strand
CGCTTAACCGAGCATTGTTTAAACACCCTGCCCAGCCAGGCCGATGCAGTTTTAGAACTGGATAAACAGCATCGGTTTTCAAAATTAAAATTCAATTAAGATCAACTTGCTTAAAACTATTCAAGTTATTTAATAGCCTTATAATTTCTACGCTGTACCCGTACTACCAGTAAACCTACTATAAACACTATAAAAGCTAAAGCCGCAGGGAAAACATATTGTTTAACCGGATCATTTTCAGGAGGCAATAATAACCAGTACCAGGTAGAGAGGGTATGTTTCGCCCCTTTTTCACCATTGCTACCATCCCAGTTTGCAAAGGATACAGGGATAAATTCACCCTCATTAAAACTGATTTCACCCTCAGTTCCCTGGCGTTTACGTTTCATTATTATCTGCCAGCGCCCTTCATGCCATTTACCCTGAGCAGTGACTTCTTTATAGTCAATCATAGGCTCAGGTTTATTATTTGGCCCGCTACCTTTTAATACCATAGTGGAAGCAGATTGTTTAGGTTCTATACTGCCTGCATTCCAATACCACATAGAAGTATTATGACTGGCATCACCATGGCGATAAAGAGGTTTTTCTACCATAGGAGCAGAAGTATAGGCTCCTTCTCTGGGAAATTGCATAGCCAGAGCATCAGAATACATAGTTAGTTCTTCATCCTGAATGCTCGTCATATATTCATCTCCAGGCAAACTATAAGTGCGATCATTTAGCTGAATTAAAAAGGCAATTTCATCTGCATTATATAGTACCCGTACACTGACCAAATCATTTAAGGGTTTAAATAGACGAGGCTCTTTTATAATATTGGGAACTAATCGCATGGATGTTATAGGGGCATTGTTCCAGCTCTCATCTTCTATGCTATCAGGCAATTTACCCTCTACTTTAAGACCCTGGATTACTCCTTTGCCAGGAGCAATATTTTGCTTGCGTAATGAATAGACATAATTTGCAATATGCCAGCGATTTTCTAAACTGATAGGATCTTCATTGCCTTCACCCTCTGCTCTATGTGCTGGCATAGGCGTGCCTGGGATACCAATGGAAAGTCGCGAATAAATATTCTTTATCACTTCATCCTGCACCTTAAGTGGATCTGATTCTGTACTGCGATTAGTGGCTCTCCAAGCCCAGGGTTTATTTAAATCCCTTGGCCACAGGCGATAACCCCAATCATCCGCCAGCTTTTTACCAGAGCGTATATTGCCTCGTCCATCTACACCATGACATTCCTGGCAGGGTTTAAAGGCTATTTTTCCTTTAGCAATAGATTCATCCGAATATTTAATCTGACCCGCTAAGGGTTCCACTTCCGTAATTACCTGAAAATCTGTCTTTTTATAACGCCCTTCATCATCAAAATCTTCATCTTCTGCACTTTCTGGAGCCCAGGTTGCAGAGATATCAAAACTTTTTAATACCGGGATTAAGGATTTAATTTGCTCATCAGTCATAAGTTTTTTCCAGCCAGGCATGCCCGTACCCGTTAAACCAAACTTAATGGTATTAAAGAGATCTTCATCTCGAACGGGTAAGGTCCCAGGGGATGTTTTATACTTAAATAAACCCAGAGTAAAATCACGTGGCCTTGGGTATAAGCTATCTGCTGCAACCCCATCTCCCGCTCCTTGCTCTCCATGACAAACCAGACAGCGTAAATCATATAAGTCTTTGCCCGTCATTGTAGCTCGTTCGGTTTCCAGTTTAGTTTTCATACCAGTTACGATTTTAGAAATTTCGGCATCCCAGATACGGGGAACTTCTCCAATATAATCGTATAAAAAAGTAATTACATTCCAGACATCATTTTCTTCTAACATCTCATGCCAGACAGGCATAGCTGAATTCCATGGTGTGCCTTCTTTGGGTAAACCAGGGCCACCTGTAGTAATGCGCCAGAATAAAAAAGCTTCTTGTAACTGGTTAATGGTTTCATCCTGAAAATTAATGGGTCGAGGATTAAAACCATCGGCAAAAACACCTTCGCCATACATCAAATCGCCATGGCAAAAAAAGCAATTTTTATAATAAATATCTCGGCCTTCGCTAACCGCCGTATTGTATATTTCCCAGCCTTTTTTCTCATCACCTGCTTTCATACTGGTAATAATTTCTTCTCTGACAGGGTTTTCTAGCTTGGTTAAATTATAGGTTTTATTAAACACTTTTAGTTTTGAAGGAGGTGCAGGATGCACCTGACGTAACTCAATAGGGGAATCAAAGTCAGGCTCCACCATAATATATGCGGTGTATCCTACTAACCCGGGAATAGCAAAGAGAAAAAACCAGCGAATAGGCCAGGTTCCATCCTTTTGAGTTACTGCTGCAATAGGGGCTTTAAAATGCGACCAGACATCCTCATCAAAGGAGAAAAACAATAGTACTCCAATCATGCTAATGATCATGTACTGGATCAATAGGGATAATGGAATTAATGGAGGCACTGCATATTTAAAAAATAAAAATACTGCAGTCAGGATAACCACAGCCATTAATAATGGCGGAAATTTAAAACCTTTCATAATATATAACCTTTTTGGTAACTATAACCTGCCTTAAAATAGTTTTTAGCTATTTTGGAACAGGCTCTCTAAGCGATTTAGTTTGTTATTATTCTTCTATAGCCTTTAATTCTTGCTGAGCTTTTTTATTAGCCAGAAAATCCACCACCATTTCAAGCTCTTTAACCATCATTTTATCGCCAAAATTTGCTGGCATAATGGGAGGGAAACCCGTAGCAATCACTGCTGCAGGATAAACAATGCTCTCACGAATTTCCGCTTTGCTTAAACGATCGCCAACATTGTTCAGGTTAGGACCAACTGTTGAAGGGCTATCTAAAATTGCATGACAGGCAGTACAGCCATTTTTTGTTATTACTTCTTCTGCACTACTGGCCGGTTTTGCAGCTTCGGATTTAGCACTCTTTGTGTTGCTATCTATTGCTGGTGCATCCGTAGGTAAGGCAACCGTTGGTTCACCTCCATCCTTAGCTTGTAAAAAGGCAATAATTGCTCCCATTTCCACTTTAGACAGCTGGATAGGTGCTTTATTCACTGTTGGCATAGGCGAAGGTTCTCCTGGTTTACCATAACCTGCGACTACATACTTACTTGGTGCTACCATAGATTCTAAAAAATAAGCCCCAGAATCTTTTGCATCACCTTTGTATTCTGCATCTTTTAGACGTATTGCAGCCGTTTCCTCCATATCCACTGCGAGAATATCTGGAGCACGACCTAAATTATTATGGCATAAGGTACAGGTTCCCTTGCCTTTAAATAAATCTTCTCCCATGGCAATATAACTACTCATAGTTAAAGCACCTAAATCCACTTTAATTTCTTTAGGAGCCTGTCCTTCTACTTGTGGTAATAAGTTAGCAATCCCGGTAAAAACAAAAACCAAAGAGATCATAAACAGCATAACTTTTACAATCACAGGAATTCTTCCCTCATCCAGTAGTAGTTCCTCTGTATTGTTGTTCATTGTAGACATTATTCAACTCCACTCGCTGATTCAGGTTTAGCCTGTTTGCTCTCGCTTAAAGAAGCAACCCAGAAAATAAATAATACCAACATTAAAAAGGCAATCGTTGCTATGGTCATCATATTTCCTGCATGACCAATATTTGGGATAAAGTTATCTACAGAGTTGTCTTTCATTACTGTATACACATGCCAATGAGTACGAACCGATGAACGAACATACCCCATCAAAGCCATTAACCAGGTAAATGCTATAGGCAGGGCAAATAAAGCATATACTCCCCGATTGGATATTTTTCCCCAGATAACGGGCAAGGTTTTAGCCCCTTTAAACATAAATGTATCAATAGTTACGCCAGAAATAATTACTATTAATGTGGAAACAACCTGGGCAACCGAGGAACCTACTTTATAAACTGTATTGGTAAAGTAGCCATAATAAACCCCTAAGAAAATTACATTCGCTATAGCAAGAAAATAAATAGCGACCATCAGTGCATTACCAAAACCTGCCCAGGCAACCGTTATTTCTTTGTCGGAACGCCGATATAGCTGAAAAGATAAAAAGGTTCCTATTAGCATCAGGTTTACGGCAATATTTTTGGCAGGCATAATTCCAAACGGCCCTAAAATAGGATGGTGAGAACCACCTAATACGGCAATTTCTTTAGCCGAAAGAATAAGCGTATGTGGTGTTACCCAGATTAAAAAGCTGGCAACCAGAGTAAAAGCAATATATTTAATTAACCAGGTATAACGTTTGGCGCCATCACACCGGGACATGCCATTCCATAGATAATAATTTGCAGAAAGTAATATGGTTCCAATTAAAACCGCCTGAACAATAAACAACCAGGCCAGAATACCACCCATGGCAGTAATCCCCATTTGCTGTGAATAGGCATAAATTTCTGCCATTAGCCAATAACCAGCAAAAGGTAAAGGTAAAAAAGCCAATACTGCAATAAAGTTAGAGGTATATCCCATCCAGTCATAATGTGCACGTTGTGCCATAGTTTTAGCACTGAGCATTTTATAAGCAGCATAGGCTCCCACCACTGCACCACCAAAGGCAATATTGGCAATAAATCGGTGTAAGTTAAGAGGATTCCATAAGGGACCCCGCATAATATCCCAAATTCCACCCGTAACTACACCTGCATCATCTACTCCTGACGGAGCCATCATAAAAGTTGCCCAGGCATTAGCCACAAATAATAACGTGGTTCCAACGCCATTTAGCAAAATAC
This sequence comes from Pseudomonadota bacterium, assembly GCA_045047105.1. Lineage (GTDB taxonomy): Bacteria > Pseudomonadota > Gammaproteobacteria > GRL18 > GRL18 > JADGAU01. The sequence continues at coordinate 32,894 of JASFYQ010000130.1, read as the reverse complement.
CCAGAGAGAGGTGAACATATTTTTTATTTCCATAACGTAGTGCATACCAGCTATAGTAATAAATATATAAAACACCACTTTCCATAAAAAATAATAGTGCATAAACCATCACCTGATTGCCAAAAACTTCCATCATATAGGCCATAAAAGTGGGGTAGAGCAAAAATAAAGCAAAGGCCAGAGTGCCTCCAAATAATGCGGTTAAGGAATAGGCTGTCATCGATACTTTCATAAATTCATGTGCCATATCATCGTAGCGCTGATCGCCTGTTTTAACTCCTATCCATTCAATAACGGTTACAAATAAAGGTACTGCAAGTACAAATGCAGCTAAAAACAAGTGTAATTGAGCAATCACCCAGACAAAGGAGCGGCTACTCATAGAGCCCATCTGGCGATAATCTTTTGCCCCCATAATGGGTGCAGGAGAACGTGCAGGTTCCGCTTGTGCTACTTGCTCAGTTACCTCTGTAGTAGATGAAACAGTTGATGCAACTTCAGCTGATAGGGAGATTTCAGGCAAACTCATTAACACAGCAAGCATTACAATCCAGGCAAGCATGGGTAAGATTAAGAATTTTTTGTAATATAACATGTGCTATTCCACTGTCTGTAGGAGGTTAGAATTGTAGTAATTTATTGGACTATTATTGAGCAGGCGTCATATTTATATTTAATGGCAAACCCTGCATGGACATAATGGCATGATCCATAGTGTAAAAAACCACAAAAGCAATAACAAAGGAGAGTAACCAATTTCTAATTGTTTTCATTTTTAATCCTAAATCCGACCGTTTACTATTAACTCTAAAATGTAGAGCGGTTTTATAACTTAATGGTGTGCAATAACTCCATGATCATAAATAACTAACCACCACATAAAAAATAAGGTTCCTGCCAGAGTTATTCTTAGTAACCAGGGGCCCCATGTCGCTCCATCATGTAATGAAGTATGCAGTTCCTGTATTGGGTCTTTTTCTGAGCTCATTAAATATTCTCGCTATAAGTTATTAAATATATAGGTATAAAAATAGTGCCTTAAAATATTAGCTATATCTGATAGCAACAACTATACCAAACCCTGCTACTACAATTTAAATAACTGCCTTAATTGTTAACAATCAATTAGATACATAGACATACCCACTGTTTTTATATTGTTTTAAGAAAAAAAAACCGATAGAATACTTAAAAAGTGAATAATACGTTCAAGTCCTTTGTTAAAATTAAAAAGGTTCGTTCAAACAAAAAGCATTGAACAAAATGTTCAATATTAAATATTTTGAGAGTAATTTTTTTATTTTTACTTTTTATGTTTATCTTACTGATTTATTGGCATTTATTATTTTTTTTTACATTTATTTATTTATCTAAGATTATTGGTATATTAATTGCTAAAATAACTGGCATAAATAGTAAAAAATCAAATAAATACTTTTTAGCCCTTTAATAAATGGAGTACCATCCCTTGCAGACTATCAGTCAAAAAGTCATTAACCGCTTACTAAGCTACCTTGAAAAAGGAGATGAAATTGATCGCTGTTATGCCGCTAAAACTCTTGGCAATCTAAGAGTAAAAGAAGCAACAACTGCATTAATGGATCGCCTTAGAGACGAAGATATAGATGTCTGTATTGATGCTATTGGTGCTTTGGGTAAAATAAGTGAACCAGATACACTACCTATATTAATCGAATCCTTAGATAAAGACCCCGACGGGGATGTAAAACTGGCCGTTACCGAATCACTGGCTTTTTTCCAAAATAAAGCTACTATTGAAGTTTTATTAAAACTTGCAGCCGACCGCCCCGAAGGAATGGAATTTGATGATCACGATGACTGGGATAATTGGTGGGATTTACAGGAAAAAGCCATTGTTATTCTAGGAGAAATGCAAGTACAAAAAGCATTTTCGGTACTAAAAGTAGTATTAGAAGATGAGTTTAGTCAGGATATAGAAGCTATTATTCTTAAAGCCATGGCAAAAATTGGTGGCGAGGCCGATGAATATTTAATTGCCAGACTCAATGGCACTTCTAGCTCTGGTCAGAAATACAGCGAAAGAGAACAACGTCGCGCAGCTACTGCTCTGGGGTTTTCTCAAAATAAAGAAACCCTGCAAGCATTAGGGCGTGCTCTTACCAGTAAATCAGCAGAAACACGTGAAAATGTCATCTATGCACTGGGGCAACGTAAAGCCAGTCAATACGTTAAAGTAATTGTTATGACACTAGGCAGTGCACATAATAATGTGAAAAAAGCAGCCCTGGATGTATTACAAATCTTAGCCAGTGAAGCAGAAATTAACCAACAAATAGATTTTAATCAGCTGGCATCATTACTAGCAGAAGAAGAAAAAATCATTCAAACAGCGGTTTTATCTTTTTTTCAGCAACAACATAAAATTTTTCCCATTTATGACCGCCTTAATAGCGAAAGCCAACAACATATACGTGATTGTTTAGATAGCACTAATGATGAAGTTATTATTCAGGCAGCTCAACTGATTGGGCTGGCCTCGGATACCCAAAGTATTAAGCAACTAATGAAATTGTCTATGGCAAAGACTCATTCTGCCTGGTTAAGACAGGAGGCTATTTTAGCTTTAGGACAATTAATTAATCTCATTAATGCTGATGAAAAAAATCCGATCTATAACAAAACCACAGCCATAAAAAATCTTAAGCAGCTTATTGAAGACAAGGAACAGGCAGTACGTGCAGCAAGCATACAAGCCCTACTAAACCTTTCTAACCAGAGCGCAGTATTTTCTAGCTTTATAAATGATAGCGAAAACCAGCAAGATGATTTGCTTTCCCCAATAAATATTTTACTGGCTACCTTGAAAGGAGAGCAACTTGAACTGCTAGAGGATAACACTGAAACAGCTACCCCAGACAGTGATTGCAATAGTTGTGAAAAAAGCCAGGATTGCTCAGCAGCAACCAGCGCTCCGAATGAACAAGTTTTAGATCAAATAACTAAAAGCTTTGAAGAGAATAATATTACTGATAATTCACGTCTTATTCCTGGACAGGAAGAGCAGCCATTACAGGCCACTATGTCAACACTACAAGCTATTGCTATGAACAATGTTGATAGTACTTTAGTCCATGTACCAGAAACTGAGGCACAAAAAAATCACGATCCTGAAACAGGGCCATTTATTAGTGAAGAGCTAGCTGAAGATATGGATGAATATATTGGTATCATGCGTAAAAACTACGATAACCGAAAAAAAATTGTGCGTAGAAAAATAATCAATCCATTTGATGATGCTCGACATATCTGCGCTCGACTACTTGCAGATAGTGCTCATAGCCAATACGATAAAGTTGTGGTACAAGCCTTATTAAAATGCCTTAACGACAATGATGAACAACTGCGTCTGGAAGCGATACAATCACTATCACAAATCAGTTTAAAAAATCCATTAATAGCAGGACTAGATAATAGTTTTGGAAAAATAGTTACTCTGCTAGACAGCAAAGACCGCGATATGAGAATTGCCTGCCTGAGAGCCATGAGTCATTCTGGTAATCGTGCAGCAATTGTACAACTATTAGATTATCTATCGGACGAGGACTATTTAGTTAGACTAGAAGCAATTCAGGGCCTGGTTTATTTACTGAAAAACAAAGCAGGTTTAACAGCTGAGCAAATTGCCGAATTTATGGTATTAGATGAAGTTAAAAATGAAACTGTTATAAGTGCGCTTTTTGACTGTCTCGATGATCAGCACTATAGTGTATCCATGGCAGCCATTGAAGCATTAATTGAGTTACAGCAAACAGATGCTATTGAACAATTTATTGATGTAGCACTGCAAGGAGAAGGACAGTCAGCCAGAAAAATATCTAAACTATTAAAAACTCTGGATGATAAAAAGAGTACCGAGCTACTCTTACAACGCTTGGATAATGTTCCAGATAGCTCCTATCGACGTTATGTGATGGAAATGCTGGAAGTTGTAGTAAAGCCTGAAGAAATAACTGCTTAACACTTATTTCTTAAATACATAAATTTAATAACATAAAGGAATATTTATGAAAAAAATAATCGCATCACTTGCACTAGCCACTGCAACCGCTTTTAGTATGCCGGCTATCTCTGCCTACAAAGTAATTGAAGTCAGCAATGGTGGCTCCATTTCAGGAAAAATTAATTTTACTGGCAAGGATAGAGCCCCACAAACATATAAAGTAGCTAAGGATACCGATACTTGTGGTTCTGAAAATCGTGTTATTGATTATGTTGATGTAAAAGATGGAGTCTTAAGAAACGTTGTAGTGTATCTGGATAAAGTTAAAACCGGTAAAAAGTTTGATAAAATTGAAGCAAAAATTAATCAAAAAGGCTGTCAGTTTTTACCCTTTATGAGTGTTATGACCAATAATACTAACTTTTCTGCAAAAAACTCCGATCCCGTCTTACACAATATTCATACCTATGAAATTATGGGTCGTGCAAAGAAAACCGTAATGAATGTAAGCCAGCCTAAACAAGGTGCGGTTACCAATAAAAAGGTAAAACTCAAACGTGGTGCAGGTATGAAGCTGGAATGTGATGCACATGATTTTATGCATGGTTTTGTTTTTGTAGCTAAAAACCCATACTACGCGGTAGTTGCAGATGATGGTACTTATACTATCAGCGATATTCCAGCGGGAAAATATAAAGTTAAAGCATGGCATGGTACTTTAGGCGAGAAAAAAGGCAAAGCAACTATTGCAGCAGGTGGAACAGCTACTGTTGATTTTACTTTTAAAGGAAAGTAGCAACTAGCATAGGAGCCATATGCCAGCCCCTAAAGCGTATAACTCCTATGCCACTTTTATTTTTCACAGGGTTTAAATATGAAAAAATTTACTGCCGGACTCCGCGAAAGTCTAAATAAATTAAATCTTGGCATTCCCGATTATGTTATTTTGTCGGGTGGTGTGATTAATATTATTGTAATAACTATTATTTTTATTTTTTGGATAAAATACGCTCCCTAAAATTATTTAACAAACACTATCACTTATGAATAATACTGCTTTAAAACTAGATACCGAAGAAGATCAAATTCTGCAACAACAAGAAAGCCCTGATCTGGATACCAGCTACCAATCCATATTATTAGCTGTTGATTCATCTGATCACGCTAATCGTGCCACAGAGGATGCCATAGAGCTGGGCAAATTATATCAAAGTGTTATTAGTGCCTCACATGTTTACGCCGCAGAAATGCATGATCGGCGTTTTAAACAAATGGAGGGGGGATTGCCCGAACAATTCAAAGAAGAAGACGAACTGGAACGCCAACGAGATATTCATGACTCCTTAATTACCAAAGGTTTGTCTATTATTACCGACTCCTATCTTATTCAGTCTGAAAATTCTTGCAACAAAGCAGGCCTGGCTTTTAAAGCTCGCTCATTAGAAGGCAAGAACTATAAAAAATTAGTGACCGAAGCTAACTCTGGAAACTATGATTTATTAGCCATGGGAGCACTTGGTTTAGGTGCAATTGAAAGTAGCACCATAGGTACTGTATGCGAGCGAGTGGTACGCAGAAGCAATATTGATACATTAGTTATCAAACAACCTGATAAAAGTATTAAAGATGGCCCTCTGATTGCAGCCATCGATGGCTCAAAACAGTCTTATGCTGCTTTGATCACAGCCTTTAAACTGGCCCAACAATGGAATATTCCCGTTAATGTTGTGTCCGCATTTGATCCTTATTATCACTATGTAGCATTTAATCGCATTGCCAGTGTATTAAGTGATGAAGCAGGCAAAGTTTTTAAATTTAAAGAACAAGAACAATTACACGAAGAAATTATTGATGATGGTCTGGCTAAAATTTATCAGGGGCATTTAGAAGTTGCCGAGCAATTAGCAGAAGAATTTCAAATTGAAATTAAAACAAAATTACTTACTGGCAAACCCCATCATGCTATTGAACAATATATTGATGAGGTAAATGCCAGTTTATTAATTATCGGTAAAATTGGTATTCACTGTGATGATGAGCTGGATATTGGTGGTAATAGTGAGAACCTATTACGCAATTCATGCTGTGCTTTATTATTAACCCAGCGCGAATATACCCCACGTATAGATATGATTGCAGAGACCACTACAACTTGGTCAACCCAGGCGGAAGAAGCTATGTTACGTATTCCACCTTTTGTACAAAATATGGCTAGAGCCACAATTTTACGTTATGCACAGGCAGAGGGACATACAGTAATTACTGCCAGTATTGTAGAGCAGGCAACCAAAAACATGTGCCCCGCTGGAATGCGTGGATTAGATGACTTAGTGGATCAGGCAACCACAGCCAAACAGCAAAAGCAGGCTAAAACCAAAACCGCTGGTGCATTTAATATGGACTGGGCAACAGATGCAAGCGAGATATTAGAACAGGTAAAAGACCAGACATTGCGCTTTAACACCAAAATGCGTAGTGAAAAAAGAGCCCTGAGTGAAAAATCAACTATTGTTGAGGTGGCTCATATTTTACCTTTTGTGGTTAAGCCCGAGTTTAAAAAACAGGAGCTTAATAAACAGGCAGCGGCTAATTCATCTGCCCCTACTGCAAAATGTCCCTTTGCGACTATGGGTGCAAAAACTAAAAATAATAGCAACACAGAACAACAACTTCCCTGGCAAGAAAAAGCCCTGCAGTGCTTACAACAAATTCCTGCAGGTACCAGTCGGGAGATGACAAAAAAAGCCACTAATGCTATAGCTCTACAGCAGGGAGTTAAAGAAATAAGTGAGGAGTTTTTAGAACAGATCCTGGCTATTTTCAGCTCTGGCTCCAGCAAAGTTAGTACCACTTTAGACTGGGATAAAGATGCTACAGCTGCAATAGCAAAAGCACCCGCTATGGTGCAGGGCATGTTAGTAAAAGAAATTGAAGCCTATATTATACGCACAGCAGGAAATACAACCAGAGTTGATCTGGCTTCAGTTAATAGCGTTAAAGAAAAATGGTCAAATGAAGGAAACTTTCATCTTGACCCTGATGATAAACGCGCAAAATAAAAACAGCCCATCATGAACGACTTATACCTACTGGCCATTAATGTTACCAAACGCTGCAATCTGGCCTGCGCCCATTGTTATCTGGATGCCGACACGCTAAAAAATGGCTCCTCAGATGAGCTATCTACTAGTGAAGTAAAAGCTATTCTGGATCAGGTTGCCAGTCGCAGTAATCAGACCATGGTAGTTTTAACGGGTGGAGAGCCTTTAGCCCGTAGCGATTTAGAAGAAATGAGCCAGCACGGATCCAGGCTGGGTTTGTCTATGGTTATTGGAACCAATGGCACTCTATTAACCAAACGCCGGGTTGCATCATTAAAACAGGCCGGGGTTTTAGGTCTGGGCATTAGTGTAGATTCCTTAAAAGCCGAGTTACATGATAACTTTCGTGGCCTGCAAGGCTGCTGGAATAAAACTTTGCAAGGCATTGAATATTGCCGCGAAGCTGAATTGTCCTTTCAGATTCACTTTACCGTTACCAGGGATAATTATACTGAGCTGGACGATATTATTCAGTTTTCTCAGGCCAAGGGTGCTAGAGTTATTAATCTGTTTTTTCTTATTTGCACTGGCAGAGCAGAATCCGCATCGGATCTCAGCCCAGAGCAATACGAGCAGATTCTGGCTCAAATTATAATAGCCCAGAGCAGTTATCCTGATCTGATTATTCGCCCCCGTTGTGCTCCGCATTTTAAACGCATTGCCCACCAATTAAATCCTGATTCTCCATTAACCCGAATAAGTGGATTTGATGGTGATGGTTGTTTAGCAGGAGCACACTATTGCCGCATTGCTCCTAATGGAGATGTTACCCCCTGCCCATATATTGATAAAGCATCGGGGAATATCCGTGAGCAACAATTTATAGATATCTGGGATAATGCCAGTGATTTTCAATTATTACGAGAGCCCGAACTCAATGGTGCCTGTGGTGAATGTGAATATCAAAAACTCTGTGGTGGCTGTAGAGCGCGACCAGTTGCTATGGGTGGCTCATTAATGGATTCCGATCCCTATTGTGCTTATGTACCCCAGGGTGGAGCGGTAATTGAGCCTTTACAGGAACTCACCGATACAGCTATTAGCTGGCAGCCAGAAGCTCAGCAACGCTTAAGCCGCATTCCTGGTTTTTTACAAAAAATGATTAAAAAACGTGCCGAAGCTTATGTTTTAGAGTTGGGTGAAACGCAGGTTAAAGCCGAGCATTTAAAGCAATTAGCCAGTAAACGTTTTGGCAGCAAATTGCCCTTTACTAAACCCTCATGGATAAATTCTAAAATAGAGTCGCAATTATGATTAAGCCTGCTCCATCCACTCAACAAGAAGTAGACGTACTTATAGTTGGTGCAGGTATTTCTGGTCTAAGTACCGCCAGGTGGCTAGCACAAAGCGGTTTACGTGTTCAACTGTGGGAAAAATCTGCTATGGCTGGTGGCAAAATTAAAAGTGACCATAAAGATGGATTCCTGACTGAACAGGCAGCCTCTATGATAATGAATTTTAAACCCGAAGTGGATCAATTTTTTTTACAATCAGGCTTAGATAAATTAAAAACACAACGCCTATTAACAACCAATAGTAAACGCTACCTCATTCACCAGGGGAAATTACAGGCCCTGCCTATGACTATAGGTGGTTTATTTAGCTCTTCCCTATGGAGTTCCGCTGGTAAGTTTAGATTATTAATGGAACCCTTTATAGCAAAATCTCAAAACAGCAATGAAAGCGTAAGTGAATTTATTAAACGCCGCTTTGGTCATGAGTTTTTAGAAAAAGCTATGGAACCGTTTATTGCCGGGACTCTGGCATCCGATCCTGACCTGGCCTGTGCCACTCAGGTAATCCCCAGACTAACCGCTTTAGAAAAACGCTATGGCAGTATCACCGCAGGAATTATTGCACATAAAATATTAGGCAAACGCACCGCTCGTAATCCTGACGCTTTTTCATTTAAAGGGGGGATGCAGACTCTGGTTTCCCAATTAGCCAGTGATCCCATGCTGGATCTGCAAACAAATATAGATGTTTTAAAAATTATTCAGCATAATACAAAAAAACAATACCCCTGGGAAGTCCACGCTCAATCTAATCAGGGAGATATTGCTTGCCGAGCAAAACATGTGGTTATATCCACTCCCGCGCAAACCGCTGCACGTCTAACCCAGCCGCTCAATCAAGCTCTGAGTGAGCTTCTCGCAAGCATAAAATATGTACCTTTATCTGTTGTGCATATTGGACTGCAGCGTTCTGCAATACAACACCCCTTAGATAGTATCGGTTTTTTAGTTTCTCGCTCAGAAAAAAATCATCCACAAAAAGTCGCCATTAATGGTAACTTATGGATGAGTTCCGCATTTTCTGATCGCGCCCCAAAAGATCAGGTATTATTATCCAGTTACCTTGGTGGAGCCCAGTTTCCTGATGCCATAAACTTATCTTCACAACAAAGCATTGATCAAGTCCTAAAGGATATTGCTCCCTTATTAGGAATAAGCCCAGGCACTACTGCACTAATGGAAAGAGTTGACAAGCATCAATATGCCCTGCCCTTGTATCATGGAAAATACCTGCAGAAATTAAATGCCATCAAACAGCAATTAAACAATTTACCCGCCCTGCACCTGCAGGCAAACTATCAGGGAGGAGTTTCTATTCGCGATCGTATAGTGCAAAGCAAAAAACTCAGTGAGGAGATTATTTACCAATTATCAAACAATCATGCAGATCAGGCTATTTATCAAAATAATTCCTACGTTTATTCATCCTCTGTACTTAAGTTAAGCTAAACTTATACAATGAACCCAGCAGATAACTTTGAAAATAATTTTAAACCTGGCAGCTTTAAGCCCTGGCGTCTGATTTTTATTGTTTTAGCTATTATGCTGTTTATTTCTTATGCCATAAAATGGTATAGCCAATCGGTTACTCTCCCCCGTTTTTGTAAAGATCCTGAAATGTCATTACATCATTTAGAGGAAATAATTACTAAAAAAACACCTACTGGAAATCAATATAAACAAAGAAAGCCGTATATTATTGCCGCAAAATTAATCTATCTGGTACCACAAAATTCTAATGAAAGTGTTGATGCATATATTCACCGGGTGCGCATAGAATTAAGTAAACGGTGTGTATTATGAAATGGCTAACTAATTTTTTATTCCCTGATAGAAAACTTCCAGGTTTGTTCCCTGGTAAATCAGAATCCTTTATCTGGCATTTTTTATTGTTTTTAATGCCCGTAAGCATTGTTTTAATTATTGGCATCAGCCTGCACTATTTTTTACATATTCAGGCCAACCAGCAAACTATTGAAAAAGATGATATTCTTAATGTTCGACTGGCTAAAATTACGGTAGATAATGTATTAGAAGATATTGTTTCAGATATAAAATACCTGCAAGAACATAATCAAATCCGTAATGGTTTTATTAATACCCCCAGAGCCAGAAAAATTTTAGAAGAGGATTTTTTAAGTTTTAGTAAAAATCGTAAAATTTATGATCAAATTCGTTATCTTAATCTGGAGGGCAAAGAGATTGTTCGGGTAAACTATAATAATGGTTTACCCATTGTAGTAGAAAAAACCCTATTACAACAAAAAGATAACCGTTATTATGTTGCCAAAACTCTAGAGCTTAAAAAAAATAGTATTTATTGGTCTCCCTTTGACCTGAATATGGAAAATCAAAAAATTGAATCCCCCTATAAACCTACTATTCGCATTGGTATATCCGTACATAATAGCTATGGACATAAAACCGGGGTATTAATCCTAAACTTTGACGGTAAAAAACTCATTCGTGAATTTAATCGTGCTACGGCTAATATTGCCAATCATATTATGTTAATTAATGAAAATGGCTATTGGCTTATCCATCCGCAGGGGAAATTTGAGTGGGGATTTATGTTTTCACTACCACAGTCTTTTGCCAAGCATTACCCACAATTATGGGAACATATAAAAAAGGATCCTTATCTGGGTCAGGCCTATATCAACAATAGTTTACTCACCTATTCTACCGTAACCTATAACACCAAGGGAAACCCACTTTCTGATAATGAAAATGCGCTTGATATTAAACCCAAGTGGTGGAAAATAATTGCCTTTGCCCCTGCAAAACTTTTAAACCAATCACATAGTGAATTTATTAAACGCAACTCACTATTTTATATTATTCTATTTATGGTATTAGTTTTTGGTGCTTTTTTATTAGCCCGATTACAAATAAATAAACAAAAAGCAGAAGCACAAAGTGAATACGAGCGTAGTTTTAGAAATATTTTAGAATCTATGGAGTTAATAGCAATTACTCTTGATACCGAAGCAAAAATTATTTTTTGTAATCAATCCTTTATTAACTTGTCCGGTTATAGTTCTAAAGAGCTGTGTAATAGCCATTGGTTTGAATGTTATGTAGAAGAGCATGAACGAAAAAAAAGACTCAAACTATTTTTTGATAGCATTAAATCAGGCAATAGTGGTGGACAGGGCGAAGGAGAAATTATTATTAAGGACGGCTCTAAACGCTTAATTGGCTGGAGTAGTACCCTTTCCTATAATAGCCAGAATATGCCAGTTAGTATTACTTTTATCGGTACCGACATTACCGAACAACGCCATACCGAAAATGAGCTACGCAAAGCCAGTCAAGCAGTTGAACAAAGCCCAAGTACGGTTATGATTACCGATACATCAGGTAAAATTGTATATAGTAATCCACGTTTTACAGAACTTACCGGTTATACTAAACAAGAGGTCATTGGCAAAACCCCCAAGATTTTAAGCTCTGGAGAAACCCATAAAGATGATTATAATAACCTCTGGCAAGCAATTAAAGACGGTCGCGAATGGGTAGGTGAATTTCATAATAAAAAGAAAAATGGCGAGCTTTATTGGGAGGCTGCCCGTATTTCTGCTATTAAAGATGCACAGGGGAAAATTACTAATTTTTTAGCTGTAAAAGAAGATATCACAGAGAAAAAGCAATTAGCTGCGGAAGTTGAACTACGTAATAAAGAAATTGCTAAAAATGAGATCCTCGCAGGTATAGGAAAAATGGCATCCATGATTGCACACGACCTGAGAAACCCTCTATCCTCAATAAAAATGGGTATGCAAATTTTGCAAAATCAAAGCAATAAAACCGATGGGGTAGAAGAACAAGAACTGATCCATATTGGTTTAGAGCAGGTTCACTATATGGAATCTATTCTCAGTGATTTATTAAGTTTCTCACGCCCTGATCAACTTAATGCAGAATGGCTGGCAGTAGACAAACTCTTAGATACTTCATTAATTAGTGTGCAAAAACAAATTGATGAGAATAAGGTAAATATCAGTATCCATTATCAAACGGGCTTGCCTACTATTTTTGTAGATAAAACAAAAATGCGTCAGATTTTTTCTAATTTGGTGACTAATGCCTTGCAAGCAATGACTAAGGAACAGCATAAACCATCCAAACTAACTATATCCGTAACATTGAAACTAACCGATGATGGCCCCAAACTGGAAATAATTATTGCAGATAATGGCCTCGGCATTGATAAATCAACCCAGAAAAAGCTTTTTGAACCTTTTTTTACCACCCGTGCTCAAGGTACTGGTCTAGGATTGGCTATTGTAAAACGATTTATAGAGCAACATAAGGGCTCGATTATTATTGATTCTGAAATTAATCTGGGAACATCAGCCATAATAAACCTGCCCATCTCACCAACAATTACACCAGAAACTATTTAGGACATAAATTATGAGTACCATACTAATAATTGATGATGATATTGCCAGTTGCAGAATGTTACAAATGCATTTTAAAGCACAGGGACACAATATTGCGTTGGCACATTCTGTAGATGAAGGATTAAGCCATGCAGGCAAGCTAACACCAGAAATTATTATCCTTGATATTCGGATGCCAGGGCGCAGTGGTTTAGAAGCATTGCCTGATATTAAACAACAATTTAATCAATCCCGAGTGATAATGATCACCGCCTTTCATGATATGACCAGTACCATCCAAGCAATGAAAGATGGAGCAGATGATTATATCCATAAACCCATAGATCTAACCGAACTGGATAATGCAGTTAATAGGGCACTGCTTTCACACTATGGTACAGAAGATGATATTGAAATTGATTCCCAGGCTTTTACTGAATCACCACTAAATACTATGGTCGGAAGCAGCTCTGCCATGCGTGATATTTTTAAAACTATTGGTCGAGTAGCACAAAGTCCTGCCACCGTATTAATTACGGGTGAAAGTGGTACCGGGAAAGAGCTGGTTGCAAGAGCTATTCACCTATCCAGTGAGCGGGCCTCTGGACCATTTATAGCCATTAACTGCGCAGCATTAGTCGAAACCCTGTTAGAATCAGATATGTTTGGCCATGAAAAAGGTTCGTTTACAGGGGCAGTAAATAAGCAAATGGGTAAATTTGCTCTGGCAAATAATGGCACCATTTTCCTGGATGAAGTAGGTGAGTTATCTCTCAGTATGCAAGCTAAGTTATTACGGGTATTACAAGAAAAAGAATTCATTCCCGTTGGAGCTAAAACAACCCAGACCACTAATGCTCGAGTTATTGCTGCTACCAATATTAATTTTTCCCTGCAGGTTGAAAATGGCAGCTTCCGTGAAGACCTGTTTTATCGTTTACAGGTAGTAAATATTCATATCCCGCCACTTAGAGAACGCAGAGATGATATTTTTGATTTAACCCAGACACTCTTACTACGTGCTAATAAAGAAATGAACCGCAATGTTAATCGAGTTGCTCTGGATGTTATGCAAGCCTTACATGATTATGATTGGCCAGGAAATATACGAGAATTAGAAAACATTCTGATTAAATCGGTTGCGATGTCTCCAGGAGATACAATTACGGCAGATTTATTACCCGATAAAATTATGCAACAAATGAAACATCCTGCTGAAAAGGAACTTGAAATTAGCAGGGACTTAAGTAATTTAAGCCTGCAAGAGCTTGAAAAATTACATGTACAACGTGTATTAGATGCCAGTAATGGGCATAAGGGAAAAACCTGTGAAATTTTAGGTGTCTCACGGCCTCGTTTACGCCGGCTTATTAAACAATACAATTTAACGGATAATGGACATATTGAATAAATTGTTCACTTTGCATTCCTTATTCTCTATTTAACAGCATTAAATGAACAAGATGATCTATTTTTTATAGATTTATTTTTTTATTAATATTACACAATAATGTGTAAGCTGCTATAGCTATAGACATAATCAGTATGAGGTATATTTTTTGCATAACTTAAAACCCAAAAAACTATAGAAACTCATAATCATTCATCACCAGTTATAAATAAAAAGGCGGATCCATGAAAAATTTACTAGACACCTGTTTATTAATTTTTTTAATCTCATCTATCAGCACTATTTGTAGTGCTGATAACATTAATTTTGAAGGCTCTTCAACCATTGGTAAATTTATTACTGATGCAGCAAAGCTTTACACTGCCTCCACAATAGAAATAAATACCGATACCGAAAGTCTCGGTGGTCTACGATGTGCAAACAGAGGTAGCTGTGAACTGGGTGGGGTAGCAAGCAATATTACTGCAGCAGATCAAAAAAATATTGCATCCTTTTTAATTGGCCATGATGCTATTGCCATTGTGGTTAATAAAAGAAATAAGTTAGATAATTTAACCAGACAACAGATAAAAGATTTATTTTCAGGAAAAATTCGTAATTGGTCAGAGCTGGGAGGCAATAATTGGCCAGTAAGTGTTTATACCGTTCAAGACTCCTCTGCTACCCGGCATGTATTTAAAAATAAAATAATGCCCAATAGCGATTATGCAGGAACCACTGTTGTAGCTCCTGACCGACGTATTATTTCTAAAGTTGTACACGACTGGGGAGGCATAGGGCAAATAAGTTTTGCTTTTTTACACAATCAAAAAGGCATTAAAGCACTTGCAATAGATGGTCAATCAGGCTCTGTTAACAACCCAAACTACCCCATTACCCGTCCCTTATATCTGGTTACTCATGGCCAGCCCATTGCTAAAGTGAAAAAATTTATTAACTGGACTTTATCTGCTCAAGGTCAACAGGTAATAAACAAAAAATTTGTTGGAATAAAAAAATAGTCATCACCTATAAGTTTTATATGCTGCATAAAAATATACCCAACTATTCCTAAATATTCCTAAATATTCCTAAATAACTAAAGTGATTTTATAAAAAACCGATACTTTACTTGAAGTATTAAATAAAAGTGTGCTCCTAATTTAAATTTCAAACTTAAAAAATTTATGAATATTAAATCAAAAATGTTACTTGGTTCAGGTTTAATGACTATTGCTCCCTTATTAATAGTCAGTATTGTTATTGGCTGGCAGGCAATTAATGAAGGAGAAAAAGCACTTCGTGAACAAATAGTACAGCGTCTTGTTGCCAGCCGTGATGATAAAGCGGTACAAATTGAAAATTACTTCACCGGTATACGCGATCAATTAACCACATTTTCGCATGATCAAATGTTTATTGATGCAATGTTATCGTTTAAAGATGCTTTCGCAAATATCAAAGAGGAGGTTTTAGAAGAGCAATCAACAACAAACTATCGAAAAAAATTACTCAGTTATTATCAAAACCAGTATAGTAACTATTTTAAAAAATTAAATCCTGGCAAACAGCTTGATTCCAGGGCTTTTGTAAATCAATTAAGCGATCCAGGAGTTGTATTGCAGGTACATTATGCAGCTAATAATCCCAGTAAAATAATAGCTAAAGATGCACTTGATAATCCTGATGATGATACCTTATATTCCCAGATCCACTCCTTATACCACAAAAAACTCAGAGAATTTAAACAGCGTTTTGGATATTATGATATTTTTTTAATTGAGACAGAAAATAATAATATTGTTTACTCAGTTAATAAAGAAGGTGATTTTGCTGCATCTGTTGATCAAGAGCTGTTTAAAAATAGCCAACTAGCTAAAGTTTATTTACAGGCAAAAAATAGTAACGATCCCAACTTTGTAGCAATCAGTGATTTTTCCTTATATTCTGGTTCTTTTAATCTGGTTTCTGCTTTTGTCGCCGCACCTATTATTGATGATGAAGAGCACATCGGGGTATTAGTTTTTCAGATCCCCCAACATACCATAAATCGAATTATGACCAGTGGGGAAAAATGGAAACAGGTGGGCATGGGTGATAGTGGCGAAACATATTTAGTAGGTAATGATTCATTAGCCAGAAGTATCAGCCGCCCATTACTAGAAAACCCACAGCAATTTTATAAACAATTTGAAGCAAATAGCAGCAACTCAACTACTTCAAAAACTATTGCAAAAACGATACAGGCTCGTAATAGTAATGTCTTTCTGGAAAAAATAAATACCAATGCGGTAGGTTTGGCTACCACGGGGAAAAAGGGATTTAAAGATTTAACAAATGACTTAGATATCGAGGTTATGTCAGCCTATGCTCCCTTACCTATTCCAGGCTTAAAGTGGGTAATTATTAGCGAAATTAATAAACAGGAGGCACTGGCACCAGTACAAAAATTATCTAAAAAAATTATTATATCAGCTATTATTATTTTTGTTATTTTATTAATTTTTGCATCTATTACAGGATTAATTTTTGCAAACTCTATCACCAAACCTATTATTGTACTCAGTAAAGGTTTTAAATATGTGAAAGAAAACTCCGATCTTAGCCATCATATTAAATCAAAACAAAACAATGAATTTGGCTTAATGGCAAAATCATTTAATGCCATGTTATCAACCTTTCACCAAAGTATTAAAGAAGTCTCTATTGCGGTAAACTTTATTGCTAGTGCTGCAAAAACTTTAATGAACAGGGCTGAACAAACCAAACAGGCTATCAATATACAAAATATGGAAACTCTGGAAATTGCTGAAAACATTAGCAATATGCTAAATAAAACCAATGAGGTAAATGAATATGTAGCTAAAGCAAGTTTAGCCTCTGATAATGCAGTAAAAGACATTAATTCAGGGCAAAAAATTGTTAGCAGCAGCATTAATTCAGTGGAAAAAGTAGCTAAACAAATTACACAATCTGCAGATAGCATTGAATACCTTAGAAATGAAACAGAAAATATTGGTTCCGTAGTAGATGTGATTAAGGAAATTGCTGAACAAACCAATTTGTTAGCTTTAAATGCGGCTATTGAGGCAGCTAGGGCTGGTGAACAGGGGCGGGGTTTTGCAGTAGTTGCAGATGAAGTGCGCGCTTTGGCAGCAAAAACTCAAAACGCAACCATAGAAATACAAGACATGGTTGAAAAGCTGCAAAAAGGGAGTAATGATTCTGCTCAAATAATGGGGGAGAGTAAAACTGATACCCAGCAAGTTGTTGAACAATCCAAACAGGTAATGGCAGCCTTTGAGACTATTAGCCATGCTGTATCAGAGATATCAGGATTAAATAAACATATTAGTCTGGCTGTTGATGAGCAAAAAACATCTGCTGAAAAAATTCATATTAATGTGGATAAAATTAGCCAGGAGAGCACTAAAACGACCAGTGCTTCTGATGAAATTGCAAGCTCTAGTGAAGTACTTACTGAAATGTCTACCAACCTGCAAAGCTTGGTAAATCAGTTTAAAATCTGACAGATCCCCTCGAATTATTCCTCACAAAGTTCATCAAAACTTTTAGTATATAGGGATATTTCGTTGGGAATCATTTGAAGGCAATGATAAGGAAAAACTAGAACATTATATGAATCAGTAAATTTATTCTAAAACCAGATAATGGCTTATTTAGCCCCTTTAGCAATTAACTCTATAGCATATGCCATATCTGTTTTTAAAATATGATTAGTCAGCCACTCTTTTAAAAAGGCCATAAGTTCAATACCAATCATAAAATCCCCTTCTTGCATTTTTTCTTTAAGCTCCAAAACCTTATCTAATAAAGCTTTATGTTCTACCTTATGGGCCACACTTTCAGTATAACCATGTGTCGCGAATAAATTTTCCTCATAGGCAAAGTGTTTTACTGTATATATAGCCAGACCATCAAATATTTTCTGTAGCATTGGTTGGCTGCTACCATCAGCCAGAGCATCATTTAAAGCATTAATCATATTAATTAATTTTTGATGCTGCGCATCAATTGAATCAATACCAACACTTAGCTCATTGCTCCAGGCAATTAAGGGCATATTTTTCTCTCTTTATAATTATTTAAACAGATCAATAAGTTTTCTAGAAAAAACCGTTCATAACTTGATTATGGACTAGTAGTTTCAAAAATCAACATTGAGATCTCAATTGTCACCAGTTTCTATATTTTTTCTGTATTCTCAAGTAATTCAGTAATATAAAAATCAGATCAGCTGCAAATATATGCACTAGCAGATTTATTTAATCACCCTCATTTGATATGATCTTATACACTTTAAAAATTAATTAATTGTTTGTATTGATCCGATTTAAGTCACTTAAATCGGGCTTATACCAGGCCCCTGCTGATAAAAATACTAGCGTTTATCAAAACCTACATAACTGCGTTTTTTATGACCAATATAAATCTGAGTGGGGCGGAATATTTTATTATCAACTATTTCTTCACGCCAATGTGCCATCCAACCTGCACAACGGGCAATTGCAAAAATAGTGGTAAATTGATCTTCAGGAATACCCATCTCTTTGTACAATAAACCTGAATAAAAATCTACATTGGCATATACACCCTTGCCTGCCAGACGCTCTTCACACACGTGCTCTAGTTTTTGGGCAATATGGAACATAGGATCAACATTCCCACCTCTACTTTCAAGTAAATCCTTAATAAGGCCTTGTAGAATACTGGCTCGAGGATCTTTGGTTTTATACTCTCGATGGCCCATTCCCCAGATTACTTCTTTATTAGCTAACTTTTCATCTACATATTTTTCTACTAGATCCGGGTGACCAATTTCACTTAACTGATTTAATACTTTTGCATTTGCACCACCATGAAGAGGCCCGGAAAGACAACCAATTGCAGAAGAAATTACACTATAGGGAGTAGATAGAGTTGAACCATTTACCATCACTGAAAAGGTTGATGCGTTAATAGTATGTTCTGCGTGTAAAATTAAACAGATATCCAGTATTTTTGCTAATTGCTCATCAGGTTCTTTGCCATTAAGCATATATAAAAAATTTTCAGCGTATTTAAGATCATCTCTGGGTTCAATTGGGCTATAGCCCCGTTTAATATGTGACCAGGCAGCAACCATGGTCGCAATTCTACCCAAAACCTTTAGTGTAGAAGTATGCATATAATTCATATCAGAACATACTTTGCTACCGGTTAAACACTCACTACCAGGATAAAACATGGCTAAACTGGATACCGCTGTTTGTAGCATTGCCATTGGTCCAGAAGACTCTGGCAAGGTTTTCATCAAATCAATAATATGGTATTGCAGGTAACGGTTAGCATATAAATTTTGACAAAATTTGGAGAGTTTTTCCCTGTTAGGCAGCTCACCATCTAATAATAGCAGAGTGGTTTCCTCAAAAGTACTGTGCTTTGCCAGTTCCTCTATTGGATAACCACGATACATTAATAGCCCTTTCTCTCCATCAATATCAGATATTGATGATTGGGTCGCTGGTACGCCAGCCAGGCCGGGAAGATGTTCACTCATAAAATGCCTCTATATTTTTTAGTATGATATTATTTTAATATTTCTACTGATTTTATTACGCATAGGCTACACTATTAGTTTGTAATGCTAGTTTGTAATGCAACCTTTAAAAAGGAATTATTATGCCTCTAAACAATATAAAAGTATATTTTCTACATCATTTCATACTGGCATTGTTATTTTTTTCACCCGCAGTTTTTTCTCAAAGTACTCCAATAACATTGTCTTTGCCTGATCTATACGAAAAATTAAGAACATCTGTGGTGGTTATAGATATTAATAAATCCAATCAAATTGCAAAAGTTGATGAAAGTGGTGAGCCACAGATTCAAAATGTAAATACTGCAGGTGAAGGCTCTGGTATTTTAATCTCAGATTTGCACATCTTAACCGCAGCCCATGTGGTTCATGGGGTTGATAAACTAGAGGTTACTTTTTATGATGGAACTAAAATTGCTGCTAAAGTTATCTCATCCGATGTGCGAGCCGATTTATCTCTGGTTCAGCTTAATTCTAAACATCCCACCTATAAACCCGCACAGCTAGGAGACTCTGATAAAATTAGAATTGGCGAAGCCATTTTTGTTATCGGCGCCCCCTATAACGTTTCTTATACCTTAACTCGCGGCATTATTAGTGGCAGGCATAGTGTTGGTTCTGAATCTGATTTTTATAAATCTGAATTTTTTCAAACGGATGCAGCACTTAATCCGGGAAATTCTGGCGGACCATTATTCAATATGCAGGGGCAAGTTATTGGTATTGCAAGTTTTATAAAATCCAAATCCGGTGGTAACGAAGGTTTAGGTTTTGCTGTAACCATTAATTCCGCAAAAAAAATAATGTTGGACAAGCCTCCTTTTTATAGTGGCATAGACAGTTTTGTAGTAACAGGCTTATTAGTAAAAGCATTAAATATTGGTCAAGCATCGGCTATTTTGGTTAAAAAAGTGGCTCAAGGAAGCAGCGCAGATATAACCGGCCTTAAGGGCGGCAGCCTTAACATGACTTACCAGGATGAAGAGCTTGTTATTGGTGGAGATATTATTTTATCGATAAATGATATTCACACAGATTCTAAGGCAAACCTGCAAAAAATTGAAAACCTACTGACTAAATTAGGTAATAAAGGAAGTTACAAATTAATAATTTTACGTGAAGGAAAACATAAAACACTGTTTTGGAAGGGGTTGCATAAATAACATATCCATTTATAGCTTACAAAACACTTGCTATTGTGTGGAAACCCTTATAGAATATTAACCAAGTAATTTACTCAAGTATTATTTATAGGGAGAAAGTCATGCGTAGAGCAATAAAAGTTTTTGGAGCACAATTAGAAGATGGTAATCAAGTAACCACGGATGATGATGGTGTGGTATCTGTTACGGTACACCCAGATAAATCGGTTAGCTACTTAACTCCGGATGGCGAAACCAAGACAGTGGAAAGTAAGTGGACTTCTTATGTTCCACGTTTTAACTAATAACTATAACTGCTAGTCAGACTTTATTAGTGTTATAATCCCCCCACTTTTGTAATAATTTTTAACAAACATCAGTGGTAAATACATGGATTTAAAGTCAGCAGTTGCTCTCTTAGTTGAAGGAAAAAACTTAGAGCAGCAACAAATGCGCGATGTCATGCAGCAAATCATGACAGGCAAAGCAACTGATGCCCAAATTGGGGCTTTATTAGTTGCCCTGCGTATGAAGGGTGAAACAGTAGATGAAATTACCGCAGCAGCAGGTGTAATGCGTGAACTGGTTACAGCGGTTGAAATTAGCGGCAAGAATATTGTAGATATTGTTGGCACAGGTGGAGATGGTTTAAAAACCTTTAATATTTCTACTACCTGTTGTTTTGTTGTGGCTGCAGCCGGTGCAACCGTTGCCAAACATGGTAATCGCTCAGTCAGTAGTACTTCAGGTAGCGCCGATTTATTAGAAGCGGCAGGCGTTAATCTTAATTTATCCCATCAACAAGTAGGCCAGTGTATAGATAAAATCCAACTGGGTTTTATGTTTGCCCCGTTACACCATAGCGCCATGAAATATACTATTGGCCCACGTAAAGAATTATCTATTCGCACTATTTTTAATCTATTAGGCCCACTGACTAATCCAGCCGGCGTAAGCAACCAGTTATTAGGTGTGTTTTCTGCTGAATGGTTAGAACCACTTGCTTTAGCACTTAAAAATCTGGGCAGCAATCATGTTATGGTAGTGCACTCAGATGACGGTTTAGATGAAATCAGTATTTCTGCTACAACTCAGGTCTGTGAGCTGAAACAGGGTAAAATCCAGCGTTATCAAATTAATCCACAACAATTTGGTCTAAACAGCTCGCCATTAGATGAGCTGATTGTAAACAGTGCCGAACAATCACTGGATATGGTAAAAAGTGTATTAGATAACCAGCCAGGTGCTGCCAGAGATATTGTTAGTTTAAATTCTGGAGCAGCTATTTATTGTGCAGGTATCAGTGATTCTCTGGAGCAGGGAATAGAAAAAGCACAACAGATTATAGCTGATGGCCTTGCCAAACAAAAACTTCAACAACTTATTGAAATAAGTAATTCTTTTAAGTGACCTCATATGCCATCTCAAACAGCCGATATTTTAGTAAAAATCCTGCAACGTAAAAAACAGGAAGTTATTGAGCGTAGTGCGCAAGTCTCTTTACGGAGCTTAGTTAGCCAATGTAAACAGCTTGCTCCCTGTAGGGGGTTTATTCAGTCCATTGAAAATTCATTGGCAAATAATAAACCTGCAATTATTGCAGAAATTAAAAAAGCATCTCCCAGCAAAGGGCTAATATGTAAAAATTTTGTTCCCAAAGAAATTGCCCAGTCATATGAGCAGGCAGGAGCCAGTTGCTTATCGGTACTAACCGATATAGATTTTTTCCAGGGTCATGATGAATACTTAAAACAGGCACGTGAGGCAGTATCCATCCCGGTATTACGCAAAGAGTTTATTATTGATATCTACCAGATTTATGAAGCCAAAGCGATGCAGGCGGATTGTATTTTATTAATTGTAGCAGCCCTGGACGATGTTCAACTTAATGAGTTTGCATCACTTGCTGAGCAGTTAGGCTTAGATGTTTTGGTTGAAGTGCATAATGCCGAGGAGTTACAAAGGGCGTTATTTTTAAAAACCACTTTAATAGGCATTAACAATCGTAATTTACGTACTTTCGAAACGTCTTTAAATAACACCACCGATTTATTAAGCAGTATTCCAGATAATAGAATTGTAGTCACTGAAAGTGGTATCCATAGCAAAGAAGATATTCAGTTTATGCAGCAGCATCAGGTCAATAGCTTTTTAGTTGGTGAAGCCTTTATGCGTGAAAAAAACCCAGGTAAAAAATTAACTGAGTTATTTTTTAATTCTTTATGAGCATCCGCTTATTTTCGGATTTTCTACTTGCTGTCTATAGTCTGGCATTGCTAAGTATTGAGTACCAATATGGGCAACATGCTATACGCCCTTATTTTACCGATATTCAGGCTTCAGTTTTTTATACGGAATTAATACTTCATTTACCGCCTTTTTATTATTAGCCGGTGCTTTATTTTTTATATCAGCTCTACGCTGGTAATTGCTGCGGGTTTATTTACTTTAATGATCTATGTTGATAATAGTTTTTTATGCTACTAATTCTGGATAATTACAAACAATCATTGCCCGTTATTAAGTCCCTGTCTTTAAGGAATATTCCCTTTATTCTTGGCAGTAGTGTATTTTTAGATCCCATCTGTAGTTCAAAATACTGTAAAGAGGTCTGGCGTCACCCTGATCTGGAAAATCCCCAGCATTTTTTTACTGCTTTAGATGCTTTATTAAAACAGCGTAAAGAAATAGATGCTATTTTCCCTATTGGTGAGTTAGCTTTAAATTTTTTAGCCGAAAATTATTTACATTTTTCCCAGCGGGCAAAGCTTATTATGCCCAGCAGCGACAATGTGTTGCTCTGCTTAAACAAAAGCCATTGTATTGATTTTGTAGCAAAATTAGCTATTCCATATGCAAATAGTCACTTAATAAAAAACAAATCTGAGCTTAAATCCATTGCAGAGGAGACAGGTTTCCCGGTTATTTTCAAGCCCAATTTTACGGTAGATGCCTTAGTTAATAAAAAAGCCGTTATTGTACATAATGTACAACAGTTATCTATTTTAGATCAGCAGTGGGATGGAGCACAGCCCCTCTTGGTTGAACGTTATATAGAAGGCAAGCGTGTCAGTGTTAACTTAGTGGTGCAACAGGGAGAGCTAATCTCTTATCTGGAAAACCAGGCTTTATACACACAGGAGATGGATGGTACGGGTTTTACCATTCGCACTATTTCTAGAAAACCCACACTAATTTTACAGAAGTACGCCTCTCTTTTAGTTAAAAAGCTGAATTATAATGGCATTATTAATATTCAATTTATGTATAGTTCTGCTCAGCAGAAGTATTTTTTTATGGAAATAAACCCCCGCATGCCTGCAACTACAGCTTTTCTTTATAAAATGGGGATTGATGTAGCAGCATATTCTCTGCACCTGTCAGACTATTATCTATATTCTGAGTTTTCTAAGCAGACTAATAAAAAACAAGGTGTTTTATGTAATTGGTTCTATGGTGATGTAGTTGCATTTAGTAAAAACTTATTTAATGGAAAGTTCACAGCCAAGGGAGCAATGGTAACGCTGGGTTATATTTTTAAATCGGTAATAGCTTCGGATATTGATCAAATCTGGAGCAAACACGATCCTAAACCAACCATTTATACTTTTATGCGCCCTTTTATTGTGAGATTAATGGGTAAATAATAAAGTTTATAGTTATTTCCCAGCGTAGGTATCAACTTCTACCGCTTAAAATAGTGCTGTTTTTACAGGAGATCTAGCTTCACTCTTAGGGTGAATGGCTTTTGGTGGTAAAACCATAATATTTTCAACTGATTTTTATAGGCTGATGGGTATAAATTAAAAACAATAAATTAAAAGTTAAGTGCATCAAACTCTGTGTCTCTACCAATTAAAGTAATACTGATTTGATTGGGCAAGCATACAATCGATCGGCCTGCTCCATCAACCCAGCCGTGAAAAACACATTGCTGGCCAATACAATGGGAATGTAGAAAACGTGCTCTGCCCTGTTTGATCTCTATTTCACTTTCCCCTTTTAAGCCCTGTACCTTGATTTTTTGGTGTGACAAGGCAGGGTATAATTTTGCTGGCTGGTTGCCTATTTGTATAGAAATAAACTCAACAGTATGAGAACTGCTAAACCAGTATTTATTAAATAAAAAAATGCAAAATATAATAGCCAGAGTAACAATCAGCACATCGGCTGGGCGTATATCTGCCACAGTAATTTTTACCTTATTCAAGGTTAACCACGGTGGTTTTAAGTTTTTTATTATCTGCCAGAGATACCAGTGGTTTAAGCTGCTGGCTTATAATTAACTCGGACGTTTGAGTGATTAATAACACTTTATTAATGCCCATCTGCTGAGCAATTTTTTTCCACTGTTCAGGGCCTGCAATAAAAATTGCTGTAGCGGCTGCATCAGCTAATGATGCATCATTATGTACAATAGTTACCGAGTGAAAACCATTAGCGGGATAACCATTACGCGGGTCAATAATATGGTGATATTGTTTGCCCTTATAACTAAAAAATCGCTCATAATCTCCTGAAGTCATAATGCTTTGATTATCTTTTAATGCCATAGAGGCAATTACAGGTTGATCTGTTTGTTGCTGATAAAAAGGATTACGGATTCCAATTTTCCAGGCTCTATCACCCTTGCTGCCAATGGCTTTTATATCTCCACCTGCATTAATAAGGGCATTATTAAAACCTGCTTTACGCAGTGTGTTAATAGCATGCTCTACCGCAAAACCTTTGGCAAAAGCTCCAAAATCTAGTTTTATAGCAGGGTTTCTGGAGCGCAGTTGTTTTAATGATGGGTTTAGCTCTAATTGTGTCATTGAGGCATGTAAATTAACCAGTGCCTGGATCTGCTCTTTGGAGGGCGGTTTGAGAGTATCGCTATTAGTTTCATCCAGTGAAACCTGTTGTAATTGATCAAAGTGCCATAAATCAACTAATAAGCCAATGGCAGGATTAAACAAGCCTTCTGATTGTTTAGAAAAAATGGTTGCGATTTGTACCAGACTGAATAAGGAGTCATCCAGTTGGGCTACTTCACCCTGCTGTAATTGCTGATTCAGTTGTGCCAATAAACTATTACTATTGGTTGGATGCCAGTGCTGATGTTGTTGCTCAAAATCAGCACTTATTGTTGCAATAACTTGTTGGGCCTGTTCTGTTTTATCGGTCCAGATAGAAATATCAACCAATGTTCCAAAGGTAAATAATTGTTGCTGGACTAATTGTTCTCTGGGTGAGCCACAGGAGCTTATCAGGCTAATAACAAAGATTAGAGGTACAATAGCAATTAACTTTTTATACATTTTTGCTCAATAACATCCATTAATAAGCCAGAAATATTCAGTCCAAACTGGCTGTCTAATTCTCTAATACAGGTGGGGCTGGTAACGTTTATTTCGGTAATATAATCACCTATCACATCCAGACCTACAAAAATTAAACCTTTTTCTTGTAAAACAGGTTTAATTTGTTCACATAACCAATAATCTCTCTTACTTAATGGAATACCCTTTCCTGTTCCCCCTGCGGCAATATTGCCACGATTTTCATCCTTGGTAGGAATGCGCGCCAGAGCATATTCAACAGGTGTGCCATCAATAATTAAAATGCGTTTATCTCCTGCGGTAATTTCAGGAATAAAACGCTGTACCATGGCGTATTCGGTTTCATAGTGGGTAAGTGTTTCTATAATTACATTATTATTGGGATCGGATAATTGCATTCTAAATATAGAAGCCCCTCCCATACCATCTAATGGTTTAATAATTATATCCTGGTGTTGCTGAATAAAATCTTTAATTTGTTTTGCATTAGAGGTAACCAAAGTGGGCACAATACATTGCTCAAAACCCAGGGTAAACATTTTTTCATTTGCATCACGCAAGCTCTGGGGTTTATTAACAATTAAGCAGCCTTTCTTTTCAGCATATTCTAAAATATAGGTGGCATAAATATAATGCATATCAAAGGGAGGATCTTTGCGCATTAAAATAGCATCAAGAGATGACAGCTCAATAGTTTGCTTTTCGCTTAAAAAATCAAACCAGTGCTGTTTATCATCAAAAACATCCAGTATTTTACCATTTGCCATGGCCTTGCCTGATTGCATAAACAGATCCCCCATCTGCATATAAAAAATTTGCCAGCCACGTGCTTTTGCCTCAAGCAACATAGCTAAACTACTATCCTTATAGGCTTTAATCGATTCAATGGGATCCATTACAATCCCTATTTTTATTGGCTTCATAACTATTCCTTAAAATTTTTTGTTTGCTGCTGTGTAGTTAATGTTGACTAAAAAAGTTAATGTCGACTAAAAAGTTAATATCGGCTAAAAATCGCCCCAGGCTGCCTGTAAGTAGCTAATAATTGCTAAACCTGCTGTTTCTGTACGTAAAATTCTGGGCCCCAGACGTACAGCAGTAAATCCCTGTGATTGAGTATAAGCTCGCTCTGATTCGGTTATCCCCCCTTCTGGACCAATTAAAATATTAATTCGCTGAGGCTTATTTTTATTGGTAAGTACTAACTCACTTAAGGATGTTTTGGCCAGAGGATCTGCAAGTAAGCTAATGTCTGCTGTAATATTTTGGATAGATGCTATATTGTCTGGTTGATGTACGGCTACCTTTGCTGTGCGCCCTGATTGTTGTAAGGCACTGTTGCAAATACCCTGCCAGTGAGCCAGTTTTTTATCCAGACGAGATTGCTGGTTTAATTTAACATTGCTACGATCAAGAAACAGAGGATAAAAAGCATTTACTCCTAATTCAACTGCTTTTTGAATGGTATAGTCCATTCTGTCGCCACGCGATACACCCTGTAATAAATTAATAAATAGAGGGGACTCTAAATTTTTTTGTTGGAACGATTGTATTTGTACTATAAGCTGTTTTTTGCTGATGGAAGAAATTGAGGCGGTATATTCACCCAGCGGCAATATACCGTTAAACAGGCATATAGAGTCATTTATTTTTAAGCGTAAGACGCGGCTGATATAATTAGCTGCAAAACTATCCAGTGTTAATGCTTCGCCTGGCTGAAGAGCCTGTTCAACAAATAATCGCATGACTAAAATCAGCCACCGGTTTTAGACATAAAGCGCACTATTTTATCTGGGTTTTCATCAAACTCATGCTTAAATGGTTTAAGGTTTATCGCCTGGCGGATAACATTTTCAAGCTCATTATCACTAATGCCAGAGCGTAATAATGGGCGTAACTGGTATTTATGATCATCTCCCAGACACATATATAAATCACCTGTTGCAGACAAACGAACGCGGTTACAGGTATCACAAAAATGTTGTGAGATGGGGGTTATAAATCCAATTTTCATATCTGTTCCAACAATCTGCACATAACGGGCAGGCCCTGCTCCTGGCATAACGGATGGAATTAATTCATATTTTTTGCCTAATCGCTGTTCAATTTCCTTTAGATCAATATAATACTGGCGGGCATTTCTACCGGTATCACCCATGGGCATAGTTTCAATAAAACGTAAGGAAAAGCCATGCTGAATACAAAAATCGACCATTTGTTCTACATCATCACCATCATTAAGGCCTTTCATTAAAACCATATTAATTTTAATGGGGTGAATTCCTGCTGCTTTTGCAGCTAATAGGCCTTCTATAATTTTATCTATTTTGCCCTTGGTAATTTCAGTGAATTTTTCGGGATTAACCGTATCCAGACTGATATTCATACGGCTAATGCCTGCCTGGAAAAGCTTTGTGGCATATTTATTCAGGCGGGTTGCATTACTGCTTAAAGACAAGTCATCCAGGCCTGGCAGAGCAGTTAACTGGGCTGCGAGTTGTGTAATATTTTTTCTCAGCAGCGGCTCTCCACCTGTGAGACGAACAGAAGAAACTCCCAGATGAGTAAAAGCTTTAACAATGCGAGTGATTTCATCAAAGCTAAGCCAATCATCAGGAATAGCATAATCAATATTATTATCAGGCATGCAATAAAAGCAACGTAAGTCACAGCGGTCAGTGACCGATAAACGCAAATAGGTAATTTTCCGCTGGTATTGATCTATTAGTTGATTCATTTGAGTAATCTGCTACATTAGTTATGAAATAATTGTTACGAAAAGAAATGACAGCAAGGATTATAGCAAAAAAAGGTCAAAATTTCATAGCATTCTATATTAGAGTTTACTAATATAGCCTTAATGTAGTATACTAGCGTTAAATTCTCTTCTATAAAATTAAATTTTTTACTAATTTCATGATTTAACTCAAATTTTGAGATTGGATTGCAAATTAATAAAAGTATCAAATCAGGTAAATTAAAATGAACTCAAAGAAAATCTGTATTATTGGCGGAACAGGCTTTGTTGGTAGTGCATTAATCAATCGCTTAAGTAAACTAAAGCATCAAGTTAAAGTTTTTTCTCGTCGTCCTGAAAGAAACAGGCATTTAAAATTGCTGCCTGGCGTTACACTTTCAAACATAGATTATTTTGCACCTAAATTACTGGAGCGACATTTTGATGGTATGGATGTGGTAATTAATCTGGTAGGAATTTTAAATCCTAAAAATAAGGATAGTTTTAATCGGGTACATGTCGAATTAAGCAGAAGAATTGCAGAAGCTGCTGCTGCAGTTAAAGTTAAACGTTTATTGCATATGAGTGCCTTAAATGCAGGCAATGAAAGCAGCAAATATTTAATTTCCAAAGGTCAGAGTCAGCAGCTTGCCTATAAATGTAAAAATGTGGATGTAACTATTTTTTGCCCTTCCATTATTTATGGCCCCTATGATAACTTTTTTAATATGTTTGCCCGTTTATTAAAAATGCCTGGCCCCTTCCCGGTAGTTGGAGCAAAAGCACTGTTTGCTCCTATTTATGTAGAAGATGTGGTGGATGCTTTTATAAACTCCATAGACAATAAAAAAACTTTTGGAAAAACTTACTCTCTCTGCGGGCCAAAAGAATACTCCATGCTGGAGCTGGTTAAATACACCGCTTTATTAACCCAGCCCAGTGCTACTTTAATTCCGCTTAACTGGTTTTTATCTAAACTTATGGCTACTATTATGAATGTTATTCCAGGTGCGCCAATGAGTTTGGATAATTATCATAGCCTGACGGTAGATAGTACCTGTGATCAACCTAATGCCGCAGAGTTAGCACTTAAGCTAAGCTCTATAGAAAGTGTTTTACCGCTTTATCTAGGTGATAAAGAAATCAATAGCTTCTATAATGAACTACGTTCAAAGGCAAATAGATAAGAAGGTTAAATCAGGTGCAAATATTTCGTGTTGGAGGAGCTGTAAGAGACAGGCTGCTAAAGCAAAAAATTAGAGACATTGATTATGTAGTGGTTGGAGCTACAATTGAAGAGATGTTAGAGCAGGGGTATACCGCTGTTGGAAAGGATTTTCCCGTATTTTTGCACCCAATAACCAAAGAAGAATATGCCCTGGCAAGAACGGAAAAAAAAATTGCTAAGGGCTATAAGGGTTTTACTTTTTACACCTCTATAGATATTACCATTGAGCAAGATCTCTATCGCCGCGATTTAACCATTAATGCCATAGCTGAGGATGAAACTGGTCAACTGATTGATCCTTACTCCGGGGTTGCTGATCTTAATAATAAAATACTCCGTCATGTCTCTGCTGCTTTTGCAGAAGATCCCGTACGCATTTTAAGAACTGCTCGTTTTGCTGCCCGTTTTGCAGGCCTGGGATTTACTATTGCAGAAGAAACCAATAGTTTAATGAAAAAAATGGTTCGCCAGGGTGAAGCAGATGCTTTAGTAGCAGAGCGGGTATGGAAAGAAGTTGAAAGTGCTTTATTAGAGCCGTATCCAGAAGTATTTATTCAGGCATTGCGGCAATGTGGAGCATTAAAATGCTTATTGCCTGAAATAGATAACTTGTTTGGAGTACCACAAACAGAACAATGGCACCCTGAAATTGATACCGGAATACATACTTTAATGGTTTTGCAACAGGGTGTAAAAATTATCCAGCAGCAAAGCAAAACACTGAGCAGAGAAAATCAGCTGGCTATACAATTTGCAGCGCTGGTACATGATGTGGGCAAAGCTAAAACACCCAAAAACCAATGGCCAAGCCATAAAAAACATGAAGTTAATGGTATTCCTATAGTAAAAGGCATCTGCAAGCGATTAAAAGTACCAAAGCACATTTGTAATTTAGCCTTATTGGTTACCGAGTATCACCTATTATTTCATCGTATGGGGGAATTAAAAAAAGGTACTATTATTAAATTATTTAATGCTCTGGATGCATTTAGAAGGCCACAACGCTTAGAGTTATTTTTATTAGTCTGTGAGGCAGATTCCAGAGGTAGAAAAGCTTATGAAGATATTATTCCAGAACAGGCTGATTTATGCAGACATTATTATCAACAGGCCTGTGCGGTAAATGTAAAAGACATTTTAGCTCTGGGTTATAAAAATAATGAAATATCCGAACAATTATATTTAAAACGCTGCCAAAGTTTATCTAAAAAATGAAAACAACCAATTCAAAAAAGACTTCTGTTACAAAGTCTCCAGTTAAGCCAATGCCAGTTAAGAGTGTCTCAGTTAAAAAAAGCTCGGCTAAAAAACTGGGCCCACGAGCTATAGCAGCTCAGGTAATTCGAGAAGTACATTTTCAGCAACGTTCTTTATCTACGGTATTACCACAGTATCAGCAAAAAATGGATGCAAACCAGCAAGCTTTTGTACAGCAAATTTGTTATGGCAGTTTACGCTGGTTTTTAAAACTGGAAACAAGACTAAAAAAATTACTTAAAAAACCACCCCGTGCTAAGGATAATATAATTTATTATTTATTGATCACCGGTTTATACCAACTGCTATATATGCACAAGCCTGATTATGCGGTGGTTAAAGAAACGGTAGCAGAATTAAAAGCTCTGGATCGTTTCTGGGCAAAGGGTTTGGTAAATGCTATTTTACGAAGTGTAATTAGAGAGCAGGAAGCTCTAGCCAAACAAGCAGATAGCCAAGAAAAAAGTAAAGCCTCTATAGAGCAATTGCATATTCAGAGTTCTCATCCACAATGGTTTGTTAAACGCCTACAGCGAGACTGGAGCGCATTACAAATTGAACAAATTTTAAACGCTAATAATCAGCAACCGCCTTTTTGGCTAAGATTTAATCAGGCAAAAATTTCAAAAAATGAATACCAACAGCTATTAGAAAATGAGCAACTGGAGTTTGAATTTTTATCCACAGAGCATCCTGCAATACATCTTAAACAACCCATAAATGTTGATACGTTACCCGGGTTTAAACAGGGGCTGGTTTCAGTTCAGGATGCAGCTGCTCAATGTGCAGCAAATTTATTGGATGTACAAAAAGGTCATAGAGTATTAGATGCCTGTGCTGCACCAGGGGGAAAAACTTCACATATTTTAGAAAAATATCCGCAACTTGCTTCTTTATTAGCTATTGATATCAGTTCAACCCGATTGGAACAAATAACTTCAAATTTTGAACGATTGGGTTTAAATGCAGAGCTATTAGCAGCAGATGCAGCAGCTACCGATAGTTGGTGGGATGGTGAGTTTTTTGATCGCATTTTATTAGATGCGCCCTGTTCTGCTATGGGAGTAATTCGACGCCATCCTGATATTAAGCTGCTTAGAAAAGACAGTGATATTGAGGATTTAAGCAAGTTACAAGAGAGTATTTTAGAAGCAATGTGGTCAATTCTAAAACCTGGTGGTTTATTACTCTATGCCACCTGCTCGGTATTAAGAGATGAAAATGATCGCCAAATAGAAAAATTTATGCAAAATCATAATAATGCACAATTAAAACCTATACAACTCCCATGGGGCAGAGCCATGCAGTACGGCTGGCAAATTTTACCCGGGGAAGCCAATCTGGATGGGTTTTATTATGCGGCTATTGTTAAAGCTGTTGGTTAGTTTCTCTTTCTTGATTAAATATTAAATGTGGCGATTTGTCAGGTTGAAGTATGGAACTCTTGTTTATGG
>JASFYQ010000129.1:0-9931 GCA_045047105.1 Pseudomonadota bacterium | reverse complement strand
CGGTTTATACCCTCAAGGGGCACCGAGGTAATCGAGTTTGAGGAGGAGTTATCTCCTTATATTTAATCGGACAGATACACACTTATTTTTACACTACCAGATGAAAGTTAGTTAATTGAATGTATACAATGGTCATTTTCGGATATACATCATTATTTAACCCATAAATTTAGGCATCAAAAAGCATAGCAAAGAATGAGCTATGCTTTTTGAATGAAATTGCCTTGTTAGCTAAAATGCCTTATGCAGTTATGCTCAACGCCTCAGCTACACCTTTCCCATATTGTGGATCAGCTTTAAGACAGTTACTTATATGACGCTTCTGAACTTCTATATCCGCACCACCAACAGAGCGTGCTGTATTTTCAAAAAGTACTTGCTGTTGTTCTTTGCTCATTAATCTGAACAAATCACCTGCTTGAGTGTAGTAATCATCATCATCTTCACGGTGATCCCAGTGGTCAGCTGTACCATACAATTCTAGTGGTGGCTCTTTGCTTTGTGGTTGTTCCTGCCATTCACCTAAACTATTGGGTTCATAGCCTTTAGTGCTACCACTATTTCCATCTACCCGCATAGCACCATCACGGTGGAAACTGTGATAGGGGCAACGTGGTGCATTGACAGGTATTTGAGCATGGTTAACTCCTAGACGGTATCGTTGTGCATCTCCGTATGAGAATAAGCGACCTTGCAACATTTTATCGGGAGAGAAGCCTATACCAGGTACAATACTTCCAGGATTAAATGCGGACTGTTCAACTTCAGCATAATAGTTATCAGGGTTGCGGTTAAGCTCTAAAACACCCACATCAATCAGTGGATAATCTTTGTGAGACCAGATTTTAGTCAGGTCAAAAGGATGAAAACGATAATCTTTTGCATCCTTTTCGGGCATAATCTGTACTTTAAAGTTCCAACGAGGAAAATCACCCTTTTCAATACTTTCATATAAATCTTTTTGATGACTTTCTCGATCCTGACCAATCAATGTATCTGCTTCTTCATCCGTCAGATTTTCAATACCCTGTTGTGATTTGAAATGAAACTTCACCCAAAACCGTTCATTATTTTCATTGATAAAGCTAAAGGTGTGACTACCAAAACCATGCATATGTCGATAAGTACGTGGATTACCACGATCACTCATTAATATGGTTATTTGGTGCAAAGCCTCAGGCAACAATGTCCAAAAATCCCAATTATTTTGTGCGCTACGCATATTGGTACGAGGGTCACGTTTAACGGCATGATTGAGATCAGGGAATTTAAGCGGGTCTTTCAGAAAAAATACGGGGGTATTGTTACCCACCATATCCCAATTGCCTTCTTCGGTATAAAACTTAACTGCAAAGCCACGAATATCTCGCTCTGCATCAGCAGCACCACGCTCACCTGCAACAGTAGAAAAGCGAGTAAAGACATCCGTTTTTTTACCTACTTCTGAAAACAGCTTCGCCTTAGTATATTGGCTTATGTCGTTAATCACTGTAAATGTTCCATAAGCACCAGACCCCTTCGCATGCATTCGACGTTCAGGGATAACTTCACGATCAAAGTGAGCAAGTTTTTCCAAAAACCAAACATCTTGAAGTAACATGGGTCCCCTCGACCCTGCAGTTAACACATTTTGGTTATCAGCTACAGGAGCTCCGTTTGTCATCGTCAATTTAGATTTTTCAGTCATTTTATTCTCCGAAGTAAAAGGGTTTTAGGAAGACTAAAACCTGATTATAAAATTTTTATGCTACTTTCTGAGTAGAACTTGAATTCATCAACAAATAATCAAAAGCAGCTAGTGATGCTTTTGCACCTTCCCCCATGGCAATAACAATTTGTTTATAAGGAACAGTGGTCACATCGCCACAGGCAAATATGCCTGCTTCACTGGTTTGACCTCGTTCATCAATAATAACCTCACCATATTGTGTCAAACCCACAACATCCTTTAGGAAACTGCTATTAGGTATTAAGCCAATTTGAACAAAAACACCTGCTAGATTTTTAATCAAAACTTGCTCAGTTTCACGATTTTGATATTCAATGCTGGTCACTTTACCATTCTCTGCCAGAATCTGCTTGGTTACAACATTTTTTAAAATAGTAATATTATTTCTCTGTTCTGCCTGTTCCACTAAGACTTGATCTGCTTTTAACTCAGGCATAAATTCAAAAACGGTGACAGACTTTACAATACCTGCTAAATCAAGAGCTGCTTCAATACCTGAATTACCACCACCAATGACAGCAATATCTTTACCTTTGAAAAAAGGACCATCACAATGAGGGCAATAAGCAACTCCATTACCTATATTTTCTTTTTCACCAGGCACACCAAGCTCACGCCATTTTGCACCCGTAGCAATAATCAACGTTTTTGTTTTTATCTGCTCACCAGATGAAAGATAAACGGCCTTAATCTTACCCTTATCAACTTTTTCAACCCTAAAATGTTCTTTTTTGGTAATATCATATTCATTCAAATGTGCCTGTAAGCCTGCCGCAAGTTCAGGGCCCGTCGTACTAGGGATAGAAATTAAATTCTCAATTCCCATGGTATCTTTCACCTGACCACCCAAACGATCGGCAATCATTGTTACCTTTAGGCCCTTACGTGCTGCATAAA
Source organism: Pseudomonadota bacterium (assembly GCA_045047105.1). Taxonomy (GTDB): domain Bacteria; phylum Pseudomonadota; class Gammaproteobacteria; order GRL18; family GRL18; genus JADGAU01. Next base: position 7,305 of record JASFYQ010000129.1, on the reverse strand, counting down.
TAGCCGCTGATACACCTGCTGGACCACCACCAATCACAGTCACATCTTGTATAGGTAAATTTTCTTGAGAAGAATGCTCTGTGATATCAGGGTATTCTTGAATCAATTTATCCAATAACTGCGCCGTATCAACCTTACCATTAGCAAATATTTTTCCATTAAGGAAAACCGTTGGCACGCCCTGAATATCATTTTTTTCTATTAATTCTGGGTATATGCCACCATCAATAGTTTCTGCCGTGATATTAGGATTAATGGTTGCAAACTGATTAACAGCCTGCACAACATCAGGACAATTGTGACAACTTAAACTGACATAGACTTCAAATTTTAAGTCTTGCTGCACATTGGCAAGCATATTTTTTAAACTATCATCTAATTTTATTTCTGTTCCTGAGGAATGTAATACCGCTAATACTAACGAATTAAATTCATGTCCACTGGGTATACCAGAAAACTGAATACCATTAGCTATACCATCAACTTCCAGCATAAAGCTGACAGGACTTCTTAATTGCCCTAAAGTATCCCGCTCCTCGATAGTAATTCTCTTTGATACTTTAGAAAAATCATTGAGAAATGTGATAAGTTCTGCACGCTTTTTATGCTCACCTGTTTGTACAACAAATGTGACATTATTTTGCATATTTGCAGTATAGCCCATCAAGGCTTCTTTAATTTCTCGTGTTAACATACATCACCTTTGCTAAAATTATCTTATTTGTCATAACTTATGTTAACTTCGTGGGTAATTGATGTAACAAGTGTTATTACCCACGTTGACGTTAACAAGAAGTTTATTTTAATTATGCTTAAATTTTACCGACTAAATCTAAACTAGGTGTCAACGTTTCTTCACCTTCTTCCCATGCAGCAGGACAAACCTCACCATCATGTTTAGCAACATATTGAGCCGCTTTTACTTTACGAAGCATATCTTTTGCAGAACGCCCGATACCTAAGTCATGAACTTCAGAGACCTTAACAACACCTTCTGGATTAGCAAGGAAAGTTCCACGAAGTGCCAATGCATCTGCTTCAATCATGACATCAAATCCACGTGTGATAGTGCCAGTAGGATCACCAATCATTGGATAAGTAATCTTGCCAATTGCATCACTGGTGTCATGCCATGCTTTATGAACAAAATGTGTATCTGTTGATACAGCATAAACTTCCACATCCAATTGCTGCAGTTCTTCATAAAAACTTTGCATATCTTCTAATTCAGTAGGACAGACAAAAGTAAAATCAGCTGGATAAAATAAGAAAATAGACCATTTTCCTTTTACATCTTCCGTTTTAATTGTTTTAAATTCACCATTGTGGAAAGCTTCTGCCGTAAATTCAGGGATAGATTTGTTAATCATCGTCATGGTTAAGTTCCTTTTTATGTATTGTTTAAGAGTTGTTTAAACTATTATTTATTATTTCTGTTGATGTCTGTCTCAACGTTGGAAATATGATAGAGTATTTGATTAATCTAATAAATCAATTAAAATAGAACACATCATTCTATTAAATTGAATAATGATTTCAGGAAATAATTCATGATTACACTCAAACAGATTACTTATGCACTTGCTGTAGCAAAAAACCTGCACTTTAAAAAAGCTTCTGAGCTTTGCTTCGTTTCACAATCTGCTCTAAGTACAGCGATAACTGAAATGGAGAAACAATTGGGATTTCAGGTTTTTGAACGTGATAATAAAAAGGTACTCATCACAGCAGTTGGTGCGAACTTTCTTGAAAAAGCACAGCAGGTCAAACTTCAGATGAACGATATCCAGCAGCTGGGTCAATCACTAAAAGCACCACTAAGTTACCCGATGTCTATTGGTATCATTCCTACTATCGGTCCCTATCTATTACCAAAAGTACTACCCAATGTTTACCAACAATATCCTTGTTTTAAGTTGAGTATTACGGAGGAACAATCAAAAACCTTGGTTAATAAAGTTAGCAAGGGTGAACTGGATGCTGGTATTTTGGCATTACCTTATGATATTGAAGGCTTGCTTGCCTTTGAGTTTTGGCAGGAGGACTTTTATTGGGTGACGCATTGTAATGATCCACTTTCAAAACAATCAGAAATTACAAGTGCTGAACTTGATGTCTCTCACCTAATGCTGTTAAAAGAAGGACACTGCTTAAAAGATCATGCACTAGCTGCATGTAAATTACCCTCTAGTACAACAAACTCATCTCTTGAATCAACCAGTTTACAAATGTTAGTACAAATGGTCATTGGGCGTATGGGAACGACATTGATACCTGAAATGGCATTAGAGCAATTATTAAGCCATTCAAAATTAAAGGCTGCCCATTTAAATGAGCCTACGCCACATAGAAGAATAGCTTTTATAACTCGACCCAACTATTCAAATGGTAAAAATATTGAGTTATTAATACAACTATTTCGCCAACAACTTAAAGGATAAAAAAAGTAAAAACAGAAATTTCTCTCTCAATTATGATGACGGTTCTGTAGGAATGATTAAGTTTGTTCTTTGGTTCAGCTATGTCTGTAAATTTGGTATGAAATGCTAAAAATATCAATCACTCTTATGGCTGAGTTAGGGTGGACTGAGCTAATTTAGATAAAAGCATTAAATGGCTGTTTTTTTAAGTTTATGCTTTAAATTTAATAATATTAATATTTTTTTGCATGCTGATATAGCTTATATAGTAAATTGATTAATGCTATCATTAGAATTAGTTTCTAAAATTTTCTGATTTAATTCTGCATCAACATTTAACTAAAGTAAAGTGCTTATAGACATAATCTCACTAAAAAAATCGTGTCTACACAAAGGCCAGAATAGTCAAAAATAGTCAATGTCAGCCAATTTCACTAGCAAGTATATTTTATAATCTGTTGATTTATATGGGTTTAATTAATTAAAGCGGAGAAGAGCCTTAAAGTGGTGGAGGCGGGGGGCAGTTGAAACGTCAACCTAACTATATGAAAATAAATAAAATTAAATCTATATTTGGTTTCTGTTGTTACTTCAAGTGTTACTAAAAAACAATTCCATCTTTATAGTTAAGTTCTAAATCACAACACTTTATGAGTACAATTTAACGAATAAGTTGTACTTTAATATCAGTGATAACTTTAGTCCATTCTTTATCAGCAGTTAATACGGTGAGTTTTTTCTCTTGAGCAAGGGCTAAACAAATTCTATCGGCTATAGACAAACCCAGTTTTTTGTTTTCAAGCCAAATATACGAAGCCAATTCAGCCGTAGATACATTAACCGCTTCAATTTTGACACCAAGAGCCTCAATATCCTCCTTCATGCCATCAACCTCTATATCTTTTGATAAAGCTTTTTGGACAACTTCTGACCAGTTGATAGCAGATATAATAGATTGATCTAGCTGTTCTTCAACTACATCACTTCCAGGTTCATTATGTAGCCATGCTAATAGAGCTGATGCATCAATAACAACACTCATATCTTGGCGTTTTCATTTATAGCATCATGATTTCGTTCTTCAATTAACTCTTGTGCCAAATCAATATCCTTAGGTATTTTTGAAAACTTTGTTCTTAGCCTACTTTTTATAATAGATTCTTTTTCTATAATTAATTGTCCATGATTATCTTTAGCAATTAATTTTTCACCTGCATGGAAGCCAAGAGCTTTTCTTAACAGGGCTGGGATCTGTATCTGCCCTTGTTCACCCAGTTGTACTTCTAATTGCATTTTGTGTTTACTCCAAAGTAGGTCTATTTTATAGATTATATCTTTAATTATAGGATCACTGCAGGTATTTTTTAATTCATTATCAAAAAGCGGAAATTTTTAGAATTTAAAACTTGGGTTATATTTATCCTTTCTTCTATATCTATATCTATATCTATATCTATAACATTACAATTCCAGTAAGATTGGTATTCAATTAAAATAGCTGAAATATGCACTAAGGACATATTTATATTTTTTAGTATAACGATTAAATTGGTTATTTATAAATTAATTAACAGATATAATATGTAAACGGAGGTATCACTAATGTATAAGTATTTTATAATTTTTTTTATCATAGTCGTCTTTACTGCTAATTCAGCTATAGCAAATGATGATAAAGTCTTTTATTCTATAGGGGTAGTTCCTCAGTTTGAAGCCAGAAAATTGCATTCCATTTGGCGCCCCATACTTGATTATCTTGAAAAAGAAACGGGGTATAGTTTTGAGCTTCGTGGTTCGCCTTCTATTCCAGAATTTGAGAGGGAGTTTCAGGAAGGAAGATTTGACTTTGCTTATATGAACCCCTATCACCTGGTAATGGCTAATGAAAAGATGGGGTATCAACCTTTAATAAGAGATCATGGCCGAAAACTTTATGGTGTATTAGTTGTAAAAAAAAATAGCAATATCAGTTCACCAACAGAGCTTAACGGTGAAAAAATTGCTTTCCCAGCACCTAATGCTCTGGGTGCATCATTACAGATGCGCCAAGAATTAGCTGATAACTTTGGTATTAAAATTACTCCTGTTTATGTGAAGACACATGATTCTGTGTATCTAAATGTTTTATTGGATAAATCTACAGCAGGTGGTGGAGTGCAAAAGACTCTAAGCCAACAAAAGTCTCAATTTCGTGATGCGCTTAAAGTTATTCACACAACTACCAAGGTGACACCACATCCCTTTGCTGTATTACCGTCAGTTCCAGAAAAAGTCAAAGTGTCTGTAACTCAGGCACTTTTGAAATATGGACAAACGGATGAAGGTAGGAAACAATTGGCCAAAATTCCTATTAAACAAATTGGTATAGCTAGTTTAGAAGACTACATGTCCTTAAAAAAATTAGGTCTCGAACGCTTTTATGTGCAGCCTTAAATAGTATACCTCTAGCAACTTGTGTAGCTGTTGAATTACTGGTACTTACTTTGAATATAAAGACCAAACTTCTATTACCCCCTTTGCTAGGTGTGTCCCTGGTCATTTTATTTTTACATTTCTATTGGGAACCAACTCAATTAGCAAAATCAAAACTGGATTTTAAAGAACGAACTCTAGAGATTATCAATGCCAGTGAATCAGATATAGTCAGAAGTATCCTTGAAAATAACCTGGCAGTACTTTATTCAGCTATGGACTACCAACAAGAGTTGTATCATGGTAAATGGTTTAATTTAAAACTTATTGATTTTCATGGAAAGCGACTATATCCACTTTTCCATACTGATGAACAGTTAAAAGACCAGTTGGAATTGATTCATATCATTCATGAATTGGAAATCAGTGGAACAAAACTGGGGTATATAGAGCTGGATGTGGACTGGTCAAAAGAAAAACAAAAAATTTCTGATAGTCTGCATCTTATTGACCAGATATTTATTTTATCAATGATTGTGATATTACTGATCAGCCTTGTAAGTCAGTATAAAATAATTTACCTCCCATTACGACAATTAAAAAATGCCTCTGAGCAGCTAGCTCGTGGTCATTTTGAAACTGAGTTACAACGTAGCTATAAAGACGAGCTGGGTGAACTGATTCAGACTTTTCTTAATATGCGACGTGATCTTAAAAGATCACGTGATGAATTAGTCAAGGCACGAGAGAGGGCTGAGGCAGCAAACAATGCCAAGAGTGAATTTCTGGCCAATATGAGTCATGAAATTCGAACTCCGATGAATGGAGTCATCGGTATGCTTGACCTATTACTAGATGATAATTTAAATAAGGAACAAAAGTTCAAGGCTTTGATAATAAAAAGCAGTGCTGAATCTTTATTGACTATCATTAATGATATACTGGATTTTTCTAAAATTGAAGCGGGCAAGCTGGACCTGGAATTGGTTGATTTTAATCTGGGTCATCTGTTGTCAGAATTCAGCTCAAGCATGGCTTTACGATGCCATGAGAAAAATCTTGAATTCATTTGTCTGGATATACCTGTTTTAAATAAATGGTATCGGGCAGATCCAGGCCGAATACGCCAAATTCTGATGAATCTTGTTGGTAATGCCATCAAATTTACCGAAATAGGTGAAATAGCTATTGATGTCAATATTGTGTCCCAATCAAACAATCATGATCTAATCCGTTTTGAAATAAGGGATACAGGAATTGGGATTGACCAAAAGACTTGCAAGCATTTATTTGACCGATTTATTCAGGCTGATAGTTCAACAACCAGGAATTATGGTGGCACAGGTTTAGGCTTGTCCATCAGTCAGCAACTGACAAAACTTATGGGTGGAGAAATCGGCGTTGAAAGTGAACCTGGTAAAGGTTCAAGCTTCTGGTTTACTTTGGAACTGGAATGTGCCGAATCACAGGATTCAAACTATATACATTTACCTGATTTAAAACAGGAAAATATCCTAGTGGTTGATGATAATGATACCAATCGAATTTATCTGGACCAACTTCTAAATAGCTGGGAAATTGCACACCAGGTGGTGGCCAGTGGTTCAGATGCATTACAGGAACTTCAGGCAGGTATTGAACAAAATTACCCCTATACGATCTGTTTTATCGATATGCAGATGCCAAATATGGATGGTGTCCAGTTATGTTCAGCTATTCGTCATCAGAAACAATTTTTAGATTTGCGAAATATCCTGTTAACTTCACAGGCTCAACGTGGTGACGCTAAAAAGGCAAAAAAAATGGGGTTTAATGCATATGTCAGCAAACCGGTAAATCCTTCAGAAATTTACAATATCCTTCTTCAAGTGAGCAAAATAACCAGTCATGATGAACCATTGGTTACCCGATATAACGCTGAAAAGCACCTAAAATTCCATGCTCGAATTCTGGTTGTTGAAGATAATATCATCAATCAGAAAGTGGCTGGCGGTATGTTAAAAAAACTAGGTGTTAATGTTGGTTTTGCTGCCAATGGACAGGAAGCGATTTCACTGCTAAACGACATTTCTTACGATTTGGTACTGATGGACTGTCTGATGCCCGTCATGGACGGTTATGAGGCCAGTAGTCATATTCGCTCTAAAGAGTCTAAAGTCTTAAATCATGACGTACCCATTATTGCTATAACGGCAAATGCAATGCAAGGTGATCGTGAAAAATGCCTGGCTTCAGGAATGAATGATTTTATTACCAAACCCATGAAACAAATTGTGCTGCAAGAAGTTTTGAAGGAATGGTTGCCTGAACACTGTTCAAAAATATAATTGTATTATTCTTTTTGCAATTCAAGATAGCACGAGTTATTAATGTTTTATAGCACCCCAAATATCTAGACAATTATTTAAAAAATCTTATTCCCAAATTTAAGCTGCTATTTTTTCCATATCAGTAAACTCAATTCCTGCTTGAT
>JASFYQ010000128.1:0-48364 GCA_045047105.1 Pseudomonadota bacterium | reverse complement strand
TTCTGTTTTGTTACTTATCTTAAGATTATGTAACATAAGAATTCATTCTGTTTTGTTACTTATCTTAAGATTATGTAACATAAGAATTCATTCTGTTTTACTACTAATTTTAAGCATTATAAAGCTAGTATAGGCACAATAACAGTAATTGTAACTATTAAAAAACATCAAACCTTATGGACAAAAAGAACAACGCGCTAACTTCTGGAACTCAGGTTGATGAGTTTATTATTGATAAGGTATTAGGCGGCGGCGGTTTTAGTATTGTGTATAATGCTCATCATTGCAAAACTCAGCTAGCGGTTGTTATCAAAGAATATATGCCACAAAAACTGGCTAAACGAGAAGCCGATAATCGCGTTGTAAGCCTGTCTGTTAAAGAGCTGGATTCATTTAATAAGGGGCAAAAATTATTTTATCAGGAAGCCAATAGCCTGGCGCTTCTCAAGCATAAAAACATTGTTAATGTTATTACCTTTTTCCCTGACAATGGCACTTCGTACATGGTTATGGACGAAGTAAAAGGCATTAACTTGCAAAACTATATCCGCAAACACAAGGGCAATTTAAGTGAAAAATTATTACGGATTATTTTTGTAAATGTGTTATCAGCCCTTGCCTGTATCCACCAGAAAAAACTACTTCATTTAGATATTAAACCAGGAAACATTCATCTACGCTCTGGTGGTATTCCATTACTATTAGATTTTGGAGCAGTAAGAGAAACTAAAGGCAGTCGCCTATATGATTCAAGAGTAGTTGCAACTGCAGGATTTGCCCCTATTGAACAAATTACAGAACGTGGTTATTTAGGCCCCTGGACAGATATTTATGCCATGGGAGCAACTATCCGTAGCTGTATTGAAGCGAAAGCCCCGCCAACCTGTAGTGCGCGGGAAAAAGAAGATTTAATGAAACCTGCGATTGAGGCCTTTAATAAAAATTATTCTGAAGAATTTTTACATTTACTGGACTGGACTATGGAAGTAGATCCTGAAGCACGCCCTCAAAACTGCCAACTATTAATCGAAACACTAGAAAATTTGCCAGCAATAACAAAAGCAGCAGTGAAACCTAAAAAGGGTTTATTTAGTTTATTATCTAAAAATATATTTGGGAGCTAATTCCTCTCGTTTTAACCCATTTAATCTAATGCACGATTCTTTATTTTTACTTTAAGAAAAAGCTTTACTCTATCTTCATATGGAACTTGCTATTACCTTCATCAGCCCAGTATTTTATTTTTAAGCCTGCCAGCATAAAATAATAAATTAATGCATATTTAAAGCCATCATGAAATATACCAAAATATTGATACTTCTACTTATTTTCGAAATTTTTATTAATGGCTGGCTCTATGCTAAGCAAGAAGTTATCCTCTATAGTCCTAAAAAATTAGCTCAAATTGAAAAAAAATACGGTAAAAAAGTTGCTAAGCGCTTTACCAACTGGAAAAAATTTGTAGCTAAAAATCAAAATAAATCCGAGGCAGAAAAAATAAAACTCACTAATGACTTTTTTAATCAACAGCTGCGTTGGGTTTCAGATAAAATTTTATGGCAAAAAAAGGACTATTGGGCAACCCCAATGGAAACTTTACTTAAACGTGCTGGGGATTGTGAAGATTTTACCATTATAAAATATTTTACCTTAACTGCATTAGGTGTACCGATAAAGCGGCTAAAATTAAACTATGTTAAAGCCTTAAAATATAATCAGGCACATATGGTTTTAACCTATAGTAAAACCAAACGCTCCATTCCTTTAGTACTAGACAATATCAATAAAAAGATTCTTCCAGCAACCAAACGTAAAGATCTTAAGCCTATCTACAGTTTTAATGGTGAAGGCATGTGGTTGCAAAAGAAAAAAGGCTCGGGCAAAAAAGTAGGCAGTAGTAGTCGTATACGTTTATGGGTTGATTTAAATAAACGAATGAAAAAAGAATTAATATAGAATTAGCAGAGGCTAAAAACTAATGACCTTATTTAAATAATAAGGTTATTCTTGATTTGTGTTATTTTTATAACACTCTTTATCAGCACTTTTTTTGTAAGTACTAGCAATATTAGAGATTACCTCAATGAACAATTATTTTCTCACTCTCAAGATGCTGCTACCTCACTAGGTATTGCCCTAACCTCACTAGGTATTGCCCTAACATAGGGGGCTGTAGAAATTAGAGACAATGATATAGACTCAATGGAAGTTTACACTAATGCTATGTTTGGCAGCGGTTATTATAACGTTTTCCAGGTTAATATATTTAGAAAGTACATTCCTTATTATCAGAGAATAATCAGGGTTATAAAAAACTTACTCAACTATAATATTTTGCCCTGTAGTTTTACTTTCCTTTGCTTTAAATCTTTGTTATAAATAACCAACTAATTTAATCCGAAGTATTTTTACGAGAAAACCCATGAAAAAACAATTTAAATTTTTATATTTCACATTACTATTAGGCTCGCTACAAATAGCCTATGCAGATAAAGCCATTTTTGCAGGAGGCTGTTTTTGGTGTATGGAGTCTGATTTCGAAAAACTTGATGGGGTAAGTGAAGTAATTTCTGGCTTTACTGGTGGTAGCTTAAAAAACCCAACATACAAAGGCAACCATAGCGGGCATTATGAAGCAGTAGAAATAGACTACGATCCCAAAATAATCACCTATGGAAAACTGCTGGAGTATTTCTGGGTACATATTGATCCCTTTGATGACCAAGGCCAATTTTGTGATAAAGGGCAGTCTTATTTAAGTGCTATTTTTGTTGCCAATGAACAAGAGAAAAAATTAGCCCAGTTATCAACTGATAAAGTCGTTAAAATGTTTCCCAATCAAAAGGTGGTTACTCCTATCTTAGACAGCAGTATTTTTTATCCTATTGCAGGTGATGAAAGCTATCATCAAGATTATTATAAAAATAACCCCATACGTTACAACTATTACCGTTGGTCCTGTGGGCGCGATAAACGTGTTAAAGAAATCTGGGGGAAGCACGCAACACGCTAGAATACCCTACGCAAATTTAGCCTTTTCAAGGCACTTATTTTTTTGAACCAAAGTAAACGAAAGAACTCCCTGGCTAGTTATAGTATTAAAAGCTTGTTATTTAACTCATAAACAAAATTCAAGTTTTCAAGTTTAGCTTTATAGATAATTGTTATTAAAAATAATATCTATTTCTTTATTTGATAACATTAAGTCTTCTTTTTTCTCCTCAGGACGTCTTCATATTCGAATAATAAAGTAGTTGAAATTATGGGCTTAATTTTAACAATAGTTTTATAAGTAACGATAAATTAAAAACTCACTGATAATTACTTTGATGAATAATGGCTGATAATTCAGCCGATTGGGTGGCAAAAGGCTATGGGATATTTTTTAAATTCAACACCACTTAGCTCTATTCTTAAGTCTCGATAATGGATATGAATATTTTCTTCCATATCCAAAAACAGTTTACAAGTTATTTTGTTCGGCCCATCGCACTTTGAAAGGTAGTGGTACGCTCGCTATTGGGTGAAAACCATTTAAGTTTTTCATGTAAGCTAACCACTGATCCAACAATAATAATTGAGGGGGGTTTTACATTTTTTTGCTCAACTACATCGGCAAGTGTTTTTAATGTAGCAATATGTACTCGTTGATTTTCAGTTGTGCCCTGTTCTATCAATGCAGCTGGAGTATCTTCTGGGAGTCCATATTCCACCAATTTTTGGTAAATAATGTTTACCGCTTGTAAGCCCATATAAAAAACAATCGTTTGATTTTGATGTGCCAGAGCCTTCCAGTTAAGGTTTACCGTACCGTCTTTTAAATGACCGGTTACAAACACACAGGATTGAGCATGATCTCTATGGGTTAGAGGAATACCGCCATAACTGGAACAACCTGCCGCTGCAGTTATACCTGGGACTACCTGGAAATCTATCTGATTTTCTTTTAGGGTTTCAATTTCTTCTCCTCCCCGGCCAAAGATAAACGGATCGCCCCCTTTTAGGCGTACCACTCTTTTTCCCTCTTTAGCCAGACGCACTAATAATTCATTAATATCTTCCTGAGGAAGTGCATGATTGCTTCTTTCCTTGCCCACATAAATTAATTCTGCATCACGGCGCACCATATCCAAAATACCCTGTGAAACCAGACGATCATAAACTGCAACATCCGCCTGTTGCATTAAACGTAAGGCTCTAAAGGTTAATAAGTCGGGGTCGCCAGGACCTGCTCCAACCAAATAAACTTCTCCCACATTATCGGATAAATTATCATCTAAAATAGCTTTTTCTAATGCTTTTTTAGCCGCATGTTCATTGCCTGCAAAGAGTAATTCAGTTACCTTTCCTTCCAGAATTTTTTCCCAGAATAGGCGGCGTTGGTTGGTATCGGTAAATTTGCTAATAACCTGAGAACGGAAACCATCAACCAACCGGGCTAATTTGCCATATGCTGCGGGAATATAGCTTTCTAGACGTGTACGCAATAATCTGGCTAATACGGGAGAGGTTCCCCCAGTGGAAATAGCAATTTGTATAGGCGAGCGATCAATAATAGAAGGCATAATAAAACCACATAAATCAGGCTGGTCAACTACATTAACAGGTATGCCATTTTTGCATGAAAGTTGTGATACCTTTTTATTTACTTTTTTTTGGTTCGTTGCGGCAATAATCAGAACTGAGCCAATTATATCTGCTTCAGTAAATTCTCGTGCCTGATACTGAATCTCTCCACGGGTAACCATGCCTTCTACTTCACGACATAGATCAGGAGCAATTACGGTAACTTTTGCTTTAGCTTTAAGTAATAAATGAATTTTTCTTGCTGCCACTTTACCGGCACCAATCACCAGACAAGGGCGTTTTTTTAAATTCATAAAAATGGGGAAAAAATCCACATCAATCTCCTGAGTGTCTTATTAAAAATAAACGCTATTGTAACAAAGGATCTAACTCATCATCCATATCTAATTCTGATAAGTCATCAAAACCACCGATATGATTATCATTTACAAATATTTGTGGGACCGAATCACCGCCTGCTAAATCTATCATTTCTTGTCTTTTCTCTGGAAACTGCTCGATATCAATTTCTTCAATTTCTACTCCCTTGTTTGATAAGAGTTTTATTGCATTTCTACAAAAAGAACAGTTTGCTGTTTTATATATTTTTACATGTGCCATTGTGGTTTCTCCAATTGTTCTATTTTTTATTCATCAAGCGAAAAATGCTGTAAATTTTTTAGCCTGGAAGTAATTTCATCGGTAATAGGTTTTAATCTTTTTCGCATTAATGTGCCCACCGCATTAGACTGTGAAAAAATCGGAAAGGTTACCGATTGCGAGGTTTGAGATAAAATAAATATTGCCAGACATTGCTGTTTTAACTGAGGAAAAACAGCTAACACTTCATATAGTGATTGCATATTTTTTCTTTCAATCGTTTCACTTGGTGTATTTATAACTTCCTCTGCCCTATCAAACAGGTCTTCACAAAGTGTGACAATTTTACCCAAATCGGTTTCAATTTCGCCATTATTACGTAGACCCAGAGAGTATTCATGTAAAAACCCCTGTTCTGCAACTACCGAGTTATTTTCAATGTTTTGTTGTAAATTGTGACTATAACGCCTGATAGATTCAATCAATGCGGCATATACCAGCTGATTTGGCGGGCGTTTAAAGGCAAGTTGCGCGGTATGTATAAAGGTTTGTCCAGTATCACTTAACAGGTGGCAAAGGCTTTTTGCGTAAATATTATTTTTATCAAGTAAATCCGCTAGTTTAGCTTTAATTTCACTATAGTTTTTATGCGCTTGCAGCGGTTGTGGAATTTTATCTGGCAGAGTATCTAAAAAACCAATATATAGGGTGTTTTTAGTTTTAGCCTTATTCCATAATTTAAGTTTTTCATCCTCATCAATTAACTCCCCCTGCAAAACCAGACGAACACTTTGCAACATATTATCGGGGTCTTCTTCAAAGGGTAAAAATTCTAATAAAAACTGTGCTAATTGCTTGCCTATTTCCGCTTTAACCACATGTTTGTTAACTAGCATACTCCGCGCATTATCCGCAGACTGGTATGCCCACCAGGCACTGGAGGCTAATTCAGCAGTTAGCTCCCGGGAGTTTACCACGGCAATAATAGCGGCATCTTCACCTAATAATAATAATTTATCCAGATTATTACCCCGCGCCTCTCCCAGGCGATTCCAATGTGAGATATAAACCGGAAAGCCACCTGCAATACCTAGTACTTTAGTGGATAAAAAATCTCTGATTTGTTTCAGGTAGCGATCATTTTTTTCATTAGGACTAAGGGTGATTTTTGCCTCACCTTTGGAAGTTAAGGCATATAAAAGCATTTTTCCTTCATCTATTCGAACGGCCTTAACTTGCTGAGCCATTAAAACATTTAAGCGTAAATTATCTTCATTTGATAGGGGCATATTTGAATTTTTAATTTTGAATATAAGATCAGGGGGCTAGTTTAATTGTATTCTTTGTCCCCAGGGAGTTTTTTCTTTACCTTTAACTAACCAGATAACTGGATAATAGGGCTGCTGCTGGGGAAATTTTCCTTCTGCATCAGTAAAGTATAACAATAAATCAGGCTGCGTTTCACTTTTTTCTACCCACTCAAAAACCGGATTAAAATCTGTTCCACCACCACCAGAGAAGGTTTTAGGCAAGCTAAATTCATCCCAAGGTTCATATTCCCAGGGACCATCAGAATCAATGCATGCATCACAGGCCAGCAGGGTGACTTTGGCTCTAATCTGCGCCTTAATTTGATTAATCTCTGATAAAAACTCTTTTAATTCACTGGTAGCAATTGAGCCACTAATATCTATAGCTACCACCAGATCGACCTTATGACTACGTAAACGAGGGTAAATAGCCGGATCACCACGCCTACTGGATGGCCTGGAATAACTATAGTCTTCTCGTGCAGTAGCTGTTACATAACGCGCTAATAACATTCTCCAGGGTAATTGTGGCTGCAATAAATGGTCAACCAGGCGAATCATTGCCTGACTTAATTTACCTGCCTGTAATGCCTGTTGTGCAGCTCCCGCCATACGCTGCTGCCATTGAGTAGTTAAGTTCTGCACTTCATCATTATTGAGTTTTTCGGGTGGATGTTGCTGGATGTTATTATTGCCACCGCTGTCACTATCGGTTTGATTAGCATCACCAGTTTGCCCCTTGCCATCTCTGCCTTGATCTTGCTGACTTGAACTTAATTTTTGCTCTTCCGTATTTTTATTTTCCCCCTGATTAGAGAGTTCTCCCTGTTCTGAATCACCCTGGTTATTATCCTGACCTAATTCATTTTGAGCATCATTTTCATTATCCTGTAATAAAGGATAAATTTCTTCTGCAGTCATGTCTTCATACGGCCACATAATCATTATGTCTGGAGGTGGTTTTAAACCCTCTCTAACCAAAATAGGATTAATGGCATAATTACAAGCGAGATCCCAGCGGTGTTTAATACGAAATTGCCGTCTGGAATAATGTGATAAGGCGCAGTGTAATGCCTCATTAGCCAGAACAAATTTAAGTTCTTCGGTTTTTAATTCACTGATATAATCTGCATTAAGATAAAGCTTTTTCATATCAGTTGCTGTAGTTTTACACCATGAAGCATCTGCCATTACCACTGGCAAGCGTAATACCAGAGCACCCAGAAAAGGTTTATCCAGAATTAACTGGGTTCGAGCAGCGGCTATTTTAGTATCTAATTGCTGTTCCATTTTTAATACAGCATAATATCAGATATTGCTTCTGCCCATACGGCAAACTCTTCTACCGCAAAAAGCTCTTCGCCAATAGCTCGGTGCATATCAGAAACTAACATTACCCCCATTTCCTTGTGTGCAAAACTGGAAGCAAATTTTAAGATATTATTATATATCTGATGTGCATTTGCATCGTCTTTAGCTTTAATAGCACGCCCTACCAAAGCGGAAGCAATGGCATATTGCAGATCAATTTCTTTGGGAACGGGAACCGACTCTCCCCGTATAATAGCATCTAAATCAGGCATTTGATCTAAATTGTCAATAAAGGCATTTAACTCAATGCCAGCGGCAGGGCCAACACAGGCCTGCAAAGCACCTAAAAATAATTGCGGTTTATTATGAAATTTATACAAAGCCTTGTGTACAAATTCCCAGGAACGCGGGCTTGGAAAAGCCACTGGATTATGTGCAGGGTCAAAATCAAATAATAGCTCAGGGCGAAAACGTAAAAAGGCAATAACTCGCTCATCAATACTATTTTTATATGCCCAGGAAACCCAGTCATCTAAATTAATATCAAATTCATAATGAGAAAAACGATTAGCCAATGGGGCTGGCATGCTATAGGTTACTCCCCTGTCGCCTTGTCGATTACCTGCTGCATAAATAGCCCAGCCATCCGGAATTTGGTAGTCACCTAATTTACGATCTAAAATCAATTGGTAAGCAGCAGCAGAAACACTGGGTGGTGCTGAAGTAATTTCATCTAAAAATAAAATACCTTCAGGCCCATGTTTTTCAGTATTGGGTAACATAGATGGAACCGCCCATTCCACTTTATCTCCATCTCGAAATGGAATTCCTCTTAAGTCACTGGGTTCCATTTGTGATAAGCGGATATCAATCATGGGTCGTTGATGGGTTTTAGCCACCTGCTCCACCAGCTGGGACTTACCCACACCTGGAGGCCCCCAGACCATAACTGGGGTATGATGCCCACTTTGAGTGCTTTTAAATTCTTCATCTAAAATAGTAAATAATTGTGACGCTCGCATAAACTAAACCTGATATCCTGAATGTTGTATTAAAATCCTGCTAATTTAAGTAATCGCTCTGCTTCCTGTGGATCTTTTTTAACCCCATTGCCCTGTTTATGCATTTCGGCTAAAACAGTCATTGAACCAATCAGGCCTTTATCCACTCCCAATTTAAACCACACTGCAGCTTCTATAGGGTTAATTTCAACACCTTCGCCTTCAAGATACATAAAACCCATACCATGCAGGGCTAAATCATAACCATTTTCTGCTGATTTTTTCATCCACACCACGGCCTGTTCTGGATTATGTACCACTCCTAATCCATTTTGGTACATTACTGCCATACGATGCTGTGCTTCGGCTACGCCTAAATCAGCCAGCGGTGATAACAACTTTACCGCCTGGGTATAGTGTTTATCCGCCAGAGCAGTCATCCCACTATTAAAATCCATTGATTGATCTTCAGTTAAATCCATAATAAATCCTCTTATAAGTATTTAAATTACTATTACCTAGTAATTTAGTTGGTTATTATATAGTACCTTTTAAATAAAATAAAACCCAGCATAAGAGTATAAAAAGAAAACCATAATAATAACAGAAGAATTAAAAACAATAAAAAAAGAAAATATTACATTACTTATAATACAGTAAAAAGCTTACAACAGGTCCCAGTTCAACTATTGTTTAGTAATACATTAAACAATTAGCATCCTAATAAAAAATATCAATACAACTTCATCTATAACTTTTTGGCTATTCCTCTACCCATTTTATATCACTTAGTTTCTAGCAAATAACTGGAATTTAATAAATAAAAAATGTAACATACGCGGACTATTATTTAGACTATCTGTAATTCTTTACGGTATTAATTATTTTTAACAACGAGGAAATAAAATGGACTCTACTTATTTTGATTTTGTAGTAGAAATGGAATCTAAAAATGTTGATCCTGAGTATATTCAGGGCTGGCAAGGTGGATATGTTTGTAATCCTGAGCGTGAAGAACAACGTGTTACTGACGCTTATAGTGCTGGGTACGAGCATGGTTTAGAAAAAGCTACAGATGGTTATTCTGGTTTTATAAAATAACAGCTGTTAAAACGCAATTAGAGTTTAAATTGTAGAAATAATAATTTACTCTAAAGTTTAAAAAGCCAAAGTTTTTCTTTTTAGAATGCTTTGGCTTTTTTTTGCCTGAAATTCTTTTATCCCTAAAAGCTAAATACTTGACTAAATACTAGCGATTGATTATTTTTAGTAAATTACTTTGTTATTTACTTTGTTATTTACTAAAAATAAGTATTAATAACAAACCATTATAAGCAATGATTAAATATAAGCAATGATTAAAAGGAATTTACAAAATATGAATGTTAAGCTATTTGGTATAAAAAATATTACTACTCTTATTGCAAGCACTATTATAATTTGCACCTTTTCCATAAATGGCTTGGCAGGAGAAGTTAATCTCACTAAAGAAATTGACTTTATTGAAGTAAAATCTGCTAGCAGCATAATCAAGGTTGAGAGAAATCAGGATACTAATGCTGTTATCAGTGGTGATTTTGCAAAAACATCTCGTCCTTGCCCTCCTTTTTGTGCCCAGCCTATAAAAGTTGCTGATGGAGTAAAAACTATTGGTGAAGTTGAACTGGCTCAGTTTATGAATAGTAAAATGAAAGATGGAAGAGGTATATTAGTTGATGCGCGCACACCCGATTGGCATATTAAAGGAACTATTCCAGGTTCAATTAACATCCCTTATACCGATGTAAATACCGCTTTAGGTGCGGATGAACTTACTGTAGAAGATTCGATGGAAGTATTTGGCGTTAAAAAAACAGACGATGATAAGTGGGATTTCTCTAAAGCTAAAATACTGGTATTATGGTGTAATGGCCCCTGGTGTGGGCAATCCCCTGCTGCAATAAAAGGATTATTATCACAGGGTTAGCCAGCAGAAAAACTGCTCTATTACCGCGGCGGCATGCAATTATGGAAAATCTTTGGTTTAACCGTAAGCAAACCAGTCGAATAAAAATAGAGCCTTGCTCATGTTTTGTTGAAATTGATATTTTTAAGAGTTAAACGCGGGTTTTAATAAACTATCAAACCCTTTTTTTAAGTTTTCAACCACTTTTTTAGCTTCAATTTCAACAACGTGATCCTGGATCCATTTATTATCATGTTCACCCATAACTTTGGCTATTAATGACCCCAGATAAGCCCGCATTTGAAAACTGGCATCATCTGCTTGATCATCATAGGGCATAGCAGAATAGTCTGCCAGACGGTCATTAATTAAATCAAAATAGTCCTGTTTATAATCCTTTACTCCATCAATATCTTCCATACTGGACTGCAATGTCCGAGCATTGTGTTTAACCATTGAAGCAATAAATTCCTGACGTTTTTCTTCATCAATATTGCCATAACACCAGCGATCGGTAATATGGGTTAAAAAAGCCAGGAACTCTTTCATTACATCCATACGCTGTTTCAGGGTATCGGTCTGGAAATGAGCATTTTCTAAATCAAGCAATGCTTCTTGAGAAGCTCGCCAGGCGATAAATGCAATCGCACTGGCAATCTCTGAGGTACTCTTTTGCTGGTTTTTCCCCCACCATTTTTTATTTATACGCATTTTAAATCCTAATTATATGGTCCTAGCAACAATGATTTTGCAGGCATTCTGTCTGGCTTGGATAATCCCATCAAATGCAACACCGTTGGAGCAACATTTTTAAGTCCCCCTTCTGATGATAATTGCCAATATAAATCATCAATAATTAAACAGGGAACTGGATAAACTGTGTGTTGAGTATGGGGATCGCCTGTTACAGGATCAACCATTTCATCACAATTACCATGATCAGCGGTTAAAATTACTGAAAAGTCTGACTTCCTTGCGGTTTTAATAACTCGGCCAACTTCTTTATCTAATGTTTCTACTGCTTTAATAACTGCTTTCTGTTTTGCCGTGTGCCCAACCATGTCACCATTTGCAAAATTCACGACTATAAAACCATATTGATTGCGTTTAATTGCATCTATCACTTTATCTGCAACTTTAGCGGCACTCATTTCAGGCATTAAATCATAGGTTTCTACTTTAGGAGAGTCTATTAAACAACGCTCTTCACCGGGGAACGGTTCACCTCTACCGCCATTAAAGAAAAAAGTGACATGGGCATATTTTTCTGTTTCAGCACAATGAAATTGCTTAATGCCCGCTTTTGAAATAGTTGCCGCAAGAGTAGTTTTAGGTCTATCCAGTTCAAACGCATAGGGTAATTGAAACCATTCATCGTATTCAGTAAAGCAGGTAACTTCAGCAGGTTTAAAATTGCCTCGATCAAATTCATCAAATTGCTTTTTAAATAAAGAAGAGACAATTTGGCGAGGCCGATCTTTTCTAAAGTTTAAACAAATAAGCTGCTCACCTTTTTTAATCACCTCCCCTCCTTCTAAAAAAGTGGGAGTTATAAATTCATCGTCTTCACCTTTGTCATACGAAAGTTGAATGGCTTCAAATGCATTACTAAGTTTTCTACCTTCGCCATTGACCAGGCATTTCCAGGCTTTTTCAATTCGCTCCCAGCGATGATCTCTGTCCATGGCATAAAAACGCCCCATAATGGTTGAAATTTTACCTCCTGCTGCGGCAAGTGCTGGCTCAACAATTGACAAGAACTTTTTAGCCGAACGCGGGGCGCAATCTCTGCCATCGGTAATCATATGTAAATTAGGAATACCATTATGCTGATGAATCATATTAATTAACGCTAATAAGTGATTAATATGACTATGCACACCACCATCTGATACCAGGCCTAATATATGTATTGGCTTTTTTTTCTCTATCGATTTTTCGATTGCCTCGGTTAGTACCGGGTTTTTACAAAAGCTGGCATCGGCAATAGTCTCATTAATAATCACTAAATTCTGCCGTACAATATCTCCACAACCTAGTGTAATATGCCCTACTTCTGAGTTACCCATTTGCCCATCAGGTAAGCCCGATGCACTTCCTGAGGCAGCTAAAGTAGTATGAGTATTAGTTGAGAAGTATTTATCTAATTTTGGAGTTCGTGCTAAAGCCACAGCATTATTTTTTTTGGATGGGTTAGCACCAAAGCCATCTAATATAATAAGAATAACAGGTTTTCTGGGTAAATGTTCTATTGTTGACATAGTTTTTAACTGCGCATTAAGTATAATAATTATTTAGTAGGGGTATATATAGGGCTGGGAAAAGGTGTTACCTTATTATCCATATTAGTAATTTTTGAGGAGCCCTGTTTTTCAACTTCATCAATTCTAATCACTGAGTGCATGGGAATAAAAGAGCGTTTAACTGATTCAAATTCTTTACGTAATTTTTCTTCACTGGGATCAACTACTACCGTAGATTGGGAGCCAAATATAAAATTCTCTACCACTATAAAACCAAAAATATCTCCCTGAAAAACATTTTCTACATAAACCTCATACATTTCTTTCTTATTCTGAAATTGTATTCGATATAATTTTGATTTACTCATGGGCTAATCTACCTGAAAATTGTATAAAACTTATTTTGGTTTAACTTAATGGTTTAAGTTGAAAATTAATGCAGCAAATTGTGCTGTTATTAAAATTAAAAAAGTATTGAGATTAAAAAAGCAAACTATCACCTAATGATAAGTTTTGTGATGTTTTATAATTAAACAATACATTCTGTCCAAAAAAAACCTGATTTTCTTTTTTCCTGTATTGTAATAAGGTCTGTAATGGCTCCTTATCAGTACTACGCTCACCAGTAGAAGGATCAACAGTGGTAATGATGCAGCGTGAACAAGCTTTAACTGCTGAAAAAACAGTCCCGTTTATGCTGAAGTTTTTCCACTGATCCTCAGCAAATGCGGCACAGCCTTTAACAACAATATTAGGGCGAAAATGTTGCATGTTTACAGGCTGCTTTTTGGATGCACTGAGTCGTGAATTTAAATTGTTTAATGAGGCCTCACTAATTAATAGTAAAGGAAATCCATCTGCAAACCGTGTCTGCTCATTATTTAAGGCATAATCTCTGTCCACGTAACGATCGCTAACATCAGGTATATAAACCAGGCGACAATCAATGCCTAATACTTCGCCAAACCAATTATCAATAGCCGAGTTGATATGCAAGGCTGAGCATTCATCTTTCCATATTTTAACGCTCAGAGATTGAAAACTTTCTAATTCAGTATCAACCCATGGAATAATTAAGGCGGGCATATTTTTATAGTAAACTCGCAGGCCATAATCTTCAATGCTAACGCTTATCAGAGCCATTTTGGGATGTTGTCTCTGAGTGATAAAATTTAAGTCATTATCAACTAACATCCAGCTTCGATCATATTCTAAGCCTTTAGCTAATAGTTTTGATTGCCTTAAAGAGATTCCCGCCATCGATTTAATCGGATAAGTCCAGAGCCCAGAAATTGTTACATCAGTCACTTTATTTACACACCTGAATTACATATATTAGATATTGACAAAAGCCAAACAAAATTCTACAGTGAAGATAGTGTAACATTTGGAGTATAAATATGCCTTTATTTTTTAAAAGTCCTTTTTCCACTACAAAAGGCTTAGTTTTAAGAGAGTTAGTTTCAAGAGAGTTATTTACAAGAGGGATAGCTGCAAGAGACTTAGTCGCCATAAGTTTAATAACTGCAAGTTTATTTTCACCAATAATTTCGGCCAGCTCGTATATAAATATCAATGGTAAAACATACCAGTCCAATAATAATGGATCTGTTTCCGTTGTTAATGGGATTGTTATTGATGGTGAAGTTGTTTCAGGTGGAGGAATAAAGGGCAATCAGCATGTTATTAATCAAAGCAAAAATTTAACCGCATTTAATCAATTACAAGTTAAACTCAGTGCAGATATAAAAGTTATTTATTCTAGGATTCCTAAAATAACCATTATAGCCGAAGAAAATATAATTCCCTTAATCAGTTTAAAAATAAAGAATAAACGTTTAATTTTATCCACAAAATCAAACTTCTGGAGCCATAAAGGGATTAAAATTAAACTCTATACTCAGCTTCTTGAACAAGTTTATATTGATGGAAGTGCAAATCTTACAATGGATAGTATTGATCAAGCTAAGCTTACTCTGGCCATTAACGGTACCGGGGATATTAGAATTTCTGGACAGGTAAAACAATTATATGCAAGCATTGATGGCGCTGGAGATATGAACCTGAACAAACTCCAGTCTAAATTTGCCGATGTTAGCATAAATGGCTCTGGAGACATCCATGTTTATGCCACAGATAAGCTAAATGCAAAAATATCTGGTAGTGGTGATATTAATTATAGGGGAAATCCTCAACAACTCAATAAATCCATCTCTGGTAGTGGAGATATTGATGCAGATTAAAAGCCTTATTTTTATTTCTTTATCTCTTGGTTTAGTTTTAATTTCAAGTAATAGTTTTGCTGTTCGCTGCAAAAAAATTGGAATTGCCACACATTGTGATGATGGCTCAACATATCGCAAAGTTGGAAATTCAGTGTATGGCTCTAATGGTAAATCATTTCAAGCCATAGGCGATAAAAAAACTGGAGGAGTTATTAAATCATCTGATGGAGAAACCTATAGAGCTACAAGTGTTGGCGTTCAAGGTTCAGATGGCACTGTCTGTAAAAAAATTGGAATCAGCCTTAAATGTACAAAAAAAGCCAAATAGGATTACTCCTATTTGGCTTTTTCAATAACTAAATTGCTATTTGAATTAAGCTTTTAGCTTTAGAAATTAGATAGCTAGATACTCATAACGCAATTCTTCATTATCTAAAACTTCTTTAGCTGAGCCATCAAAAACAATCTTGCCCATATCCAGAATAACCGCTCTATCAGCCAGTTTTAATGCGGCAACCGCGTTTTGTTCAACAATAATAGTTGTCATTCCGAGAGCTTTAATGCTTTTAAGAATTTTTTCGATTTCATGAACAATTACCGGAGCCAGACCTTCATAAGGCTCATCGAGTAATAACAATTTAACGTCTCTGGCTAAAGCTCTACCAATAGCTAACATTTGTTGTTCACCACCCGACAAAGTAGTCCCTTCCTGCTTACGACGTTCGCCAAGGCGTGGAAAGTGCTCATAAACACGCTCAATGCTCCAGCCTTTTGGTTCAGCAATTTGTGCTAATTCAAGATTTTCCTGCACCGTAAGGCCTGCAATAATATTTCTATCCTCAGGAACCAGAGCTACACCCAGTTGAGCTGCCTGGTAAGATGCCATTTCATGTAAGGGTTTATGATCTAACCAGATTTCACCATGCTGTACCTGTGGATCATTCATTCTGGCTATAGAACGTAAAATAGTAGTTTTACCTGCTCCATTACGCCCTAATAAAGCTAAAATTTCACCCTCATGTACATCCAGGTTTATGCCATGAATAATATAACTTTCGCCATAATAAGAGTGCATATCCCAGCACGAAAAAAATGCGGGTGGGGTACCAAGGTTTTTAATGTTTTCTTTTTTTTCAACTAAATTTGCTATATCTGTTTCAATTAGTTTAACCATTAAGCTTCTCCACCCAAATATGCTTCCTGAACTACGGGATTACCTTTTATTTCATCGGGTGTACCTTCTGCAATAATGGTTCCCTGAGCTAAAACAGAAATTTTATCTGCCAGACTGAAAACCACATGCATATCGTGTTCAATAATTATCTTAGTCATGCCTGTTTTTTTAATTTCTTTTAAGGCATCAATGGTACGATTTGTATCATGTCGTGCCATTCCTGCAGTGGGTTCATCAAGCAATAACAATTTAGGATGCTGGATTAGACACATAGCCAGTTCCAACCTACGTTTATCACCACGAGACATATTGCCCGCATGATGTTGCATTTGCTCAACCAGACCAAATTGCTCTAAAATTTCTATCCCTTCATTATAGATATTTTGCTCATTAGCCGTTGTTTTAAACCAGTTTAATTTAAACTGTCCATCACGTTTGGCAAAAGCAGGAATCATCACATTTTCTATTAATGATAACTCAGGAAAAATTTCAGGGGTTTGAAATACACGAGCAATTCCAATCTGGTTAATCTCATAAGAAGATTTCCCAACCACATCTATCCCTTGAAATTTTACCGTTCCCGTATCAGGATGTAATTTACCAATACAGCAATTAAGTAAGGTTGATTTACCTGCTCCATTTGGCCCAATAATTGCATGTACTGTACCCTGTTCTACATTAAGATTAACTTCATTTAATGCTTTAAGGCCACCAAATGTTTTATTAACACCTTTAATCTGAAAAAAACTATTATCCACGTTGTTTCTCTCTTTTATAATTAATTATTTTTTTTGAATTTTTTAGTTATCATTTCCAATCCTTGCATTATCCCTCCAGGAAGGAATATCACAATAACCATAAATAACAATCCAAGGGTCAGATGCCAACCTTCTCCAACAAAAAGTGAAGAAATATTAACTACTAGCGACTCAAGTGAGTCTGGCAAGAAAGAAAAGATTTCATGTAGGGTTTGAGAATTAATAGCTGAAAAAATATTTTCCAGATATTTAATAATTCCAACACCTAAGATTGGGCCGATGAGAGTACCTACACCACCTAAAATAGTCATTAAGACCACTTCACCTGAAGCTGTCCACTGCATTCTTTCTGCACCAGCTAAGGGATCCGTTACCGCCAGTAAACCACCAGCAAGTCCTGCATACATGCCAGAAATAATAAATGCTGCTAATAAATATGGACGGGGATTATAACCAGTGTATGACATACGAGTTTGATTTGATTTTATCGCCTTTAAGCTTAATCCAAATGGCGAATTGAATATTTTTAAGGAAACAAAAAAAGCCAGGATTAAAACTACAGCGCAAAAATAAAAGCCCTGATAACCACTCATCTCCATACCAAATAGATTAGTTGATGGCAGACCTTCTGCTGCTTCAAAAAACATATTATCAATCATTCTAGGATCGACTTTAGACAATTGTAAACCCGTCTCACCATTAGTAATCGGAGTTAAAACCGAATAGGCTAAATTGTAAGACATTTGGGCAAATGCCAAAGTTAAAATAGAAAAATAAATTCCAGAACGACGCAGGCTAATAAAGCCAATAAAAAAGGCAAAAATACCCGCAATTATCATACTAAAAACAATTGCTGGAATAACATTCATAGTGAATAGCTTAAATGACCATACTGCAGTATAAGAGCCTATACCTAAAAATGTTGCATGACCAAATGATAGATACCCCGTCAAGCCAAACAAAATATTATAACCAATGGCAAAAATACCAAAAATTGCAAATTTTTGTAATAAATCAGGGTATGCAGCGCCTATCGGGTCAAGCCAGAGAGGCATGGTTAATACCGCTATAGAAAATATTGCCATATAGGCAAGCATATTAGTAGATTTAATTGTTGTATTATTATTTTTCATGATTAATCTTCAAAAACTCCCTTGCGTCCCATTAAACCACGTGGTCTAACCAATAAAATCACCACTGCAACTAAATAAATAATTACCTGGTCGATACCTGGAAAAATGGATTTTATTTCATTCATTGAAGCAAATGATTGTAAAATACCGAGTAAGAATCCTGCTGCTACTGCTCCACCGAGAGATCCCATTCCTCCAACAACCACAACAACAAAAGACAATACTAAAAAGTCCATGCCCATATGATAATCAGGCGGTAAAATAGGTGCATACATCACACCTGCAAGTCCTGCCACAACGGCTGCCAAACCAAATACAATAGTAAATCGCCGTTCAATATTAATGCCTAATAAGCCCACCATATCACGATCAGCCATTCCTGCACGAACCACCAGTCCAAAAGTCGTAAATTGTAAAAAAGCAAAAACCATCCCAATAATCGTCATGGAAAATACTAAATAGATTAGCCGCCACCATGGGTACACGATAGTATCACTCAAACCAATTAAACTTCCTATTGCAGCACTGCCTGAAACTATATCTGGTGCGGGTGTAGGGATAGGGTTAGCACCATAAAAATGACGCACAATTTCTTGTATAACAATAGCTAAACCAAAGGTTACCAGAATTTGTTCTGCATGGGTGCGACGATAAAAATGGCGAATCAGGCCACGTTCCATAATAATACCAATCATTAACATAACCGGAATAGCCAGTAAAATAGATATCGGTACAGAATAGTTAATAATCGCTGTACCTGTATCACCAAACCAGATTTCCAGATATGGCTGCTCTTTAAAAGCATCAAAGAACTGAATACTTTCATCTTTAACTGTTTTTGAAATGGTTAAAAGCTTTTGTACTGATACTGCACAAAAAGCACCTAACATAAATAATGCTCCATGGGCAAAGTTAACTACACCCAGAGTACCAAAAACCAGAGTCAGGCCCAAAGCTATCAGAGCATATGCCCCACCCTTATCAAGACCATTTAATAATTGGATAAATATCGCATCCATAAAAAACCCACTATATAAAAGTTTAGACTAACGTTAAAGCGGTCAAATTGTTTTTCCACTTGTGCATTTTCTAAATACTTTCAGCTTAAATTTAAACAAAAAAAAGTACTTAGAAAATGATCTATTTTATCGCAAAAAAAAAGCACGACTACTTTTCTTTAACAAAAAGAATCGTGCTTCTTCATAAAAAATGCGATTAAACCTTATATGGCCCTAATTCACCACCAAAGATTTTTGCATCATATTCCACTTGCTTACGAGGAACTTGCTGTACAATTTCAAGTAAATCAAACTGACTGGTTGGATTTTGATTACCACGCACCACCAATACATCTTTAAAACACTGGTGATCAGCTGCACGGTATTCTGTTTTACCATTACCCATGCCATCAAAGTTAAATCCTTCTAATTGCTTAATAACTTCTGGTGGGTAGAATGTTCCAGCCATTTCACATGCATTTGCATATAATAAAGTTTGAACATAACAAGTGTGAGCAGCCTGTGAGGGAGGGAAGCCATACTCTTGACCAAATGACTTAACAAATGCTTGAGAACCTTTGTCTTTTAATGCCCAGTTCCAGTTAGTAGTACCTAAAATTCCTTTTAAGTTTTTACCCGCACCCTGTGCCATTAAACGTGAGTATAATGGAACGATGATTTCAAAGTTTTTACCATTTACTTGCTTATCTCTTAGACCAAACTGCACAGCCTGAGTCAGAGAGTTAATCATATCTTTACCATAGTGGTTAAGAATTAATGTATCAGCACCTGAATTCAAAATTGGAGTAATATACTGAGAGAAATCACCGGCGCCTACAGGAGTTCTAACTGCTTTGATGGTTTTCCAGCCAAGAGCTTCCGTGGTTTCTTTTAAAGACTCTTCTTGTGTCCAGCCCCAGGTATAGTCAGCAGTTAAGTGATAAACGCTTCTTTCAGTACCCATTTCTTTTTTCAATACTGGGCCAAGTGCAGCACCTGACATTTTAGCATTAAAGAAGTGGCGGAAACCGTAACGACGCTTGTCTTTACCCGTGGTATCATTTGAGTGAGTAAGACCAGCCATAAAGATTACCCCCATTTCCTGAGCTAAACTCTGAACCGCAATTGCCACACCTGAAGAAGAACCACCAGAGAACATGATAACGCCTTCTTTTTCAATCATGCGCTTTGCAGATGAACGAGCTGCATCAGACTTAGTCTGAGTGTCGCCTGTTACATAAGTAACTTTTTTACCTAAAACACCGTTACCTTTTAACTGGTGTGGTTTCATGGTATTCATCATACCACCATCACCTTCACCATTTAAGTGTTTTACTGCTAATTTGAATGCACGTAGCTCGTCTGCACCTTCATCCGCATATGCTCCTGTTTGAGGAACATTAAAACCCAGTACAATATTGGCTGATTTACCAGGATCGTTTCTGAACTCATTTGCTGCCCATGCATTACGTGTAAAAAACATTGGCGTAGTAATAGCTGCTGCTGATGCTGCACCCACTTTTAAAATACTACGACGAGACCAATTCCCAGCTTGCTGTTTGTTATCTGACATATACCCTTCCTTTTGTATTAACCATTTATAACTATTTTAGTCTAGCTATATATAGCAAAAGCCCAGCAGTTTTTTTGTTCTCAATAACTCAAGTCAAAATACCGCTTAACCCAATGCAAATATAAATAGCTAATATAGCTAAAAGTCTTTAATTTGTGAAAAAACTGTCTATTAAGTGTCGATTATTGTGCTTGATCCTATTAAATCTAATCTAATTTAGTTAGTAATTATAATACGCTAACCGTGCTAAATTAGTACTTTCAGGCCAAAGTTGTTATGAAAAAATGACACATTGTGATCAGTGTAAGTGGAATATACTATTAAATCAATACAAGCATGTATTTAATTTTTTAATATTAAGAATAGTTAATCTGATTTTGAAGTAAAGTAGTCCGGCTGCATTATTTCAATAAACCGTTTTGCCTGCGGAGATAAGAATTTCCCCTTGCGTAAAACCAGACCATAACTGCGTTTAGGAAAATATTTATCTAAAGGTTTCTGCACAATTTTATCATTCCCCGTTAAGCAAACATCGGTAACAATTGATATTCCCATGCCGAGTTCAACATATTTTTTTATGATTTCCCAGCCTCCGGCTTCCAAAGCAACATTAAACGCTATGTTTTTTTGTCTAAATGCCATATCAACCACTCGCCAGGTACTTAAGTGGTGAGGGGGAAGAATTAAACCATAGGGACTGATATCTTCCAAAGTAACTTCGTCCTTATCCGCCAAAGGATGTCCTAAAGGAGTGATTAAAACCGGGTTATAGGTGAAAAGTGGATGATAAACAATATCTTCTGGAACATCTAACATCGAGCCTACAGCAAAATCTGCTTTATCTGCCCTTACCAGAGACATTCCATCTCGTCCTGTTACATTAAGTAATTTGAGATGGATTTGTGGGCAACATTTATTATATTTTTCTACAAATTCAGGAAGGATATAGAGAATAGTTGATTCACCTGCAGCAATACTTAAATTTCCTGATTCTAGTCGCCCCAGGTTGGCTGCAAAGGTTTCTTGTAATTTATCCATGCCATCTACTAATGAATTAGACAAATCGTAGAGTAGTTTCCCTTCGGGAGTGAGTAAAATTTTTGGACCTCGCCGCTCAAATAAAGTGATATCAAGCTCTCTTTCTAGCGCCTGAATTTGTAAAGTAACGGTTGGTTGACTTAAAAACAACTGCTCTGCTGCCTCACTTATGTTTCCAGTACGACTGGCGTGACAAAAGGCTCTCAGTTGTTTAAGACGATTTTGTTTGTAATATATTGAGTGTGATTTAGCCATTAGCAACAACCTGCTTTAATTTAATAAAGTTTATTGTAGTATTAAAAATAACAATACTCAAGATTAAAATAATTTAAATGACTAATAATTAAAATAGCTGTAAAGTAGTCACTATTAAATAAAGCTATACTTTAATAGATAAGCATTAGCTTATATAATAGTTATTGTAAATATATCTAAAGGGTTAGAGAGATATAACTTTATAGTTATTATGGGTATTGCTTTAAATACTATAGAACATAACAGTGGAAATATCAGTTTATGGAAATAACTGCCAGTTCAGTCAACCAAATATTAACCGCCGCTTTTTTTATGAGTGGTCTGGGCATTGGCCTTGCCCTATTGTTATCCTATGCAAATAAACGCTTATATGTATATGAGGACCCACGTATTGATGAAGTAGAAGAATTATTACCCCATGCAAACTGTGGAGCTTGTGGTACCCCAGGTTGCCGCCCTTTTGCCGAAGCTCTGGTTGCAAAAACAGTTGATCCAGGGCTATGTACAGTAAATAGTGCAAATATGAATATTGTCATTGCTGACTTTTTAGGGGTAGAAGTTACCCACCTTGAAAAAAAAGTAGCCCGCCTTGCCTGTGCTGGAGGAAGTCATGTAACCCATACCCGCGCAAATTACCAAGGGCTTAAAACCTGTCGTGCTGCGGCCCTGGTTTCTGGTGGAGGCAAGGGGTGTACCTGGGCCTGCCTTGGTCTGGAAGATTGTGGAATGGTCTGTGACTTTGATGCCATCAGCTTTAATAAGTTTAGTTTACCCGTAGTGGATGCAGACCTTTGTACTGCTTGCGGTGACTGTGTTGCAGAATGCCCCAAAGATTTATTTTCACTGCAACCTATAAGCAACAAACTCTGGGTTGCTTGTAATAATAAAGACAATATGGATGAGAGTGAGGCACATTGTGAAGTGGCCTGTAATGCTTGTAATCGATGTGTCAGCGATGCCCCCGAAGGACTAATTACCATCCAAATTAACCTAGCAACTATTGATTATACAAAAAATAGCCTGGCATCAAAAATTGCCATCGAACGCTGTCCCACAGGAGCTATTGTATGGAAAGACTACAATGAGGAATCACAGCGTGGTCATGGTTCACGAAAAATTCTGCGTAAAGAACCAATAATGAGAATAGAACCTCTCCCAAGAGTTTAATTTTTTAGAAAAGTTTTAAGATAGCATTTGATTGAGAATTACATTTAAGATTTAAAAATGTGACTAGTCCGGTTTTTTATTTCTATGGCTATTTACTATTAGAGATTAAACACACAAGAGCTGGTTGCAATAAAATTTGAGTAAAAGGAACACAATATGTTTGATAAAATTCGTAACAAAATGTCAAAAAACAAGGAAAGCTTTCCCTTTCCAGGCACTCGCATGGCAATGGATGGCAATGAAGCAGTCATTATGTGTGAGCGTGAAGCCTCAGATGGAGCAGGAGCTTATCCCATTACCCCTTCCACTCAAATGGGTGAATACTGGGCAGAAGAAGTAGCGAAAGGACACCTCAATACTTCAGATAAACCACTGATTTTTGTCGAACCTGAAAGTGAACATGCTGCTGCAGCGGTAACTGCGGGAATGGCAATGACAGGCTTACGAGCGGTAAACTTTTCCTCAGCACAGGGGGTGGCATTTATGCACGAATCACTCTATGCAGCAGCAGGTAAAAGACTTCCCTATGTATTAAATATTGGTTGCCGAGCTATTACCAAAGCCAGCTTAAACGTACATTGTGGCCACGATGACTACCATTGTGTAGATGACACGGGGTTTATCCAGGTTATGGCACGAGATGCTCAAGAAGCGGCTGATTTAAATCTAATCATGCGTAAAGTTGCAGAGCTGACGCTAACACCTGCTATTGTAGGACAAGATGGATTTTTAACTACTCACTTAATTGAGTCGCTACAAGTCCCTGAACGCCAGTTAATTAAAGAATTTTTAGGTGCGCCAGATGATATAATTGATTGTCCTACCCCGGCACAAGAAATGATCTATGGTAAGCAGCGCCGCCGTATTCCCATGTCATGGGATGTAGATAATCCTGTATCAACCGGAAGTGTTCAAAATCAGGATGCATTTATGCAAACCGTTGCAGCGCAACGTCCCTATTTTTATGATCATGTAGAAGCTATTGCTGATCAAGTAATGGATGAATACCAACAGTTAACAGGTAGACGTTATGACCGAGTAGGTTGTTATAAAACCGATGATGCAGAATATATCCTTATTGCTCAGGGCAGTGTAATTGTTCAGGCAGAAGCCGTGGTAGATTATTTACGCAAAACCCATAAAATAAAAGTGGGCGTAGTAAATATGCGTTACTACCGCCCTTTCCCTGGTAATATATTAAGCCATATTCTAAAAGGTAAAAAAGGTGTTTCAGTAATTGAACGTACCGATCAGCCACTAGCAGAAGATCTACCTTTAATTAGAGAAATCCGTGCAGCACTAAGTAAATGCTCAGATAATGGCCACGCAGCAGGAGATGCTAAACCCTATCCTGATTATGCTACATTTACTAAAATTGAACACCAGCCCAGATTATTTTCAGGTTCCTATGGTTTAGGAAGTCGTGATTTACAACCAGGAGCACTCATAGGAGTATTTGAAAACATGATGGCAGAAGGAAGAAAAATTCCATTTTTCTACCTTTCTATTGATTTTGTTCACAAACAGGCAGATTCTCCAAAACAAGAGCTCTATCAGCAAAACTTATTAGAATCGTATCCCCATCTTGCCGATCTTACGATTGATGGCAGCGAAAATCCTAATCTGATGCCAGAAAACTCCATTACCTTAAGGATGCACTCAGTAGGTGGTTGGGGAGCAATTACTACGGGTAAAAACTTATCCATGACCATATTTGATTTATTGGGTTATTATATTAAATCCAATCCTAAATACGGTTCAGAGAAAAAAGGCCAGCCCACAACTTATTACCTTTCTGCTGCCCCCGAAGAAATTAAAGTCAATTGTGAATATCATTATGTTGATATTGTACTTTCTCCCGACCCAAATTCCTTTGAACACTCCAACCCCCTTTTTGGACTTAAAAAAGGGGGAGTTCTGGTTATTCAAAGTAACTTAGATTCTGCAGATAAAGTATGGCAGAGCTTCTCTATTAAAACACGTAAAGAAATTGTAGAAAAAGAAATCCGAGTTTATTATGTAGACGGCTTTAAAATTGCCAGAGAAGAAGCAGGAAATCCCGATCTGCAATATCGTATGCAAGGAACCGCATTCCAGGGAGCCTTTTTTGTTGCCTCTCCATTAATGGAAAGTACAGGCCTAACTGAAATGGATTTATTTAAAGCCATCAAAGCTCAGCTAGAGTCCAAATTTGGTAGTAAAGGAAAAGCTGTTGTTGAAGACAACCTACGTGTGGTTCAGCGTGGTTTTGATGAAACTATTGAAATCACCAATAAAGTGATTGATGAACAACACAGTTCTATAGCCCGTAAAGTAGTTAATTTACCTGCGTTATTGAAAAAACAAAAACAGGGCAGTGCAGAACTCAGTGATATCCACCGCTTCTGGGAACAGACAGGTAGTATGTATATGGCTGGTCAGGGTAATAATAATATTGCCGATCCATTCCTGGCTCTAAGTCAGGTACCAGCTTCCACTGGTGTATTTCGAGATATGACTCAAATTCGTTTTGAACATCCTATCTGGAATGCAGAGAACTGTACCGCCTGTGGTGATTGTTATACTGTCTGTCCTGATAGCGCCATACCTGGCCTGGTTAATACCGTAGCGGAAGTATTTAGTACTATTGTTAGCCGTATTGAAACAGGAACTAAGGGAACCATTGGACATCAAACGCAATTTTTACGCCGTACCTTACGTGATGTAGATAAAAAATTACGCATTTTGATGGAACCAATGGGTGATAAAGCAGAAGTAAATACGCTACTAGATAGAGCGATATTAGAGACCCTTAATGAATCCACATTAGAAGAAAAAGAGTTACAAACGCTAGAAAAAGAACTCGGCTGGTTTATGCAAGAACTGGGTGATTTTAAATTCGCATCAACCAAGCCTTATTTCACTAATAAAGAGAAAAAAGCCAAAGGCTCTGGTGGATTATTCTCCATTACCGTTAATCCATATACCTGTAAAGGCTGTATGATGTGTATTGATGTATGTGACGACGACGCCTTAACCATTGTAACCCAAACACCAGAGAGTGTGACTAAATTGCGGGATGAGTGGGACTTCTGGGAAGCTCTGCCTACCACACCTGAAGAATTTAGTCGGATTGATGATATAGATGAAGGCATTGGCGCTTTAGAAACCTTATTACTTAATAAACGCAACTATGGCTCTATGGTCTGTGGTGACGGTGCATGTTTGGGATGCGGAGAAAAAACCTCAATTCATCTGTTTACTTCAACAGTTACTGCATTAATGCAACCCAGAGTTAAAAAACACCTGGCTCACATTGATAAATTAATCGCCGATCTGGAGCAACATATCCGCCTTAAACTTGCAGAGAACATCGACCTGAGCAATACCCATGCAGTACATGATGTGCTTGCAGACAATGTAGACAAAGATGTAACACTGAGTAAGTTAACCAGCAAACTGGATGAAGGAAATAGTAATGCAGAACCTATTGATGCGGATTGGTTACAATGGGCTACACAGCTTTTAGAAAACCTTAAAGATCTACAATGGAAATACGCGGTAGGTATTAACAATACTGGTCGCTCAGAAATGGGCTTTATTAATGCAACCGGCTGTACCTCTGTCTGGGGCTCCACTTTCCCATTCAACCCTTATCCATTCCCATGGTCAAGTAATCTATTCCAGGACTCACCTTCGGTAGCAATGGGATTGTTTGAAGGCCACATGGTGAAAATGGCAGAAGGATTTAAGGCCATACGTATGGCCGAAATGGAACTGGCAGGTGGTTATAATGAAGTTAAAGAAAAAGAATTCTTTACCTACTTTAGCTGGAAAGATTTCACCGATGACGAATTCCACTTATGCCCTCCTGTTGTTTCAGTAGGTGGTGATGGTGCGATGTATGATATTGGTTTCCAAAATCTATCACGTATGATGATGTCTGGTGTACCTATTAAAGTATTAATTGTTGATACTCAGGTTTATTCCAACACCGGTGGTCAGGCATGTACTTCGGGTTTTGTGAGTCAGGTTTCTGATATGGCTCCATTTAATAAAAAATGGAAAGGAAAGGAAGAAATCCGTAAGGAAATGAGCATTATTGCAACTGCTCATCGTACCAGCTATGTATTACAGAGCTCCTTCTCACATATTAGCCATTTATTAGAAGGTTATATTGAAGGACTCAATAGCCGTCGTCCTGCTATATTTAATGTTTATGCTGTATGTCCTCCTGAGCATGGTATTGCAGATGATAGTGCCGATAGACAAAGTAAATTAGCAGTTGAATCCAGAGCTTACCCTTTATTTAAGTTTGATCCCGATAAAGGTACAACTTTTGAAGAGTGTATCAGTATTGAAGGCAACCCAGCTATAGCGAAGGACTGGCCACGTTATACTCTGGAGTATTTAGATGCAAATAAAAAACCTGCTAAGTTAGAAGTACCCTTAACTTTTGTAGACTTTGCAATTACTGAAGGACGTTTCCGTAAACATTTTAGAAATGTACCCGAAGCAAAATGGTCAGACGATATGGTACAAGTAGATGAGTTTATTGATATGGATGCAGATGAGCAACAAACGGCTATCCCATTTGTCTGGACTGTAAATAGCAAGCAGCAATTGATTCGCTCTCTGGTTTCTAAAGAACTTGCAACGTCAGCCCTAGAACGCCGTAACTTCTGGCAACAATTAAAATCACTCAGTGGTTTTGATCACAAACTGGATAAAGAAACACTGATTGCACAAACACGCCAGGAAATGGCGCAGAGTTTAACCAGTAATTTATTGTCCATGGCGGGTGCTGGAGCAGAAGCTAATACTGCTGCATCTAATTTACTTGGATCAGCTCCAGTTGCAGCATCTGCTGATTATGAAGCAGTATGGGTAGATTCACCCGAGTGTACAGCCTGTGATGACTGTATTGACATAAACCCAGATATCTTTACCTATAATGATCAAAAACTGGTTGTTGTAGCAAATCCTCAGGCAGGAACGTTTAAAGATATTGTTAAAGCGGCAGAGAAATGTACTGCTGAGTGTATCCACCCAGGCACACCATTTAATCCAAATGAAGAAGGTGTAGATAAGTTGATTAAAAGAGCGTCTAAGTTTCAGTAACAATCTTTTAATAAAGTATACATATTAAAGAGTGTACTAACGCACTCGATTTTTCACACAACCAACCCTTCTCCACCCAATAAATAGGAGGAGAAGGGTTGATTGCACATACTTTAAAATTTATTATTTATATATGAATCTTCTAAATATTTTTAAAAATAAAACCTTTATGCATGGAATTCATCTTGCAGATAGAAAGGAGCGTACCAGTGAATTACCCATTCGCCGCATACCCTTTTCTCCAAAGTTGATTATTCCTCTGGCACAACATTTTGGAAACCCGGCTAAACCCATAGTTCATCTTGGCCAAGAAGTGGTTCGTGGTGAAAAAATTGCTGAAAGTGATGGTTTTATGTCGGTTCCTATACATGCTCCTGCCAGTGGTGTAATTAAAGGAATTGAATTATTTCCTACTGCCAGAGGGCCTAAAAGTGAAGCTATTATTATAGATGCCTGGCCTGGAGCCAGCCAGCGCATTAGACTAATGGATCCGGTTAAAATTCATGAACTAAGCAATGCAGAATTTATTCAAGCAGTGCAGGATACTGGAATGGCTGGTTTAGGTGGTGCAGGATTTCCTACCCATATAAAACTATCAGTGCCCAAAGAATATAGTGTCGATACGCTATTAGTAAACGGTTGTGAGTGTGAGCCTTATCTAACCGCGGATCATCGACTGATGCTGGAGCAACCTGAAAATCTGCTATTCGGCACTAAAATGTTGATGAACTCACTGGGGGCCAAACGGGCTATTATTGGAATTGAAGACAATAAAATGGATGCAGTAGTTGCGATTAGAGATAAGCTTTCTGGTTTTGAGCATATCGAAGTGGTAGCCGTGCAAACACATTATCCCCAAGGTTCTGAAAAACTCTTAATCAAAGTTTTATTAAACCGTGAAGTTCCCTCGGGTGGTTTTCCTTATCAAGTGGGAGTGGTGGTACAAAATGTTTCCACTCTTACTCAGCTGGGTAAATTATTACCCACTAATCAGGGTTTAATTGAACGGGTAATTACGGTCACTGGCCCGGGTGTTAAAAAACCTGGAAACTATCTGGTTCCTCTGGGAACACCCATCCGTTTTCTACTTGAACATGTAGGTTTTTCGGGTACCGCCAGCCATCTGATTTTAGGTGGACCAATGATGGGTTCTACCGTTTCATCATTAGATGTTCCTATTACCAAGCCTGTTTCTGGTTTAGTGGTATTAAATGAACAATCAGTGGCACGAGATGCAGGTGAAATATACCCCTGTATTAAATGTGCCCGCTGCGTTGATGCCTGCCCAATGATACTAAATCCGTCGATGCTAGGACAACTGGCAGCCAAGCGTGAATACCAGCAAATGCAGGAAGACTATAATCTAATGGATTGCTTTGAATGTGGTTGTTGTAGCTATGTCTGCCCTTCAAATATTCCCCTGGTGCAATATTTTAGAATCGCTAAATCCATTATGCGAGAGCGAGCAATTGCTGAGCAAGTGTAACTTGAGTGTAATAATAATAAAAACTTAATACTATGAAAAAAAGTCCCTTAATTGAACTACGTACCTCTCCCCATGTATTGGGAACCTTATCTCTACCCCAGATAATGCGGCAAGTGGTATACGCCCTCTTACCTATTTGTGGTTTTGCAATTTATCAATTTGGTTTAAGTGCTCTGGCTCTTATTCTGGTGGTAATAATATCGTGTCTGCTTACCGAGCATGGTTTTAACCGACTGGCAGGTAGAAAAAACACCCTGCTTGATGCCAGTGCATTAATCACTGGTATTTTACTGGCCTTAACTCTTCCCCCCAGTTTTCCTCTATGGATGGGGGCAGTTGCTGGTTTTATAGCTATCTCCATGGGTAAAGTATTATTTGGTGGACTGGGTTTTAACTCATTTAATCCCGCCTTAATGGGTAGAGCATTTGTTCAGGCGGCTTTTCCGGTTGCAATTACCAGCTGGACTCCTGCATTTATGGCAGAACGTTTTACCCAGTTTATTCCCTCCACTATGAGTATACCCTTTACTATTCCTATATCCTCCGATGCAATTAGTCAGGCTACACCTTTAGCACTACAAAAATTTGAAGCAAGCACTACTCCCTTATATGATTTATTTTTAGGATATAGCAGTGGCTCATTAGGTGAAACCTCTGCACTTTTAATTTTTTTATGTGGTGCTTATTTAGTTATACGCGGCTTTATGGGCTGGAGAATTCCTGTTGCAATTTTAACCAGTACCATAGTTCTTAGTAGTTTATTTTCTTTATTTGGAATAGGGCCAGGAGCATTATTTATGCTTTCATCAGGAGGACTGATGCTAGCTGCTTTATTTATGGCAACGGATCCTGTTAGTGCTCCAGTTACGCCTCTGGGAATGTGGTTATTTGGTTTTTTAATTGCTTTTATAACTATTATTATCCGTCTTTTTGCAGGACTTCCAGAAGGCATTATGTATGCCATTTTGCTCGCTAATGCCAGTGTTCCACTGATTGAAGCTATCTGTCAACCACGTAAGTTTGGAAAACTTCCAAAAGCAGGTTTAAAATAATGAGTAATAAAAATATCCAGCCTCAGGGCACAACTCCTGAAGACGTACCTCAAAAGAAGCAAACCTCTTCTATAGCAATGATTAGCACTTTAGGTACTGTTGCAATGCTTTCTGGTTTACTGGTGGTTTTAACCTGGCAGTTAACCTTAGAACCCATTAGAGAAAATCAGCGCATTATGATCGAAAAAGCTATTTTCCAGGTTTTACCAGAAGCAAGCCAGCGTCGCAGTTATACGCTTACAGAAAAAGGCCTGGAAATTGGACTGCAAAAAACAGGTTTACAATTTTATGCTGTTTTTAATGATACGAATAAACTACAGGGAGTTGCGGCGCAATCTGCAGCCCAGGGTTATGCTGGAATGGTCAGACTATTATACGGCTATGACTACCTCTGTGAGTGCATTCGAGGTTTTAGTATTATTCAAATGTCTGAGACCCCTGGACTGGGGGATAAAATATTAACCGACAAATCATTCCTGGCAAGCTTTAATAGTTTGGATGCTCGCGTTAATGCAGATAACACAGCCCTGGAAAATGACATAGTTACCGTTAAACATGGTAGCAAAGTTAATGGCTGGGAAATTGATGCTATTTCTGGAGCAACAATTACTTCCAAAGCGGTAGGTAAAGCAATTAGTCAGAGTGCTAAAAAACTAATACCTGCAATACAAAAGTACCTTAGTCAGTTAAAACTTCCACATACTGATTCAGATTCATTATCAAAACAAGCAAAAGCAAAGGAGTAATTAATGGCTCTTAAAGAAGATCACACTATTACAGCCGATACCTTCCTGACAGGTATATGGTCTGAAAATCCAGTATTTATTATGTTATTGGGCATGTGTCCTGTGCTGGCAGTAACCAACTCAGTAGTTAATGCCCTGGCAATGGGCATAGCAACAACCTTTGTTTTGCTTTGCTCCAGTGCTATTATCTCCCTGCTACGGCACCTGATTCCTAAAGAAGTACGAATTGCCACCTATATTGTAATTATTGCTACTTTTGTAACTATTACCGACTATGTCATTCAGGCCATAAGTTTAGAGTTATATAATGCCCTGGGTGCATTTATTCAGTTAATTGTAGTTAATTGTATGATCCTTGGTCGTGCCGAGGCCTATGCATCTAAAAACCGCACCTTAAAAACCTTAATAAATGGCCTGGGTATGGGTCTGGGATTTACTCTTGCTCTATTATGTTTAGGCAGTGTAAGAGAATTATTAGGCAGTGGCAGTTTATTAGGATTTCCACTCTTTGGTGAAAACTTCCAGCCCTGGGTAGTAATGATCTTGCCCCCGGGAGGATTTTTTGTTCTGGGAGGCTGGTTATTAGTATTTAACTGGTTTAAAGAGCGTTCAGAAAAAAACGCTAAAAATCAAGATTCGCAAAACAAGGAGCTAAGCCATGCCCGTTGATTCACTCTCCTTTATTTTTTTAAATGCATTTTTAATGAATAATTTTGTACTGGCTCTATTTTTAGGTATTTGCCCTTTTCTGGGTGTTTCTGGAAAGCTGAATACAGCATGGTCTATGGGACTTGCTACAACGCTGGTTATGCTAATAAGCTCATTAAGTGCTTACTTTATTAATGAGCTTTTAGTTTATTTTGAAATAGAATTTTTACGACTTATTTGTTATATCGCGGTAATTGCCTCAGCGGTACAATTGGTTGAAATGAGCATGAAAAAGTTTTCACCCAGCTTGTTTAGAGCTCTAGGCATATTTTTACCACTAATAACCACCAATTGTGCTATTTTAGGTCTGGCATTATTTCAAACCTTCAAGGAATATGATTTATTACAATCTCTGGCCTATAGTACAGGAGCTGGAGCAGGTTTTATTTTAGCAATTGTATTAATGGCTGGTCTGCGTGAAAAACTTGAACTGGCTAATTTACCCAATACCAGTCAGGGAGCTGCAATTAGCTTAATGTTAGCAGGCATGTTGTCTTTATGCTTTATGGGTTTTGCCGGATTAGGGAATTAACTGATGATAGAGGTAATCTCAAAATACTTAATAGCAATGACCTTTATGATAGCATGTTTATTGTTCTGGTTTATGGTGCAAAAACTTTCTCGTAAGGTCGCTACTGAGCACCCCGAATTTGGCAAAGCCCGTGAAGAAGGTGGTGGTTGTGGTGGTGGCGGAAAATGTAATTGTACCAGCATCAAACACTGTATAAACCCCAAAATAAAAGCTAAAAAGAAGCTTAAAAGTTAAGATCCCGAACTAATTTATTAGAAGTGAAAATTTTTTGTTAACTAATGTAAGTTTGCCCTTGTAAACTCACACTATTTGCCTTAAATTGTCACAAATAAATCTAACTTCTAGATAAGCTGGAATTAGATTAAATATGCTTAAGAAGCTGTATACGCAGTTAAGACTAAAAAATTTGAATTAATTCATTAAGAGACAATATTATGAGCAAAAATATCATCTGGTTTAATAAACTCGGTAAAGACGATGTTGAATTAGTCGGCGGTAAAAATTCATCCTTGGGTGAGATGATTAGTAATTTAACTCAGGCAGGTATTCGTGTACCTGATGGATATGCCACCACAGCAGATGCATTTAGGCGATTTATAGCTTTTAATGACTTAGAAAACCGTATTAATAATGAACTGGACAACCTGGATGTTAATGATGTAGAAGCGCTACAGGTCTGCGGTAAGAAAATCCGCCAATGGGTTATTGATGCGCCATTTCAAAAAGATCTTGAAGAAGATATTATCGCTGCCTGGAAAACCATGAATGGACAAAGCAGTGGTGAACTATCAGTAGCGGTACGCTCTTCTGCTACAGCAGAAGATTTACCTGATGCCTCCTTTGCTGGGCAACAAGAAACTTTTCTTAATGTACGTGGCATAAAAGATGTTTTACATTATATTAAAGATGTATTTGCCTCCTTATATAATGATCGTGCTATTTCTTATCGTGTACACCAGAATTTTGCTCATAGTGAAGTAGCATTATCTGCTGGAATCCAGCATATGGTTGGCAGTGATAAAGGTGCAAGTGGGGTAATATTCACTCTGGATACCGAATCTGGCTTTAAAGATGTGGTATTTATCACCTCTTCTTATGGTTTAGGCGAAACCGTAGTACAGGGTGCAGTAAATCCAGATGAGTTTTATGTGCATAAACCCACTCTGGCAGCAGACAAGCTTGCCGTATTAAGCCGTAAAATTGGCAGCAAAGCCATTCAGATGATTTATAGTGAAACACCAGGCGAAACCACTAAAATTATTCCTGTAGAAGAATCATTACAACAGCAATTTAGTCTTAATGATAAACAAATCCAGGAGCTGGCTAGAATTGCAGTACTTATTGAAAAACACTACCAGCGTCCTATGGATATTGAATGGGCAATGGATAACACAGGGACTATGTATATCGTTCAGGCGCGTCCTGAAACAGTAGCCAGTCGCGAAAATGTGCATAAAACTCAGCGTTATAAATTATCTAAACCAGGTAAGTTAGTGACCAGCGGCAGAGCTATTGGTAAAAAAATTGGCGCAGGTAAAGCGCGAGTGGTAAGCAACCTGAGTGAGATGGACAAAGTACTTGCAGGAGATGTATTAGTTACTGACATGACCGATCCCGATTGGGAACCAGTAATGAAAAGAGCTGCTGCTATTGTTACCAACCGTGGTGGTCGTACCTGTCATGCTGCAATTATTGCCAGAGAATTAGGCATTCCAGCTATTGTAGGCTGTGGCGATGCAAGCTCTCTTATTCAGCCAGATCAGGAGCTAACGGTTTCTTGTTCTGAGGGTGATACAGGCATGGTTTACGATGGTATTATCGATTTTAGTATTGAAACATCTGAAAATGCAGTTATGCCTGAGCTTGAAAATAAAATGATGATCAATGTGGGTAATCCTGGCAGAGCCTTTGACTTTGCCTCTATTCCCAATAATGGTGTAGGTCTGGCTCGACTTGAATTTATTATTAACAATACCATAGGCATTCACCCTAAAGCACTGCTTGAGTTTAATCAACAGGAAGCCGGTATTCAAGCGGAAATTGTGAAGCGTACCGCTGGATATAAGGATCCGGTAAGTTTTTATGTAGAAAAGTTAATAGAAGGAATCAGCACTCTGGCTGCAGCTTTTGCTCCCAAACAAGTGATTGTTCGTATGTCCGATTTTAAATCCAATGAATATGCCAATATGCTGGGTGGCAGTCGTTATGAGCCAGATGAAGAAAATCCTATGATTGGTTTTCGTGGCGCATCACGTTATATTGCAAAAGATTTCAGAGACTGTTTTGAGCTGGAATGTAAAGCTTTAAAAAGGGTACGTGATGATATGGGGCTCACAAATGTAACTATTATGGTTCCCTTTGTTAGAACTCTGGAAGAAGCCGAAACCATTATTCGTTTATTAGCAGAAAATGGTCTGCAACGTGGCGTAAATGGGCTACAAGTTTATATGATGTGTGAAATACCCTCTAATGCTATTTTAGCTGAAGAGTTTTTAGAATTCTTTGATGGATTTTCCATTGGCTCCAATGATATGACCCAGCTCACTCTAGGGCTCGATCGTGACTCAGGTCTGGTATCACACTTGTTTTATGAGCAAAACCCTGCGGTTAAAAAGCTTTTATCCGGAGTAATAGATACTTGTCGTAAACACAATAAATACGTTGGCATTTGTGGACAAGGTCCATCTGATTATCCTGAATTTGCTCTATGGCTGGTTGAGCAAGGAATTAATAGCATTTCTTTAACTCCTGATTCAGTGGTACAAACATGGCTGTATCTAGGTGAAAAACAGGCTTAATAACACTTATCTTGGGTAATAAATTCAAATGAAAAGAACCGTATTTTATATTTCCGATCAAACAGGCATCACCGCTGAATTACTGGGGCAAACTTTATTGTCACAATTTGAAGGAATTGATTTTATTACCCAAACTATCCCCTATATAGATACGGAGCAGAAAGCTTTAAAAACGGTTGAATTGATCAATCGTACGGCCCAGCAAAGCGAACACCAACCGGTATTAATATCTACTATTGTAAAACCCGATATCCAGAAAATAATGCATCAATCACAGGCATTAATGCTGGATGTTTTTGAGCATTTTATTGCTCCTTTAGAGCATACATTTAATCAACACTCATCCCACCGAGTAGGTAAAAAACACTCTCTGGGAGATAAAGAAGCCTATGATAACCGCATTCATGCGGTTAACTTTGCCTTAAATACCGATGATGGTTTATCCAGTAAACAATATGCCAAAGCCGATATTATTTTGCTTGGAGT
The DNA here is from genome assembly GCA_045047105.1 of Pseudomonadota bacterium. Taxonomy (GTDB): domain Bacteria; phylum Pseudomonadota; class Gammaproteobacteria; order GRL18; family GRL18; genus JADGAU01. The sequence continues at coordinate 12,159 of JASFYQ010000128.1, read as the reverse complement.
ATCGCGTAGCGGTAAAACACCAACGGCTTTATATCTAGCGATGCAATTTGGTATTCTTGCAGCTAATTATCCCATTACCGAAGAAGATCTGGAAAATTATGAGCTTCCCTCATGGGCTTTACAGTTTAAACACAAGCTATTTGGTTTAGAAATTGAAGCCCCACGCTTACAAGAAATCCGCAATGAACGAAAACCTAATAGCCGCTATTCATCAATGCAGCAATGCAGATATGAAGTAAGTCGTATCAATAAGTTTTATCAAAAAGAAGATATCCCTACTATTGATACAACCTCCCGCTCCATTGAAGAAATTGCTACTAAAATTATTGCTAAAACAAAACTCAAACGTTACCAATACGGCTGATAAAATCTGCTGCTTTTATTTTTAAAAATTACCTCCCCTTTTAGAAAGACTTATTGGACCATCTGTCCGTCATAATAGAATATCTATTGCTTTTATTGGTATTGGATAAACCTCAATATTTAACATATACTTATTTTAATTTCAAAAATCCCTAGGGAAACAACTCTATGCTTTTAAATACTTATTTTCTAAAATTAAAAATAATAGGCCCAATATCACTGCTCTTTTATTTAAGCACTATACTATTTTTTGTATCTATCCCTACCAGTCACGCTTTTTTTGCACCTGAGTTTTCAGATTGTTTAGAAGAAGATAGCGATGAATATGACCAGCTTGAAGCCTGTCAAATATTGATACAAACTAATTCACAACGACGTGACTTACATGTCACTCTGGGTAAAATTCTTAAACAAAGGAAAAAGTCTAAAAAATTAATTAAAGCGTACAAAAAAGCGCTAGCAATTTTTCCAAATGACGAGTATTTTAACAAGCAACTAATGCTTGCTAAAGGACAAACTGGAGCCATGGTTAGCAAAAAGGATAGCAATAAAACAGCAAAACCTCCAACTTCCTCTACGGTAAAGGAAAATACAACTAAGCAAGTCAAAAATACAAAACAAACAGCCACAAAAACAGCAAAATATGTAAGCTCCAAGCCAGTATATAAAAAAACTATTAGCAAGAAAAAAACAGCCTACAAAAAAACTACTTTAGTAAAAAAATCCACACCTAAAAAAACCAAAATTACAAAAATAGCAGCAAAGAAATCAGCTGAAAAAACACACTCCCCTAAACAATCTATTGCCAAACAACAAGCAATGAAAGAAGTGCTGGAGAAAAAAGTAAGAGTTAAAAAAACTACCACCAATAAAGCAGTAGTCACTATTGCAAAAGTAGAAAGAACTGCAACGATTAATAACAATAAAATAGTTAGATTACGACCAGAACAAGCTCAATTCCTTGAGCAATTACAATTTCTTAAATCTTTAAAAAGTCAGGATATTATTTCTCAAGCAGAGTATCAGCAACGTAAAAAAGCATTATTAGATGAAAAATTTAGAGTAGTAGTTCCAGCTCAATCAAGTGATGTAAAAGCAAATGCTTTAGCTCTAGCTAGTGAAGCAATAAAAAAAAGCTATAGCAAAATTGATTTTGGAAATTATCACGCTTTAATTATTGGTAATAATAGCTATAAATATTTACCAGAATTAAAGACAGCAGTTCATGATGCAGAAGTTTTAGCTAAATTATTAGAACAACAATACGGTTTTAAGGTTAAACTATTACTCAATGCTAATCGCTATGATACCTTAAAAGAATTAAGTATTTATCGCCGTACATTAACAAAAAAGGATAATTTACTGATATATTATGCAGGTCATGGTGTTTTAGATAATGCCTCTGAAAGAGGCTATTGGTTACCTGTTGATGCTGAAAAAGACTATACTTCTAACTGGATTTCTACGGCTGAAATTACCGATACTTTAAAAGCGTTGCAGTCTTTACATGTACTGGTGGTAGCTGACTCTTGTTATTCTGGTACATTAGTAAGAAGTGCTCCAATTACCTTTACCAATCCTGAAGATAAAAAAATACTGATAAAACGTTTATTAAAGAAAAAATCACGTACTGCTATCACATCTGGAGGACTAGAGCCCGTATCTGACTCTGGAGGAGACAACCATTCAGTTTTCGCCCAGGCATTCCTTGATGTTTTAAGAACAAATGACAGTGTGATTGAAGCAGAAGGCATCTTCTCACGCCTGCGTGATAAAGTAATTTTAAATGCCGACCAAACCCCTGAATATTCTAATGTTAGAAAAGTAGGGCATAATGGTGGTGATTTTATTTTTCAGCGCAAATAAATCAATTGTATTTATGGGAATACTTAATCGCAATTAAGAAAGCAAAAAAAGATATAAGAGCAGCAATTTCAAAAGTAACTGCTGCTCCACTACTTTCCCATAGGTAGCCTGCATATAAGCTGCCTAAAGCCCCTCCTACACCAAAACTCAGGCTACTATATAAAGCCTGGCCCATACCTTGGTTGCTGCCAGTAAAATAACGGTGAATTAAGGTAATTACTACCACATGATAGATACCAAAGGTTGAGGCGTGCAATAATTGGTTAAGGGTTAATAGCCACTGCACATCAATAAAATAGGCAATAACTAACCAGCGCAATGAGCCCGATAAAAGACTAAATAATAATAAATAACGTAGACCTATTTTATTGATCCATCGCGGCATAAAAATAAAAACTAAAACTTCCGATAAAACCCCCAATGCCCATAAAAAACCAATATAACTATTGGAATAATTAAACTCATGAGCATAAATAGAAAAGAAAGAATAATAAGGGCCATGGCTCATTTGCACCAATAAACAGGCAATAAATAAACTTATTACCTCGGGGCGCTTTAATAATTTTTGTAACGGTTCATGCTCTAGTGTATGTATTTTTTGTGGATGCTCAGAAACAAATAAACTGGAGATAAAAATGCCAATAAATAAAACTAAAATAATCAGGGGCAGGTATTCAATTTTTATATAGGTAAATAAAAACCCTAAAAATAAAACACTGCTAATAAAGCCAATAGAGCCCCATAAACGGATTAAACTATAGCGATGATGATCTGTGCCTAAAAAATTCAGTGTCAGAGCTTCAAACTGTGGCAAAATGGCATTCCAGAAAAAGCTAAAACTAAACATTACCACGCATAACCACCAAAATTGCTGATCTATAAAAACACCAGCAAATGATACGATAGTTAAAAAACTGCCCAGACGAATAATATAAACTCGTTGTCCTGTTTTATCGGCAAACCAGCCCCAGATATTCGGAGCGATTATTTTTGTTGCCATAATAATGGCTATAAGCTCACCAATTTGGCTGGCAGAAAAGCCCAGTTTGCTCAGGTATAAGCCCCAATACGGAATAATGGCTCCCAATACGGAAAAATAAAACCAGTAAAAACTGGATAATTTACCGTAGGGATAGACTGGGTTTTGCTTTAAAGTACTAGTTTTTGGCATTAACTCTAGCATTAACAACCGGAGTTTCTGACTGCACTCGCCCATTTTGAGCAATATTCCTGAGCATGTGATCCAATAAAGTAATAGCTAGCATGGCTTCAGCTATTGGGGTAGCACGGATTCCCACACAGGGGTCGTGGCGCCCTTTGGTGACGACTTCTACTGAATTGCCAAAGCGATCAATGCTTTGCCCAGGAATACGTAAACTGGAGGTAGGCTTCATTGCTATACGAGCAATAATATCCTGGCCAGATGAAATACCACCAAGAATCCCCCCTGCATGGTTAGATAAAAAACCTTTTGGAGTAATTAAATCCCGATGCTCAGTGCCTTTTTGCTCCACACAAGCAAAACCCGCACCGATTTCGACACCTTTAACGGCATTAATACTCATTAAAGCATGTGCTATATCAGCATCTAAACGATCAAAAATAGGCTCTCCTAAACCCGGAGGTACATTCATAGCAACCACTGCAACCTTAGCCCCAATGGAATTACCTTCTTTACGCAGCAAGTCCATATATTTTTCCATCTCGTCTACCCTGTCCTGGCATGGAGAAAAAAATGGGTTTTTTGTTACCGAATCCCAATTAAAGTTTTCATCACCATATTCGGCGGTTTTAATTGGCCCTAATTGGGATAGATAACCTTTAATCTCTATTCCATAAGTATCCAATAATACTTTTTTAGCTACGCCTCCAGCGGCAACTCGACTGGCAGTTTCTCTTGCAGAAGAACGCCCTCCACCACGATAATCACGAAAACCATACTTTTGTTGATAAGTATAATCTGCATGTCCCGGGCGAAATACATCCTTAATTTCAGAATAATCTTTAGAGCGTTGATCTTTATTATAGATAACTAATGAAATGGGACTGCCAGTAGTTTTACCTTCAAATACTCCTGATAAAATATCTACCATGTCATCTTCTCGACGCTGAGTGGTATGGCGGGATGTTCCTGGCTTGCGCCTGTCCAAGTCGCCTTGTAAGTCCTGTTCCGAAAGACTTATTCCTGGAGGGCAGCCATCCACAATACATCCAATTGCCTGGCCATGACTTTCGCCAAAGGAGGTGACACTAAATAATTTTCCAAATGTATTTCCTGACATTACTAATCCTTTATTTAACTATTATTTGATATCCTTAGTAATAGTAAATGCACCACGTATATCACCCAGTTTGTATCCTGTTGCTTTATCGGCTGGATAAAGTGATGCGAGCTTGCTTAAAACCTCAGCTTTAACTTTTTCACCGTGGCAGCTTAAACAGGGTTTAGCTACAGGAATAGCTTTCATATAACGAAATTGTTTCACTCCATTATTATCTACTATTTCCGCATATTCCATTGTTTTAACAGGCTCTCCAGCTGCTTTTCTTTTTTCAAAATTTTGCAGAACTTTGGTTTCCCAGCTATCTGCAATATTATTAGGATTACGCAGCTTTAAAGAAGTACGAGCTACATCCATTTTATGGGCTGTTGATACTTCCTGACTAATAACTATAGCTTGGCTATTACATACTTTTATAGCATTTAGAGGACCACCTTTTTTCATTGCCCCTACTAATTCACCTTTTAATTTACCCATAAATTGTTTAACAATTTTATGGCTTAAATCCAGCTCTGCTTGCGTTACTTCTGTAGCAAAACTGGAGTGGCTAAAAGACAATGAGGCCAGTATAAAGCTAATAATAAGTTTATTTTTCATAATTTTATTTTATATTTATAGATTTAAAAAAGTACCTTCCAAAAGTAGTTAGTATATAGGAAAGCACCACATATAGTATTAATTAAGGGAACAAGTTTATCAGATTAAAAAATAAAAGCATATCCGTTAACTGCTCAGAATTTTTTTGTTTTATTTTTTTTTACTCTTATTTTTTTAGCTGATTTAACAACTTTAGACTTAAGCTTAGTTGAAATTCTTTTCTTTTTAGTACCTGCTGCTTTACCTGATTTTTTAAGTTTTTTCGGTCCTTTATAATGAGCTTCCAAACCTTTTATTTTACGCTTTTCAAATCGCATACGTAAATAACGCTCAATGCTAAAGAGTAAATTCCATTCAGTTGAACTAATTAAGGTAACAGCAGCCCCTTCTTTACCTGCTCGCCCAGTGCGCCCGCATCGATGAATATAATCTTCTGCGCTAAATGGGCTTTCAAAATTAATCACCAGATCGATATTTTCCATATCCAAGCCTCTGGCTGCTACATCAGTTGCAACTAAGACCTGATTATGTCCATTACGAAACCTGTCCAGTACTTTTTTGCGTGCTGATTGTGCAATATCACCATGTAAAAAATCAGCTTTTATATCCTTATATAATAAATAATTACCCAATTGCCTGCATTGCGAACGGGTATTACAGAACACAATCACATGTTTAGCTCGCTGTTCACTGAGTAAGGCAGTAACCAAATCTTTTTTATGTTTCACATCATCTGCCAAAATAATTTGATGACGAATATGTTCAGGGCTATCTCTACGGTTATCTATGGCAATAACTTGTGGCTCTTTAAGCAACTCTTCACTTAAAGTTCTCAGGGTGTTATTTTTTAGTGTCGCAGAGAAAAACAGAGTCTGGCGTTTTGCATTACAGGCTGAAGCAATAATTAATAGGTCTTCACTAAACCCCATCTCCAGGATACGGTCGGCTTCATCAAGAACCAATATCTCAAGAGCACTAAGATCAAGGCTTTCATTTTCAATATGCTCAACTAAACGTCCCAGGGTTGCAACTATAATATCAGGACTATTCGATAGCTTATAAAGCTGTTGTTTAAAATCTTCTCCCCCCATAAGTAGAACAGTAGAAAGTTCGCTAAACTCTGTAAATTGTTTACAATTATTAAACGTTTGCAGGGCTAGCTCTCTGGTGGGTAATAAAATCAGCAGCCTGGGTTCAATACCTAAGGTTGCGCTATTGAGCAATTTATTTAAACTGGGCAACATGAATGCCGCAGTTTTACCACTACCTGTTTTAGCACTGACTAATAAATCACGCCCTTGTATTGCTATGGGAATAACTTTTTCCTGTACGGGTGTTGCTTCGAGATAACCCAAGTTATCAATGACTTCTACTAGTTGCGGGTGAAGTTTTACGGAACCAAACAAAACAAGATACTCCTATGAATTTAACTGCAATATAAATTTGACTAACAAAGAACCGTATTATAACAATAAATCTAAACTAATCAGATAAAAATTAATGCCATAGAAATATTTAGCTATTTAACAATACGGGCCGTAGAGTAGCCACGATCTAATAGCTGTTTTAGCGTGATTTTTTCTACTATTTTAGAAGATAAGGGCCCAATTTTTACAATATTTAACCATTGTGTTTTTATTTTCTTTTTTACTATACTGACTGGCTGTTTAAGTAAAAGACCTAATTTAGTTGCTAATACTTGAGCATTATTATTATCAGCAAAGGCTCCAACTTGAATATAAGACAGGCCTGTGCCTGTGGCTACTGGCCTGGATGATAACCCAGGTGTTTTAATTGCTGTAGTGTTATGGGACTGTTGTCTTTGCCAATTTTCTACATCAATAGCTTCTACTTCCACTCGCCCTGTGCCTTTAGCTACGATGCCTAGCTGGTGGGCAGCAGTATAGGATAAATCAATAATTCGCCCCTGATGAAAAGGGCCCCTATCATTTATGCGAACAATTACATTACGTTGATTATCCAAATTGGTGACCTTTACATAACTAGGTAAGGGTAAGGTTTTATGTGCTGCACTCATGGCGTACATATCATACCTTTCCCCATTTGAAGTACGCTCACCATGGAATTTTTTTCCATACCAGGATGCCCCTCCTGTTTGTTTGTATCCTTTGGATGAGTTTAAAACAAAATAGCGTTTGCCAAACACCGTATATGATTTTGGATTACCATAACGACTTTTAGGCTCCTTTTTAGGAATAGCCTGTTTAACAGGGGGGGGATTAGCACTATCATCATTTAAACCGTCATCCTCATATTGGTATTTTCTAGCATATTCTGGCGCCTGATTACTCGTTGTACCACAAGAAGTTAATACAACTATTAGTGGTAGCGCGAATAGAAAAAAAACAAATAGAGAATAGTTTTTCATTCGATTAGATGGCCTTTTTAGTATAGGCCGCTTTTAGTTTCTGGCTTAATAGATTAACTACCATTGAATACATATGGCTATGATTATAACGTGAAATAACATAAAAGTTATTTAAAGATAACCAATAGGTAGGCCCAGTTTTTTCCTCTAACATAAATAATGCCGCTTTCATGTCTGGAGATTGAGAGCTTAAATTAGAATTAATTCCTTTAGCAGCAAAAGTTTTTAGCGTTATTTTGGGTTTAATTTTTCTATTATTATAATCTGGAGTATTTTTATTCTTTTTTGCATCTAAAATTGCGGCAACAACTACCGGCTGCTCCAATAACCAGCCATGTTGTTTAAAATAATTTGCTACACTGCCAATAGCATCACGGGTATTGTTCCAGATATCTTTAATCCCCTTACCATCAAAATTAACCGCATAATGCTGGTAACTACTGGGCATAAACTGCCCATACCCCATAGCCCCGGCATAAGAACCTTTTTTACTCAGTGGATCAATTTTTTGCTCTTTACACAAAATCAAATATTGTTTTAATTCATTACGAAAAAAGCGAGCACGTTTAGGATAATCAAAAGCCAGAGTGGAAAGTGCATCAATCACCCGGTGTCTGCCGGTTATTCTGCCGTAAAATGTTTCTACACCAATAATAGCAACAATAATTTCTTCAGGCACACCATAAACTTTTTTTGCATAAGCAAGCACTTCTTTATTTTCTTTCCAGAAGGTAAGCCCTTTATTAACACGTGAATCGGTAAGGAATATTTTTTTGTATTCATACCAGGGTTTAACCTTTTCCGCAGGTCGATTCATTAGATCAATAATATCCTGCCTGATTTTGGTTTTATTAAATAAAATCTGTAAGGATTTTTTATTCATTTTGTGCTCACTGACCATTTCATCAATAAACTCTTTTACATCTTCTCTTGAGGCCAGAGACGAGGCAAATAGTGAACTAGAAAACAAGCAAATAAATATAAATAGAACTAAAATTGTTTTTTTCATATAGATCCTTAAAAATTATCACACAAATTAGCAGGGGTTTTCTAAATTATCTTTTAGCCAGCATACGTCGATGAGTATACACCGACATTAACAATCCAAATCCAGCCATTAAAGTTACCATGGATGTACCACCATAACTTACTAAGGGTAATGGCACTCCAACAACAGGTAAAATACCGCTGACCATACCAATATTAACAAATATATAAACTAAAAAAGTTAAAATAATACTGGCTCCAAGTAGTCGTGAAAACGATCCCTGTGCTTGCGAAGCCATATATATACCACGAATAATTATAAAAAAATAAATTGATAATAGCCCCCCAACACCTAATAGTCCAAATTCTTCAGAAAAAACTGCAAAAATAAAGTCAGTATGACGCTCAGGTAAAAATTCCAGGTGTGACTGGGTTCCATTTAACCAGCCTTTACCATAATTACCACCTGAGCCAATGGCTATCTTGGACTGAATAATATGGTAACCACTGCCAAGAGGATCAGATTCAGGATCTAACATGGTTAAAATTCGTTGGCGTTGATAATCACGCATAAAATAAAACCACATCGGTACAGAAAATGCAATTGCAGCAAAAGCAAAACTAAAAATATATAACCATGATACTCCAGCCATAAAAATAACAAATAAACCAGAGCTGGCTACCAATAAAGAGGTTCCCAAATCAGGTTGTTTGGCAATTAATAAAACCGGAATAATCAATAAAGCCAGGGCTAATAATAAAATCTTACCCGATGGTTTTGAATTACAATCTGCCATCACACGGGCAAGCATCATAGGCACAGCCAGTTTCATAATTTCTGAAGGCTGGAATCTGAAAAAACCCAAATCTAACCAGCGTTGAGCCCCTTTACCTACCGTACCTAAAATCAAAACAATGACTAATAATAATAAACCCGCGCTATAAAACCATATAGACCAACGGAACCATTTTTCTGGTGAGATCTGAGCCATTATAAAAATAACCACAAAACCCACAGATAATCGAACCCCTTGTCGTTGCAGCATACTCATACTTTCACCACTGGCACTATAAAGAATCCCAAGACCTATAAAAGTTAATACAACCAGAGCAAAGAGTAAGGGAAAATCAATGTGAATCCGGCAAAAAAAAGTTTGTTGTTTTACAGTCATAGTTAATCTATCTTTTTGCTTTCAGAATAGTTATTTATTAGTTTTTTATTTTTCAAACTTTCACTTTTCAAGCGTTTATTTGTTAAGTAGTATTCTATAACTTTACCTGCAATAGGAGCGGCAACTGAACCACCATGTCCGCCATTTTCCACAATTACCGCTATAGAAATTTGAGAATTTTCCACTGGTGCAAAGGCCACAAACAGTGCATGATCCCGCAGCTTTTTTTCTAACTCTTTTTCCTTATATTCCGAATCTTGAGCAACGGTAAAAACTTGAGCTGTACCAGTTTTACCTGCAATTGTATAAGCCATACCTTTTTTATCTAAACGCCTCGCAGTCCCACGGTTACTATGAATAACATCTTTCATTGCCTGAGCAATAAAGCGCCAGTTTGCTTTATTTTTAAGCGGAATTGCGCTAGTTAAACTAGCCTCTACGGACTGCTGTAAAGTCTTGCCTGACGCATCCAACACAGAAATTGATTTTAGCAATTGTGGTTGGTAAAGCAAGCCCTTATGAGCCAATGCTGCAACTGCAGCCGCTAATTGTACCGGGGTGACCAGCATATACCCCTGACCAATTCCAGTAATTAACGTTTCTCCTGGAAACCAGGCCTGACCTTTTGCTTTACGTTTCCACTTTCTTGAAGGCATTAGTCCACCTCGCTCACCAGGTATATCTATACCACTTCGCTGACCGAAACCAAATAAACTCATAAAGTGATACATTTTATCTATGCCCAGACGATAAGCTAAAGAATAAAAATACACATCACAGGATTGGACTATTGCTTTGTGCATATCGGTCTTACCATGTCCCCATTTTTTCCAGTCCCGATACTTGTGCTGCTTCCCCTTAAGTCGATAAAAACCGGGACAGTATATTTCTTCATCCGCTAGAATATCATCTAATTCTAAACCTGCCAGAGCAAGAAAAGGCTTAGTTGTAGAGCCTGGAGGATAACTGCCTAAAATAGCCCGATTAAAAAGCGGCCTTGCTTCTGAAGTATTTAGTTCTTTATAGGCCTTATAACCAATTCCATTAACAAATAAATTAGCATCATAGGATGGCATACTCACCATGCTTAATACATCACCATTATTAGGGTCAATTGCAACTAAAGCACCATTTTCATCACCAAAGGCTTTCATTGCTACCTGTTGCAATTTAATATCAATATTCAAATAAAGGTCTTTTCCAGGAATTGGATCGGTTCGTTTTAAAACTCTTAATACTCGCCCTCTTACATCTGTTTCTACTTGCTGAAAACCTACTTTACCTAGCAGTTCTTGCTCATAAGATTTTTCAACACCCAATTTTCCAATATAATTGGTTCCACTATAATTAGTTGTTTTTCCATCTGCTACCAGCTTTTTAAGTTCTTTTTCATTAATACGACCAACATATCCCACCACATGTGCAGTTTCTTTGCCATAAGGGTAATGCCGGCTTAACTGGGCTTCTACTTCCACCCCTGGCAAACGGTGCCTATTCACTGCCAAAATAGCTACTTCTTCATCACTTAAATGAAATTTAATCGGTACACTTTCAAAACGATGTTTACGTTTAACTTGTCTATTAAAACGTTTAATATCACTTTCATCCAGGTTTACTATTGTTGATAATAGCTCTAATGTCTGTGAGAGATTTTTAACTTTTTCAGGAATAAGGTGTAAGTTGAATGAGGGTATATTTTCGGCTAAAACTTCACCTTTGGTATCATATATTAAACCTCTTATAGGAGGAATAGCCTGGATAGTTACTCGATTATTAGTTGATAAAGTAGAATAATGCTGATTTTTAATGATTTGCAGATAATAAAGTCTGGCAAACAAAATACTCATCAATACAATACTCATTACCAAAGCTACAACACTACGATTTTGAAATACTTTTATTTCATGAAAATAATCTTGCAGTCGAATATTTTTAGGCATGTTGAGTATTTTATTTTATTAAACATGTTTTCATCAAACAATACCAAACCATTGTCTAACTTTATGTAATACCACCACCACTACAGGCCATACCAAAGTACTGGTGAGAGATGGTAACCAGTAAGTAACATTTTTAGGCACATCACCTGAGATACCTTTTATCCATAAAACCATCATCTGTTGCAAAGCAATCAACAATAAAATAATCATTGCTTGTTGCAAGACAGGATACAAGCGCAGTCGAGTTTGAAATTTATAACTTAAAAAAGCCACTACCGAGAGAGTCAGAGCGTATTGACCTAATAAAGTGCCATATAATATATCCAGAAATAATCCTACCGTCCAACCAATAAAAACACCGATACGATGAGGTAACATCATACACCAGAAAATAAGTACCAAACTCACCCATTGTGGACGCATAATCGCAAGCTGATCGGGCATAGGAATAATAGCTAAAATACCTGCAATAGCAAAACTGAACAGTATAATTAGACCACCACGGTGAACCGTTTGCTCCATTATTCCACCTCCACAGTTGTTGCTGTTGCTGCTTTAGTTGT
>JASFYQ010000127.1:0-8437 GCA_045047105.1 Pseudomonadota bacterium | reverse complement strand
TATAAGCAACTTGATATTGAACAATCCTATTCCTGGATAAAATCACCTCGCTGGAAAGGTAAAGCAATGGAAGTCGGCCCATTAGCCAGGGTATTGATGTTATACGCCAGTGGTAACGAACCTACCCAGGATCTGGTTAATATGACATTAAAAAAATTGGATTTACCTGTATCGGCTCTGTTTTCAACCATGGGTCGTACCGCAGCGCGAACTCTGGAAACCAAACTGCTAGCTGACAATATTAATGGCTGGTATGAGCAATTGGTTGATAATATCAGGCTGGGCGATACCCAGACCTTTAATGATCAATTATGGGATCCATCTAGCTGGCCATCAGAGGCACAGGGAGTTGGATTTATGGAGGCTCCCCGCGGTGCTTTGGGTCATTGGCTGGTGATTAAAGATGGTAAGATTGACAATTATCAGGCTGTTGTACCGAGTACCTGGAATGCCGGGCCACGAGACCAAAACCAGCAGGCTGGAGCCTATGAAGCTGCTTTACAGGATAATCATGAAATGGCTGATGTAAAGCAACCCTTAGAAATACTACGCACCATTCATAGCTTTGATCCCTGTATTGCCTGTGCGGTGCATGTGACCGATAAGGATGGTGAAGAATTAGTACAGATTAAGGTACAATAAATGAGGGCTGTTATAGCTTAAGATTATGTTGGGAAATTCATTATTAACACTTTTCCTTAGTGGTTTAGGCCTGGGACTAATACATGCCTTTGACAGCGATCATCTGGTAGCTGTTTCCAATCTGGCAATACACAAACCCAGCCTTAAAAAAACCCTGGGATACAGTTTACATTGGGCCCTTGGTCATGGGTTTATTTTACTTGTTTTAGGCCTGTATGCTTCATTTGTAGGACTCAATATTCCTCTAATAATTGCTCACTGGGCGGAACTATTGGTGGGATTAATGCTGATCTTTTTAGGCCTTTGGACACTCTATCAATTATACCGGGAACACCATAAGCAAAAAATTAAATTGAACCAAATCTCCAATCGCACTCCTTTATTGGTTGGTGTTATTCATGGAACAGCGGGCAGTGCAACTGTGTTAGCGTTAATTCCAGCCATACAACTGGCAAGCCCACTTATTACCCTTTCGTATATGATATTTTTTGCTATTGGGGTTTTACTTAGTATGAGTATATTTGCTGTTATTTTAAGCCATTCTCAGCAACAATTAGCAAAATATAGCTTTAATTTTTTTAATTTATTCAGGGTATTTATTGGTATCTTTGCCATAGTTCTTGGGATTGTTTGGTTAATGTAAGATTAAGGAGTTTAAAATGACCAATATAACAAATGATAAACAATTACGTGCACAATTGGATTCTCTGGATCTTCAGCAGCAACGTTTATTGGCCGTTTTATTGGTCAAAAGTGTTATTTACTTAAGTTCTGACGGGTCTATCGAAAAAGCCATCAATATTGCTAAAGATCCTAATAGCACTGCAACAGACATGCTCAATGCCTACAAACAAGTTAAAACTATCAGCACCAAAAGTTATACAGATTGTGGCAGTGAAACAGACTGGAAAGAACAAGCAGAGCACTTTGTTGCCTCTTCCGCCATGGCCTGTTTAACTCCTGAAAACCTCATCACTCAAGGCAAAAGTCTGGTATGGAAAACAGCCATGCAGGCCAGAATGGCAAAAAACTGTGAAATGATTGAAAAAGACAGTGGTGAGGTGGATAACGAAGCCTTAAAACAATATAAATTAACCGAGCAGTTTTTAGCTATATAAATTGTTAGAAAAATGCTATATTAGTAGGGGTTAATATTTTTACTTTTACGGGAATTTTTTATCTTGCCCCTTTAACCTAGCAACTTTAAATCTACAAAAAGTCAAATGATACAATTTAAACCCGGTTATAGCTTTAATACACTAATTCAACTTTTAGTTTTTTCAATAATACTCGCAGTATTAATTATTATTAGCCTACCCTTTCTTAAAACATTTTATTTTTCAAACCAATTAACGTCTACAGGTTTATTAATTAATGGTTCCATTCTGGGGTTATTTTTTATTGGTCTGATTAAAATAGTTTATTTACTTTTTCATTATTGGCGAGAAGAAAAATCATTAAATCAGTTTTTAATTAATTTGAACCAGGCTCAACCAAACCTCTCTTTATCTGTCAATCCAAAATCATTGATCATACTTCGTTATAAAACCATGGCAGATATTCACAAACAAAAATCAACTATCAATCAAAGCGCATTAGCATCTATTATGGTGGCATACGAAAGTACGTATTTAAGCCTGCCGCGCTTTATTTCTAATATATTAATTTTATGTGGTGTCTTTGGTACCATTATTTCACTGGCGATTGCTTTATCAGGCGCATCCAACCTATTGGAAAACAATAGCGACATCAGTGGTATGGGCACTGTTATTCATGGCATGTCAACTGCATTATCTACAACCACTACTGCCATTATTTGTTATTTGTTTTTTGGTTATTTTTTTCAGCGTTTAACAGATATACAAACCTATTTATTCAGCTCAATTGAGCTCGTTACCACTCAACATTTAATGCCTCGTTTTAACCATCAGGGTGATAATATCATGTTTCACCTGACTGAATTAGTCAGCAGTCTAAATCAAACAGCAATAAGCATGCAATCCGTTCAACAGCAATTATTAAGTGCCAGTCAGAAAGCCGATAATTTAATGTCTAAATATGACATGCGAATTAATAACATGGCAAATAATGTCAGTCAAATCAGTGATTTATTACGCCAGGGCTTTAGACTCCCGGAACAAAAAAAAGAGATAACACATCCGCAGCAAAATAGCAGCAGGAGTCCAATTTTATCCACTTCACAAAAAACCACTAAAAAACCAAACCTATAATTAATCTAATAATATGAATAACGGTTTTATTGATCTCAGACAAAATGATGGCAAGCTGGTAGACGATAGTTTCTGGCCATCATTTACTGATATTATGACCGTGATTGTGATGATTTTTTTAATCGCTACAACCGTATTAATTGTTAAAAACTGGGAACTGGTTCGCGAACTGGAACAACGTATTTTAAATGAAAAGGAAATTTCTGCAGCCTTAAAAGAAACCATTGTTGAAAAAAATAGAACCCATGACGAGTTATTAGCAAGCATTAAAGCTAAACAACAAATTTCTCGCGAACTTGAAGCCTCAATTATAGCACTGCAAAAAACCAGTGAGATAGCAGAACAAAACCAGGCTGAAAACGAGACTCTTGAAGATCAATTGGATCGCGCTGAAGTGAATCTTAAACTATTAAAATTACAATTGCTCAAAGCAAAGGATGAAATTTTAATCAGTGATGAAAAAATAAAAAATAAAGCTCAATCAATTGAGCGCCAACTGCAACACATTACAAATCTTGAACAACAACTGCAACAATCCCTGACAAACATCAATAATAAAAAACAATCCTTACAAATTCGTATCAAAGAAATAGAGCGTCTGGAAAGTTTGTTAAAACAGTCGCGTTCCAGAACAGCCAATGCACAACAACAACTAGATAGCACAAACATTCAACTACAGCAGATACATAAGGATTTAAATAAAAGCCAACAGCAGCTTGTTAATAAGCAAGTACAGATACAACAGCATTTGACTAGCATAAAGACATGGGATCAAAAATTTGTAGAATTAATGGCTCGATTTTTTAAAGTAGAAAAGCAGCTAAAAGAGAAAGAAACTTTACACATACAGGCAAAAAATATCATTGCTGAAAAACAGCAATTATTACAGCAAAAAGATCGCCATATTGCTAGTCTAAACAAATCGTCAAAAACACGAATGCTTACGATAGAGACAAGCAAAAAAGCACTCATTTCATTAAATGAAAAATATCGCCAGGTACAATATGATTTACAAGGCCAAATTAGAAAATTAACACAACTGGATCAGGTTAATATAGATAAACAACAACAAATAGACTCCATGCAAGAACAAATCCTACTTGCTCAGCAGCAACAGGAAAAACAAAATCAAACATTTGAACAATTACAGGAAAAATATAAAAAATTGATTCGCCCGGCTCGTTCAACACTTGGAAAGCATGTGGTTGAAGTTCGTTATGAAAAAATTAATAATCACGACGATGTTTCCTTTAAAAATATTGCTGATAAAAATTTTACCAAGCTGAAACTAGCGAGTGTGCACAAAAAATTATTCAAACTTAAACAGCAATATGGGTCAAATTTATATGTAAAGGTTATTATTCCTGAAAATAGTGGGCTTTCCTACAACGAAGCATGGCAATTTATGCAGGATATTTTTAATAAATACGATTATTATTATCAAAATGACCCTAAGCAATAATTCCTTCTCTGCAAAAAACTCACCCTGCCATTACCAATATTAAAGTGATCCCGTAAACGAATAGAAAATTTTGTGCCTAATTTTTTATTTATAACTTAAAAAACATTATTGAATTTCCTATTTTGCCATCTCTGCGTTTAAAGATAGGTGATTAGCCATTGGCGGGTAATGATATTGAATAATATATACCTTTTATTATTGCACTGGTTCTTTAAATTATTCCACAATTCTTTCATCTCACTCTACTTATCATTCTATAATTACTCCTATTAATAGTTTCTACCTATCATTGTTATAAATATAAACGATTTTACAAATATAATAATTTTCTCTAATATTTACTTATACCCGGCATCAATCCGGGTTTGTAAAAAAACAGATAAAAACATCAGGAGCAAACAATGAGTAAGAATAAAACAACAATGACTACAGCAGCAGGCTGTCCAGTGGCAGACAATCAGAATTCCATTACTGCTGGTGCACGTGGACCCATTCTAATGCAGGATGTCCATTTATTTGAAAAACTGGCGCACTTCAATCGTGAGCGTGTACCTGAGCGTGTAGTTCATGCCAAAGGTGCAGGAGCACATGGTACATTTAAAGTCACTGGTGATATATCAAAATACACCCGTGCCAAATTATTTGCTAACATCGGCAATGAATGTGAACTGTTCGTGCGCTTTTCCACCGTTGCAGGTGAGCTTGGTTCGGCAGATACGGTACGCGATCCGCGTGGTTTCGCAGTGAAGTTTTACACTGAAGAAGGTAACTGGGATTTAGTTGGTAATAACACGCCAGTATTCTTTATTAAAGATCCCAGCAAGTTTCCGGACTTCATTCATTCACAGAAACGCCACCCGGTCTCCGGTTTACGTGACGGCACCATGCAATGGGATTTCTGGTCTCTTAGCCCTGAGTCTCTGCATCAGGTGACCTGGTTGTTTGGTGATCGTGGTATCCCGGCAACACTGACCAATATGGATGGCTTCGGCAGCCATACCTTTAGTCTGTGGAATAATGATGGTGAACGTTATTGGGTAAAATGGCATTTCAAAACTCAACAGGGTATTAAAAATATGAGTGTTGAAGAGGCAGGTAAAATTGCCGCCCAAAATCCCGATTACCATCGCCAGGAACTGCATGAATCTATTGCGCGTGGAGACAAGCCTAAGTGGACATTGAAGGTTCAGATCATGCCTGAAGCTGAAGCAGAAAGTTATGCTACTAATCCCTTTGATCTCACCAAGGTCTGGTCACATGCAGACTATCCATTAATTGAAGTGGGTGTCATGGAGTTGAACCGTAATCCGGTTAATCACTTTGCTGAAGTAGAACAGGCGGCCTTTGGCCCGGGGAACTTACCACCTGGTCTGGGGGTTTCACCTGACAAGATGTTACAGGCTCGTCTGCTGGCCTATCCTGATGCACAGCGTTATCGTATTGGTGTCAATCACGCGGCTCTGGATGTCAATAAACCGCGTTGTCCTGTGCATACCTATCATCGTGATGGTCAAGCGCGTTTTGACGGTAACGGCGGCGACGCACCAGTGTATCAACCCAACAGCTTCGGCGGTGCAGAGGATGATACCAGCTATCGTGAACCACCATTACGCATCAATGGTGATGCCGATCGCTATAATCATCGGGTAGAAACTGATCACTATACGCAAGCCGGCAATCTGTTCCGCTTAATGGATGCTGCCGCACAGTCACGTTTAGTCAGTAATATTGTTGCTGCCATGCAGGGTGTGCCACGTGACATACAGAAGCGTCAGATTGCTCACTTCATTAAGGCTGATTCTGCTTATGGTACAGCTGTTGCGAAAGGGCTTGGTATATAGTTTATCCCATTAAAATATTATCCAAAACAGCAAGGTGTCACATTGATACCTTGCAATAAATAACCCCGCCACAAGCGGATGGGATATTAAGTTATAAGTTCAAGCACTAGAGACCGCGTGGCAAGCCACGGGAAATAAAACCCTCTAGAGATTTAAACAATTTATAACAATCCCTGCTCTGCAAAAGAACTCACCCTGCCATCACCAATAATAAAATGATCCAGTAAACGAATATCTACTAAAGCCAAAGCATCTTTCAAACGCCTGGTAATCTGTTCGTCCGACTGGCTGGGTTCAGCAATCCCAGAGGGGTGATTATGTGCAACAATTAATGCAGCTGCATTATAATAAAGTGCCTGTTTGACGACTTCTCTGGGATAAACACTGGCACCATCAATGGTACCACGGAATAATTCTTCATAATGAATAATCTGGTGGCGATTATCCAGATATAAGCAAACAAATACTTCGTATGGTTTGTCTCTGATTTGGCTGATTAAGTAATGTTTGGTATCTTGCGGGCAAGTAATTAGATCTTTTTTCTGTAATTGTTGATGCAAATATCGTTTTGTCATTTCAACCGATGCCTGAAGCTGTACATATTTGGCCACACCCAGTCCATGAATAGCACAAAAATCGTCTTGTCTGGCCATCAGTAGCTGCCTTAAACCACCAAATTTTTGCAATAATATTTTAGCTAAATCTATTGCAGAGCAACCTTTAACACCTGTTCTTAAAAAAATTGCTAATAATTCAGCATCCGATAAATGCTCTGCCCCATAATGTAATAATTTTTCTCTTGGACGCTCCTGCTCAGGCCATTCACTTATTGACATATCAAACTCCAACTTATTTAGGTTTAAGTTAAATATTATCTATTAATTAAATAGCAAAAAATATCAGACAAATCTGACAAAATTAATTTTATTTTAGTAGAAAAAGAGTTTCTGATTTGCTTTATTCAACACCAAGCACACATAAACAGAGTAATAGAAGGTTCTATGAAGTGAAAGCAGAATATGTTTCACTCTAAATTTTAGTAAAATAAAGTAATTACAGAATTGGGGAACTTTAGTTCTGAAGAGGCATTTTTTATGATTCATGCAGTCATTAAGTATAAAAAATACCTTAAGATAAGTACTTTTACGAACATTTGTTCTAAAGTACTAAACGAAATCAGGGCTGAAATTTAAAAAAATTGGCAAATAAATGAAAGATCAACAGACCCTAATTGTTTAGGGGGAAAATATAATTAAAAGGATAAAACATAATTTGTCGTATCCTTTTAATTGTCAAACCAGAGCTAACTCATTAATACTAATGAGAGTGCCCATGAGCAGCTGCATCTTGGTCAGCTTGATCTTTATTTTCACTACATCCCGCTACAATAATACTTGAGAGTAAAGCAAGAATAAAGAAGCTTAGTAATTTTTTTAATTTCATAATTTAAATCTCCTAATTTAATAATAATATTTATTGTCCGGTATAATTAGCAGCAATATATCGACCACCTAGTGTTAAAAACACATACAGTTTTTGTTTCTGGGTATCTGCAATTTTGTCATTGATAAAAGTAACAACCCACTCAGATTTATATTCAAAAGTTTTTTTCTCAGCAGAGCTTGCCTTAATGGATGACCAGCTTTCTACCAGTTTCTTTTTTTTAATCAGTGAAGTAACTATTTTACCTGCATTTACTTTTGCTATATCTTGGGTGATAGGTGGTGGTGCATCATGCGAGTGACCGTGATCATGTCCACTTCCAGCCATAATAGCCATAGAGAACAAGCTCAAAATAGTTCCTATTACTATTGTTTTAAATTGCATAGTTTTAAATTTCATTGTGTAAATCTCCTGTTGATAATTAAATGTTAATCAATGGTATCGTGAGTTATAGATTCTTTGGATATAGGTATGTCCTTTATGTCAATACGTTTATATGTGCCATTAACTTTTAGTGTAATGGTCACAGAGAATGGCTTTTTATTTTTCCAATACCAGCCATGAGTTCCATTAAATGATGGTATTAAATAACCACTTGCCTGTTTTTCTGTACCTTTTTTAAAGCTCTCAAAATAACCTGCTTTACCACCCGTTGGCTCTCCATGATAATCAAAAAATAATTTTTCACCATTGCTTTCCCAGAAATATTCAAATTTTTGCCCTTTTGTAAGCAGCAATTTATACTCTTTGTCACCTCTGGCAGGAATAACAATTTTGATGGTATCTTTCCAGTTGCTTTGTTGTGTTACGTCATTATT
>JASFYQ010000126.1:0-30163 GCA_045047105.1 Pseudomonadota bacterium | reverse complement strand
TAATAGTTGTAATAAGGATGTACGAGTGCTGGATATTCGTAATGCCCTGGATGGAGGTTCAAAAACCAGTTATATGCGTGGTCATATACCCTGTGCAGTGCATACCGATTATCTTAAAGGAGGCTGGCGTACTCTGGTAAATAAGGTTCCAGGTCAATTGCCCCCAACCGCTAAGATTGAAAAACTGATAGGCAAACTGGGTATAGATAATAATACCCACGTGGTTATTTACCATGCAGGTAAAAATGCACTGGATCTGGGTAGTGCAACTCGTGTTTATTGGACTATGAAAGTATTGGGTCATGATAAAGTTTCTATTTTAAACGGTGGACTTAAAGCCTATACAGCAGATAAAAAAAATAAGCTGGAAAAGGGTAATAATAAAGTTCAGTCCAAAGCTTTTAAAGCAAATCTTAAGCAGGATATGATTGCAGATAAAACCGATGTTTTGAATGCGACAAAAAATGGAGTGACTCTGATTGATAATCGCCCCGATCATCAATTTCGTGGAATTAACCGTCATCCCAAAGCAAAACGTAATGGCACTATTCCTGGTGCTAAAAATTTGCCCGAAAGTTGGATGACAGAAAATGGCGGTGGAAAATTTCGTAATGCCGACGTCTTACGTAAGCTTTATGCTATTGCCGACATAGATACTGGAAAAGAAAATATTAATTTTTGTAATACCGGGCATTGGGCATCTGTAGGCTGGTTTGTTGGCAGTGAAGTGCTGGGCAACAAAAATGTTAAATTATATGATGGTTCGATGGTTGAATGGAGTGCAGATAAATCCTTACCTATGTATGTAGATATTAAGTTGTGATTCATCGGTTTAACTTATGGCTGGTAATAGGACTGAGTTTTGTATACTCAGTCGGATACTCCAGCCTGAGTTATGCCACAGGCGAGCACCAGCGACGATTTGCAGTGGAACTTGCTATTGCTGCTGGTGATAGCCGCTTATTATTAAATAGTAATAAATTATCAGTAGGAAAACAGCTCTGGATTAAACAACGAGTTATAGCTGCAGTCCAGTTTCTGCCGTTATTAGCACGTTATTATCAACAAGAAAGGCATATTAATGATGCTCAATTAGATAAAAAACTGCACCAGCTGTTGTTATTGCTAGAACAACCTCAGAGCTTACATGCTCAACTAATAAAACTGAGTCGCCAATATCCACTGAATTTTTCTCTAATAATTCCTCAAAAACTAGATACACTTTCCTTAAAAAAAATAGCTAAACTGTATAATAGCTTATGTATCGGCTGTCATCTTGGAGTGGCAACAGATAACTCTGTGGTAGTTGGTAAGCTCGCTTTATTTGCAAATACTATGGATAAAGATGAATGGCTAGCCCGATTGATTGCAGGACTGCATGGCGATGCCTATACCCGTTTAGAAAATCCTTTTAGCGACCAGCAGATTGCTTTATTTCATAGTTATATACGATTTCATTTAGCAGATTAAGCCATAGCGTATAATTCTACTGTATTAAAAAAGCAGGGTTCGGATTATACTCTTATCAACTAATAGCTACTCTTAATAAAAAATAATATGGCAAAATATAAACAGAATAAAGAAGTCTCTGCTGAAACAATAGATCAGGCAAACAAAATTGCAAATGGCATTAAAAAACCTAATCAGACCAAGGAGCAAACCAGGCGTATTGCCCAGGGTATTCAAAAAGGCATAGTGGAATTTAAAAAACAGCAAAAAGTTAAAGCAAGGGATCAGGAGAAACTCAAAAAGAAAAAAATACAGCAAGAAACCGAGAATTCTTTATTAGAAAAACCAATAGCCCACGGTAACCATTGTAAAATTCAATGGTTACCGTGGGCTTTGCTATTAATCAGTTGGATAGGAATGGGCCTTTTTATTCTGTGGGAAAGAGGCTAAACATAATTTTAAAGGGATATTATTATGATAAAACTAAACTATGGACAGCTTTTTACACAACCGCAATTTTTAATTAAGCAGTTTATTCTTAGCTGTACTTTTGCTGTAATCGCATATAATTGCGCTCAGGCAGCTAATGTAAAAATTCTTGCTGCAGAATTTCACCAAAATGAGATAAAAAACTGGGTCGTTAAAGTCACCCTTCAACACGATGATAAAGGCTGGCAACACTATGCGAATATTTGGCGAATAGTGGACAAGAATGGAACAATATTAGGCGATCGGGTACTTTATCATCCCCATGTGCATGAGCAGCCATTTACCCGTAGTTTGAGCAATGTAAAAATACCCACTGATACGCGAATTATTTTTATTGAGGCCCATGATCTTCTTCATGGTTGGACAACTAAACGACTTAAGATTGACTTGGATAAAGTGAAAAAAAATTATTTAAGAATAGAAAAAAATTAATTTAATTTAAATTGCAAGAGTGAATATGAATTAAAAATAATGAATGAACTACAAGAAAAAAGAATACAATGCCCATATTGCGGAGAGAAAATCGATATTTTTATTGATTGTTCCGTTGAGCAGCAAAATTATATTGAAGACTGTCAGGTTTGTTGTAGGCCCATTAATTTTAATGTATCTATTGATCACTATGGAGATTTAAGTCTTTTTGTAACACATGAAAATGAATAATTATAAAATCCAAGTAAACAAGGAACACATTATATGAACAATTTTTTACAAACACTAATAGAGAAGCCAGAAACAATTGATTTTAATCATACCATGGCAGTCATTGATAAAAATTATGACTTTACTCCCAGTGCTTTTAAAAATGCTGATACAGAAAATAAATCGGGTGAAAACAATGGCTCGTGTAAATTATTTGCTTTTGCAAAATTACAAGGACTAGATGAGCAACAAACGCTGGATTGTTTTGGACAATATTATCGCAATGATGTTTTAAAATACCCCGAAGGCAGTGACCATCAAAATATCCGCAATTTTATGAAAACAGGCTGGTCTGCAATAGTATTTGAGCAATCCCCTTTGATTTTAAAAACCTCTTAGCTTTTGAATATCAATTAGCATAAAACTGAATTATTTCATAATATAAATTAAATGTAATGTTGGTGAAAACAGCTAGTAAGGTGAGTTCTGTATACTCTTTAGTTATGGAAGGGCAATCTTCTTTTTGTTAAGACAAATTAAAATACAGAGGGCTTTATTATGAACAAACTAACTACATTACTTATTGCTTCTGCTGCTGCAATTTCACTTAATGTTAATGCTGATCCCTTAATGGATATTATTCATCCTGAATCGGCTGATATTTTTAATCTAGAGCGTAGCAGTGGACCATCTACTCCTGTAGCACTTTATGAATATGAGTCTGTAGGACCTATTGTCTGGAGTTATGAATACGAAGAATGGGTAAATACTCAGTCAAGCTCATTACAAAATGTATCCAGCGTGTTAAATGAAATAGAATCAAATCCTCCTGCTTCAGGTGGTCGTTCTATAGATACTATGAGTTACTTAACTGAAACCATTGATGAAGAATACCAGCACTAATTAATGCCAAGAAAATAAACCAGCGCATTATTTCTTTAGTTTTGAGGAAATAATACGCTGGTTTTTTTGTGTTTGAAATATCAACAATACATAAGCCCATTAATACGAATCTATACTTTGCTCAATATTTTTGATGGTTGTTTCATCAAGCATCAGCTCTGCAACAGAGGTATCATAACAAATAGCACATTCATCACACTGCTCTAATGAGAATAAGGAGGAGTTTTTAAGTGCTAAATATTTTGAAATTTTAAGTATAGAAACAAGTGTAATAGTGGCACTATCCATATTATCTTTATATGTTGCGTAAGCGATTTGTTGTAAAAAAATCGCATTACAGACAGTATTGGATAAACCCCAGCTTTTAGCTAATAAAACACTTATGGAAAAATGGTTTACATGGTATCTTTCTTTTTCTAATACAGGGAATGATAGAGGGTGTAAATGGTTTGATAAATAAAAGTCCATATATTCAGGGTATACTTTTGATAAAACTAAAACACCCACCTGATGAAATAATCCGCATAAATAAAAATGCCCGCTTAGTTCGCTTTCTATCTCATCTCCTATAGTTTCAGCAATATTGCCCACCAGATGTGAAAAATTGGAGATATTATCAAAACCATTAATTGACTGGCTTAGAGCATGTTGATAAGCGGGCTGGATAATTATAGTTTTTAATCTATTAAAACCAATCAGGCTTATTGCCTGTTCAATAGAGGTAATTTCTTCGGCTAGGTTAAAGGCAGCTGAGTTTAGTACCTTTAATACTCTTGAGACCAGGCCAATATCACTTTTTATCAGGGTCACAATTTTATTTCTACTGGGGTCTGCTAAAGCCAGTTCTGCTTTAAGCTCAAGCAATACTTTTGGTGGCGAAGGTATTTGTACTTTATTAATTAAATCTAATGCAATTCTTAATTCAGCTTTATCTATAAAATCACTGATGCTCATATAAATACTATTTCCTTTTTCCTTTTTATTTAACCATTCAGCAACTTATTAGTATTGATTTTCTATTTTAAAAAGTAAAACAATAAAAACCTCACTATTCAATATTTAGAATATCATTATTCAAATTTTACTGGTAGTTCTAGTATTGGATATTTATGGGTAGTTATAAGCCACTTTTATTTAATGGGTATATGCTTCCTACACGACTAATAAACCCAATACTACAATGGCAAAACCCAACCAATCAACCGCTGTGGGTATTTGACAAAGGCCAGGCTATTAATGCAGCTACTACAGGAACAGCATAAAATACACTGGCAATCTGACTGGAGTAGTTATTTTTTACTTATAATTCCAGATCTTTCTGCCTGTTCACAATTACTAAAAATGGCCATGGCTGTATTCATTTTATGAAATCCCAATTGATTTTAAAATGATTATAAACCCATGAAAAATGCATTTTACTTCCATATGGAACTTTTGATATAAAATTTACAGGTTGATATAAAATTTATCTAATTAATAATTTTTACTATGGATCTGGATTGCGAATCTAATAGTTGTTGCAGGATAATAAAAAAACTGGAATCACCTAAAAATATTGCCACTTCTAATGCTGTAATGATACGCCAATCTTTGAAAAACAAGTACAGAAAGAAGAAACTATAAAACAAAATTGCTCAGTTGAACAAGTACTTACAATGAAAAATGCTAAGATGTCTACCCAGCAAATAAAGGCTGCATGTAAAGGTTAATAATATTATCCCAGGTTCAATGACGAAGCACATCATTTTGCTCGTCATCATTGGAGCTTGGGGTGACAATTAAATAAACAGAAAAAAGTGATCAAGTCTAACTATGTACACTTTAAGGTATCTGTACCTGCATTTGTATATAAGCGTATATGGTTAGACTTGACCCGTTAGTATTTGGGATCGTTTTATGACTCGATTAATAATGTGGATGACCAAAGGCCCTACTGATCCAAAGGCAAATATTGAATTTACTAATTGGAATCAAGTAAAAGCGTTTGGACTAACTATCAGTAAAATGTAGCTTATTAAGGAGCTAGTACAAATGCAGCTACTACAGATTATAAGCCTCTATTTATTCCATTACTCATCCATTGAACAGGATTGTTCATATTGTAACGCATATTATTCATGTCCTTGCTCATATAGTTAACATTTTGAGTCATGGCAGACATACTTTTGGTTACATGATAAAAGTTAGCGTCTATATTTTTCATATAGACTAGCATTTGCTTAAAATTGGCACTCATATCGGTCATGCTAATATCCATATGTGCCATATTTCCGGCCATGGAATGCATATCAGTTTTCATACTATTGATTGCCAGGAACATACCAGATATATCGGAACTCATAGTTTTCATATTGGTATCCATATTATTCATATTAAATGCCATGTTATGCATGTCGGGAGCCATTTTGGCCATATGTTTACTCATTTCTGCCATATCGTCCACTATTTCTCTAATCACACTGCCTCCGACACCTCCTATTACTATGATCCCAATAACGGTAATAATTAACCAAAAACGCCCGCGTTTCTGATTGTCTTTGAGTAGTGTTTCACGCTGCGAAACATCATCACGAATTTCATGCAGCAGTTTATTGTTAATCTCAACCATTTCAGTGAGGCGATTAATGATTTCTGTTTGAGAATCCTGTGCTTTTGTCATATGAATATATTCTTGTATTAATGTTTATATACGATTAGCAACAAGAGTAGCATTTTAACTTTTTTAATAAAACCTGCAAATGATGGTATGGATATAATATTTTCAGTTTTTTTAGGTTTAAAAGGATAATAAACGCCTGCTGAGGAATTAGCTTTATTTAATGATAAAATGCTCTTTTCAGGAACAAAGATATAAGTAGCATGATAGATTTTTTCACTCTTGGAATTGCATTGGCTTTATCTGCGGGTTTTGCCCCAGGCCCTTTGCTTACTCTGGTTATTTCAGAAACACTTCAGCACGATATTAAAGCAGGTATTAAAGTTGCTTTTGCACCTATTATTACTGATTTTCCAATAATGATCAAGGCTCTGAGCCTGAACAGCGCTGCTTTGCTGGTATTTGTTTTTAGCTTTTATAGTTGCCTGGCAGGAGCGAAAATTTTATTAGCTTTAGTTGTTGGTAAATCTAAGTCTTTTTTGAGTAATAATATTTATATATACATTGTGCGTGTGCTTGGCCTGGTTTTATGTATTTTAGCTCTTATTCTATTTCGTGATGGTTTTGAATTATTAGGAATCTTATCTTTTTAATACTGTGAAAAAAACACAAAAATTAACTGCATAGCTCTTATTAAGCAGAGATTACTGATTAAATATTTGCCATAGTATTAGACTAAAAATACAACCTTGTATAATATATATTATAAGATATAATACCCTTGTATTTTATCAAACATTAATATGCCTTTATGTATCGAAAATTATTCAATGATCTTGCTAAGTGGAAAAATAGAACCGTGCGAAAACCTTTGGTAATCCGTGGAGCAAGGCAAGTGGGCAAAACTTTTTTAGTTCGGGAATTTGCTAAACAATATTTTAGCTCTTTTATTGAAATCAATTTTGATCGTTCCCCTGAAAAAAATCAGCTTTTTGATAGTTCAGATATAGAAAGAAGTTTGAAATTACTAGAGATAGACGAAGATGCCGCTCCCATTGATAAAAACACGCTGCTTTTTTTTGATGAGATTCAAGCTGCCCCTGATGTCTTTCATTTTTTACGTTATTTATTTGAACAGCGCCCTGATATTCCAGTTATTGCAGCCAGCTCATTGCTTGAATTTTTACTAGAGGAACATAATTTTTCCATGCCTGTTGGACGAATTGAGTATTTGCACATGGGGCCTCTAGATTTTGAAGAATTTTTAATGGCCACAGGAAATGATAAATTAGTTTCTTTTCTTGAAAATTATCAGCTTAACGATAATATTCCCGAATCCATTCATAATAAACTGCTTTATTTTACTCAACTATTCTTTATTGTGGGTGGAATGCCTGCGGCTGTACGTGACTACAGCAATGGAAATAATTTATCAGAAGCCCAAAGAGAGCATCAAAGTATTATACAAACCTATGAAGATGACTTTAGTAAATATAGAAAAAAATCTGATCATAAACGTTTACAAAAAGTATTTCAAAAACTGCCGGCCTTAATTGGTAATAAACTAAAATATGTCAATATTGATCCTAATGATAGAGCAAAAGACTTAGCTAATTCTCTAGAGTTGTTAGAAATGGCTAAGATATTTTATAGGGTAAAACATAGTTCCGCTAACGGTACCCCTTTACGTGCAGAAGTAGATGATAAAGTATTTAAGCCATTATTTCTGGATATAGGTCTGGCTTCCAGTTCACTCGGGCTAAAGTTAACGTCACTGACCAATAAGAATAATAATCTTATGGTGGATCAGGGAGCTTTAACTGAACAGTTTATTGGCCAGCATTTACTCTACATTCATCCCTATTATGAAAAACCTGAACTATTTTACTGGAATAGAGAAGCGAGAAATTCATCTGCTGAAATTGATTATTTATTAACTGTCCAAACAATTGTCGTTCCTGTTGAGGTTAAGGCAGGAAAAACTGGGACACTAAAATCATTGCAGTTATTTGTTGCCAATAAAAGTTCTACAATAGCTCTCAGGTTTAATACCTCTCCTCCTGTTTTTTTACAACAGACAACACGATTAGCTCATAAGAAAGATTGTGATTATATGTTCTTATCTCTACCTTTATACCTTGTGTGTCAATCAGTGCGTCTATTAGATGAGTCAATGATTAGTAAATAATTATGATTTTTAAGCCAGTTTCTTTACTGTATACAGTCGTGACTGTACTGACATAGATTTTTATAAAGGCTTTTTTTACCTCTAACTATTAATTCTAAATTAGGTTTCTAAATTAGGTTAACAATAGGGGGATGAAAGTATGTATAGCAAAGAAGGTAAATTTAACCCTGCCTGTGTTAGCGTAGTTGTCGATTTCGAATCGTTAATCAAAGAATACTATCTTTTTAAGCGGTTTAATTTATAAATATTTTCTTTCCAGTGGCGGGCTTTTTCTCTGGCCAGTTGTTGCATATCTGCTACTTTATCGGCTTCGTCTACAATTTCAACACCTAAGAGTGTTTCCAGTGCATCTTCCAGAGTAACAATACCCATATATTGCTCATAGGAATCATTAACTATAAATAGGTGTTCTTTGCGTTCAATAAAAAGATCTAAAAGGAAAAAGACGGGGAGTTTTTCAGATACACGATACACCGGTCTAGTAACGGAGCTGATTGAATTTTCCTCTGCATCTTGTAGAGCATTGCTTTTAAGAATAGTGCGGCTAAATACCATGCCAATAATATTATCATTACGTTGCTCATAAACGGGAATACGTGAATAGATAAAAATATCGGACTGAGCCATGCTGGATTTTATGCTGTCTTCAGCATTTAAAGAAAATACCACTCCTCGGGGTGTTAAAATATCTCTAACCCTGACCTGTTTTAAATCTAATAGATTCTCCATTAAGCGGCTTTCTTTTTCCTCAAGGCTGCCACTTTTTTCACCAATTTCGATCATTGCGGAAATTTCTTTACGGCTCAGTTCCTGCTTGCCATGGCGGTGAATTCCTTTTGTTATTTGACGGGAAATCCATATTAAAGGTTTTAATATTTTAATTAAAAAAGCAATTATATGTGAGGATGGTCTGGATAATTCACGCCAATAGGTAGCACCAATAGTTTTGGGTATTATCTCTGAAAAATATAAAATCAAAAGGGTTAAAATAATAGCAATAAGGCTTTGCCATTGCACTCCAAAAATACGTACTGCTTCTGCTCCCACTCCTGCAGCACCCATAGTATGAGCGATAGTGTTTAAGGTTAGAATTGCAGATATTGCAGAGTCAGTATCTTGTTTTAAGGCTAATAGAATTTTGCGGT
This sequence comes from Pseudomonadota bacterium, assembly GCA_045047105.1. Classification (GTDB taxonomy): domain Bacteria; phylum Pseudomonadota; class Gammaproteobacteria; order GRL18; family GRL18; genus JADGAU01. The sequence continues at coordinate 20,751 of JASFYQ010000126.1, read as the reverse complement.
GAGAGGTGTTTTTATCTAATGAATTTATATAGGAAGGCTGAGTAGATAAAAATACCGCCTCTAAAATAGAGCATAAAAAAGAAACAAATAAGGCTATAAATAGATAAAAAAATAATAAAAACATAAGCAACCTGATAAATGGAGTGTCCCGTTTATTATAATCTAAGTGTGTAAAACGGGACAATTCTAGAATTTATATCTATGTAAATGACCGTTTTCTATACCAAGTATAGCCCTAAATGAGTGATTTTTTATGCAGGGCGTTGATACAGTTTTAGGGTAATGTGTTTTATAATAGGTATTACGCGTTTCGGTTGACCAGAACAATTAATAAATAAAACGGACACTACATGGTTATAAACTTATTATCAATTATGGAAGCTGGCGGTTATCCTGATTTTATAACAGCCTATCAATCACTTAATTGTGAATTTCTGCAATTAAAGTCTTTAAGGAAGGCTATTCGTCATATTAAAAAAAATCCAGTGGATATAATTGTAACTGAATACAATTTTCAAACACAATTTCGTGATAGAACCAGTTCTTTAGAATCTCTAATGGCAATTTTACAATTTCAGCAAAATGTAAAAGTAATTGTTTTAATAGAAAAAGCGCATCAAGAGCATTTTATTAAAGTGAGTTCACGATTCCCCATTTTTGCAACTATTAACTTCCCGATAGAAGAAAAAGTTTTAATGGATACTGTGGCAGAAGCTATATCCCAAATAAGCTAATTTATTAAATTTATATGCAGGCTCAGACTGATACAATTTATTGAATATTTTTCTGAATGCTCTGCTCTTCTTCTTTTGCTTCAGGTTCTTTTTCTGAGTCATTTTTTTTAGTTGGCGTTAAATCCTCATCCATTAAAATTCGGTGGCCTTCGCCTTCAAAATCATCAAATTGACCTGATTTTATTGACCAAAATAATAAGGCTACTAAAACCAGACCAATAAAAATCATACTGGGAATTAAAGCATAAATTACGTCCATATCTCACCTATTGTCATTTCTTAGCGCTGTCTAAATGTCCAGCGTAATCGAGCTGCATTAGCTATTACCAGCAGTGAACTCAATGGCATAGAAATAGCTGCTATTAAAGGGGTTATTACCGCTGACATTGCCAGTGGCACCATAATGATATTATACAAAATTGACAGGCTAATGTTTTGTTTTATTGTTTTAAGTGTTGCTCTGGATAATTCTGCTGCAAGGGGGATTTTTTCTAATTCGCCGTTTACCAGTATAACATCTGCACTATCAATTGATACGTCGGTTCCAGAGCCCATAGCAATGCCCACATCAGCACGTACTAGTGCGGGTGCATCATTGATACCATCTCCGACCATTGCAATTAGGTTGCCTGTACTTTGTTTTTGTTGAATTAACAGATCCTTTTCATCTGGCTTAACCTCAGCATAAACTTCATCTATGGATAATTTTTTTGCCATATATTGGGCAACTTCTTTTTTATCGCCACTAAGCAGGCTGATATGAAAATCTTTTTCCTGCATCTGTTGGATTATAATTTTGGCGTTATCGCGTAATTTATCTTCAATAACTAAAGCAATTAATCCCTCACCTTCTAACCAAACATAAACTACACTACTGCCTGATTGATAATATTCATGCATCAACTGTTCTAATTGTACTTGTAAGTCAGTAGTTATTGTTAGCATTTCAGCAATCCATGATAAAGATCCTATTGCAATAGTCTGCTGCTTGTTTTTGTTTTGGTAGACAGCTTTTAGACCGCAGCCAGAAATAATTTTTATTTGCTCTAAATTATTGCTACTAAATTTATCTAATTTATATAATACTGAAAAATTAATAATAGCTTTAGCAATACTATGCTCAGAGTGATTTTCTAATAAGTAGGCAAGTTTTAGAATTTTTTGTTGCTGGCTAGTCAGCCGTTCGGTAGAATCCTCTTCCAGCTCTATATTATTTATAGTGGATGTTTTTATATTGATAGCAAATACTTTGCTAACTAACATGGTTCCCTGAGTTAAGGTGCCGGTTTTATCAAATACAAAATGCTTAATGGATGAAAGTATTTCTAAAACTGCGCCATGTTTTACTAGCACTCCCATACGTGCTCCTACTCCTGTGGCTACAGCAATTGCCATAGGGGTTGCTAAACCAAAAGCACAGGGGCAAGTGATAATAAGTACCGAAGTTGCTGCCATTAATGCAATTTCAAAATCTTTTGCTACCCAGAATAAAAAGGTGATAGTGGCTAATATCAGGGTAATGGATACAAACCAGGGGATTATCTTATCGGCAGTACATTGTATGGGAGCCTTGGTTGATTGCGCTTCATCTACCAGGTGTATAATTTTTCCTAAGGCGGTATTTTTAAGTATTTCGCTAACTCTTAGTGTTAATACCCCTTCTTTATTGGTTGTGCCTGCACTTACTTTATCTCCTATAAACTTGGCAACAGGAATAAACTCACCTGTGAGCATAGATTCATCAACTACACTTTCCCCCTTTATAATATAGCCATCTACAGGAATTTTTTCTCCTGCTTTTACTAAAACAATATCTTCCTTTTTCAGGCTTTTGATCGGGACTATTTTTAATGATTGTTCTGCTGAGGTATTAGATACCAGGGTGGCAATTTTTGGTTGTAAATCGAGTAAGCGTTGTGATGATTGCACTGCCAGACGTTTGGACATGGCTTCCAGATATCGCCCGGTGAGTATAACAAACATAAAGTTAACTACCGTATCAAAATATACATGGGCATTGTCGTTATTGCCAAATAATACATAGCAGGAATATAAGTAGGTAATACTGGCTCCAATGGCTATGGGTAAATCCATAGTCATATGGCGATTTAATAAACCGGTGATGGCTCCACGAAAAAAGGGATAACCAGAATAAAGTAGAGTAGGGGTAGCCAGAGCAAACCCCAGCCAGTAAAAGAGATCCTTATACTTGCCTGCATCTGCACCTGCATATAGTGCGATGGATATCCACATCAGGTTCATGGCAGCAAAGCCTGCAAAGCTAAGACGTAATAGCAGTTTGCGATTTTGTTTTCTTATTTGGCCCTCTGCGGCCTCTGGATCATAAGGAATAGCTGCATAACCAATTTGCCCCAGAGTTGCTAATATTTTGGATAATTTAGTTTTGCGATTGTCCCATTTAAGGTGAAGTTTTTTAACACTGAGATTTACCAGGCTGTTTAATACTCCCGTTTCTTTTGCTAATTGCTGTTCAATTAACCATACACAGGCTGCGCAGTGGATGCCTTCAACCAGTAAATGTATCTCTCGAATATCGCCCAGATTATCTACATAGTCTTGTTGTATTTCATCCAGATCATAAACTTCTAATTCGGCATTAATTTCTGGCGGCGGCTGTAGTGTTTCGCCATCAATGGTTCTGCGGTAAAACCCTTCCATACCAGAGCCATAAATGGTTTCACAAACCATTTTGCAGCCATTACAGCAAAAATGCAGTTGTTTGTCATTTATGGTGGATGTAATTATGCCATCTACAGGTAATGGAAGTTGGCAGTGATCGCAGTTTTCGGGGGGCATTAATCTTTAACAAATATTTTTTTTGCGTAGTTAACTTCTATACCATCTATTATTACACTGCTTAGAAGATCCCATTTACCTTTACTGGTGAAGGTTATATCTGCCTGAAAACTTTGATTATTATCAGAGCTTTTCATGGCAACAGAAAAATCTTTTCTGGCATCTGATGGGCGATAGGCAAATAAAGTGATTTTTTCAACTTTTGCTGGTTTTCCTTCGCTATCGCTAATAGCAAATGTTATAACCGCTGGTTTGTTTATATGGATATCTCCCAGTTGAAACTGAGGTGTCCATTTTTGGTTGTTTTCGAGTTTATGATGAATGTTTTCTTCATAGTCCTGGCCTCGCTCATAGAAATCATCTACCACAAGACCCGGGAAGTCATTGATGGATTGACTAATCATATATGCATTTACAGCTATAACTGTTGCTACTAAAAACAACCAGCCAAGAAGCCAGGGGCTTTTATACCATGATTGTTTATTTGCTTTATTTTCCATATCAAGAGTTATCCATTTTGAGATTTTATTCGTTTATTTTAGCTTTATTTTGGCCCAATAAATACACTTTTTCGCTCGCTATAAAAAGCATCTCCACTGGTGTTTTTACCTTTGGCTATAAAAGTGATTGGCTGAGATTTTTCCTTAATATTTTTTCTGGGTACTTTCACAAATAATGTAACTGGTGTAACTGTACCATGTGTTGCAACTACTTCTTTTTCTCCACCAACAATAATAAGGCCTTTGAAGTTATTTTTTTGAGCTGAAACGGTTATTTTTATATCCTCGTTTAATTTATTGAGTATTTTTAAAGTATAGCGATTTTGAATAGTATCATCACTTTGCAAAACAAATAAAGGCTGTCTGGCATGGATTACTTTAAGCTCCATGGGTTCCATGGTACTTAGGCCAAATACGACTATAGAAATTGAAATGAGTAGAATGGCACTATAAACCCATACTCTTGGGCGTTTGAATAAAGGCAGTTCTTTTTTACCACTTATTTCGTCCCACGAAGCATAGCGGATTAAACCTTTGGGTTTATCTATTTTTTCCATTACTGTATCACAGGCATCAATACATAGGCCACACATAATACAACCTTCTTGCTGGCCGCCTCTGATGTCTACACCTGTAGGACAGACGGCAACACATTGATTACAGTCAACACAGTCGCCTTGTTCTTCAGCTACAGGCTTACCTTTTAATAATCGACCTCTTTTTTCACCTCTGGCTACATCGTAGCTTGGCACAATGGAGGTATCGTCAATCATTACTGCCTGAATTCGAGCATAAGGGCATAACCAGAAGCAGGTTTGCTCACGTAAAAATCCAGCAAGATAGATGGTGCCTACAGAAAATAGGAAAATAGTAGTATAAGCGGTAGAGGATGCGTTTAGAGTAAAGATATCTACCCATAGTTGATAGGCATCAGTAAACCAGGCGACAAAACTAATGCCTGTTAAAACAGATATTAGTGACCAGAGACTGTATTTTTTTGTTCTGACTATAAATTTAGATAGATTTAATTTACTTTTTTCTAACTTACGACGTTTGGCTGGATTGCCTTCAAGCTTATCTTCAATCCAGGTGAATGCATCGGTCCATACGGTTTGGAAACAAAAATACCCACACCAGACCCGCCCGGCCAGTGCAGTAACAACTGCCAGTAATATTGCAAAAAACAGTAATACAAAAGAGAGCATCCACAGATCTTGTGGTAAGAGGGTAAGGTTAAAAATATGAAATTGACGACTGGGTATATCCAGTAATACTGCTTGACGATCGCCTAAACGTAAATAGGGGCCAAGAAAGAAGACAGCCCAGACTAGAGTTGAAAGCCATTTTAAGTTTCTAAATCGGCCTACACTACGTTTGGCATGTATTTTAATATCGCCAACATTAATGGTATATTCGTGTGCTTCGGCATAAAGTTCTTCAATGCTTTGCTCCTGGATATTTTTATCAGTCATAGATTTTTTTCACATATTGATATTGATAGGTAAACTTTGATATTTATTATCTAATTATATCCTAATTTAGTATATTATAAGTAACTTACGTTACATAAAATGTTAATTTTTTAATAAAAAAAAGAGAGGAAAACCTCTCTTTTTTTGTTAGTTCTAAAGATTCTTTTAATCTTCACTGTGATCAGTATTGATTTTTTTTATGCCCATCGCAATGAGATAAGCAAAAATCACAATACAAATACCAACTGCAATAATAGAACCCCAAAATACTGAATCGTTCATTTTGAATTCCTCTAATACTTAATGAAATCTAGTAATAACCTCGCTCTTTTTGTTAATGCATAAAAAGAGCGAGATTGATTAAAAGCTACTTACCTCCACCAAATTTATAAACATAAACCGCCATCTTCTTAATATCCGCTTCAGGCAGTTTATCTTTAAATGATGGCATTTCAGCCATTCTGGTTTCAGGGTCAGTGGTAATATTTACGCCATGAGTAATGGTATGCTTAGCACTTGCTAGCTTATCTGCCTCATTAAAACGCCATATACCATCCGTTAAGTTAGCAGAACCTAGGGCAGCCATACCTTTAGCATCCATTCCATGACATGCAAAACAGGCTTTAGACTGGAATAATGCTTTGCCAGCCTCGTCTGTTTTGCCTTCACTTAAACCTACTACATAGTTTGCCAGGGTATCAATTTCAGCAGCAGACAAAGAGGCTGCATGAGCTGTCATCATTCCTTTACGACCATTAGTAATAGTTGTCTGGATTTGCTCAATAGTTCCACCAGCTAACCAGTCATCATCCGCTAGGACAGGATAACCAACGTTTCCTGCACCACCTGTACCATGACATGCTGAACAGTTATCACCAAAAATAACCTTGCCAGAAGCTTCTACATAAGCAGAAAGATCCGCATCTGCAAGAATTTCTTTTGCTGACATAGCTGCAATTTTATCTTCGTAAGGTTTACGAATGGCTTCAACTTCAGCCATGGCCGCCTTAAATTCACCAATGGCTGTCCAACCTGTTACACCTTTGGTAATACCACCTTTAATGATTCCACCTTCAACCACCTGGCCTTTGTTGTAATCATTAAACATGGGAATCGCTGGGTAGATAATGAGGTAGCCAACTATAAACGCAATACTGGCGTACCAGCCCATCATCCACCAGTTAGGAACTGGATTTGCTAATTCCCTGATATTATCATCCCAAATATGGCCAGTGTTACCCTCATCTGGAAAAGGATTCTGTTCCGACATTATTTTTTCTCCGTATTTGTTGTTTCATCGTCCATAAATAAGTATTTTTGTGATTCAAATTTTTCTTTATTTTTTGGACGAAAAACGTAGAAGTAAGCAATGGCCATAAGGACAAAAGTGATGACTGTTACCATCATTCCTGCCCAGTCATGTGATGTCATTGCACTCCAGTCAGTATAGAAATAACCATTTGTAGAAGCTTCAACTAAAGTATCTTTAGCAGAGATATTACTCACGGTACTCTACTCCTTCCTGGAATTTAATCATTGTTCCTAATACTTGCAAAAAAGCAACCATTGCATCCATTTCAGTTTTACCTGTAATGGCTGTGGCACTTTCAATATCTGCATCAGTATAGGGGACCCCTACTATTCTTAAACCTGCCATATGTGCCTTAATTTCTTCACCATCTACCTTATTTTCAAGGAACCATGGGTAATTAGGCATAACTGATTCAGGTACTAGAGAGCGTGGTGCTTTCAAATGTGCAATATGCCATTCGTCAGAGTATTTTCCACCTACACGGGCAAGATCAGGCCCGGTACGTTTTGAACCCCATTGAAATGGATGATCATACATTGATTCAGAAGCCAATGAGTAATGTCCATAACGTTCTTTTTCATCACGGAAAGGACGAATCATTTGTGAGTGGCATAAATAACAACCTTCTCTTTGATAAATATCACGTCCAGCCAGTTCCAGAGGTTTTAGAGGGCGAACTCCATCTCCTGCTTTCCAGTCATCCAGTGATTTAGCTTCTCTATCCCAGACAACTCCTGGAATATTTTTAGCGGGTAAAGCACTATCGAGATAAAATAAAGGAACAATTTCAACTAAACCAGCTATAGAAACAACTATAAAAGTTAAAATAAGAAATAGTCCAACGTTACGTTCTGCTTTTACCTGCAATCCGCCTTCTTGAGTTTCTTGCGACACTTTCGTATTTGACATAAGTTACTCCTCCTTAAGCAGTTATAGCAGCAGTTTGCGCCGCTTTAATTGAACCCAGATTTTTTGCTTTTAATACGGTCATAATGATATTAAATAACATTATTACTGCACCAAGTAAGAAAATCCCTCCACCTATTGCACGCATTGCATAATATGGATGCATTGCTTCTACACTTTCTGCAAAGGTATATGCCAGTGTTCCATAGTCATCATATGCACGCCACATCAAACCTTGCATAATTCCAGATACCCACATAGCAACAACATAGATTACGGTACCAATGGTAGCCGTCCAGAAGTGCATATTAATTAAAGCTTGTGAATACATAGGAGTATGGAAGATTTTAGGAATCATGTGATATAAAGCACCAATACCAACCATTGCAACCCATCCAAGTGCACCAGAGTGTACGTGACCGATAGTCCAGTCAGTATAATGAGATAATGCATTTACTGTTTTGATGGACATAATAGGTCCTTCAAAAGTAGACATTGCATAGAAGGCAAGTGACATAATTAAGAAACGTAATACATAGTCATTACGTAATTTATCCCATGCACCCGATAGAGTCATCATTCCGTTCACTGCTCCACCCCAGGAAGGGATAATCATAGCAATAGAGACGGCAGCACCTAAGGAGCCTGTCCAATCTGGAAGAGCGGTATATTGAAGGTGGTGAGCACCTAACCATACATAACCAAACATTAGCGCCCAGAAGTGAATTACAGATAAACGATAAGAGAAAACAGGGCGATTAGCCTGTTTAGGAACGAAGTAATACATGATGCCAAGGAAGCCAGCAGTTAGATAGAAACCTACCGCATTATGTCCCCACCACCATTGAATCATAGCATCTTGAACGCCAGAATATGCTGAATAGGATTTAAATAATCCCACTGGAATTGCAGCACTATTAACTACGTGTAAGATGGTAATCATAACCATCATGCCCATAAAGAACCAATTGGAAACATAAATATGAGGTGTTTTACGCTTGGAAATAGTCATTACAAAGTTAAGGAAAAAAGACAACCAGACCACAGCAATTAACAAGTCGATTGGCCATTCTAGTTCAGCATATTCTTTAGCCTGAGTAAGACCCAGAGGTAAAGTTATTACTGCTGAAACAATGACTATATTCCAACCAATAAATGTAAACCATGCCATCTTAGGACTCCAGAGGCTGGTTCCACAGGTGCGCTGTACGGTATAGAATGCTGTTGCCATTAGGATACAACCACCATAGGCAAAAATTACCGCGTTGGTGTGCAACGGTCTAAGTCGACCAAATGATAAATAGGGGGTGTCAAAGTTGAGCACCGGCCATGCCAATTCTGAGGCAATATATACCCCAACTAACGCGCCAACTACTAAGTAGACGGCTGTCATTACGGCAAACCAGCGAACAACATCGAAGTTATACTTCTGCTCCGCTGCAGCTTCTTCCATAGTTTTCTCCACAATAAAAAAAATTAAAATAAGAACCTAAAAATTTACAGTTCCAGACTATTATGGTTATGCTTCAATAATTACTATTGAGTTAATTTTTAGCCTGAATCATGTGGGTGCTATTTTGCCTTTTTTTGATGTAAGTATCAATGCTTTCTAATATGTTTTGGTGATAAATTGCACTAATTTCCTAGGTTTACACTGGGTTAATGAGAGTAACCTTGTAATTTTAAAGTGTTTTATTTTTGGTGGGTTAGAGAGTGGACGGAGTTAGAGTAATTTTATACCCACAAATTTCTGTAAGCTATCTATATTGGGAATGCTGAGGTTTTTCCCTTGAATATGTAAAAGCTTGTTTTGTTCTAGTTTTTTTAATAAACGGATTACCGTTTCTTTGGAAAGGCCTAAAAAATCTGCAATGTCCGTACGTGTCATGGTTAATTTAAATTCAGTGCAAGAATATCCACTATATTGGTAGCGCCAGGCCAGATTAAGAACAAATGCAGCAATTTTTTCTTCTGAGCTGACATTGCCATGTAAGAATACGGCTGATTTTTGAATACAGGTAAGTTCTTGACTAACTACTGTCATTAATCTCCCCTGTACTTCGGGGATTTGAGAAGCAATGTCATTAAGCGTTTCCTTGCCAATTTCACACAAATAAGTATCTCCTAATGCCTGGGCACTATAGCTATGGATGCCTGCATTTAAAGAACAGATATCTACCAGTTCGCCTGGAATACGAAAGTCTATTACCCGTTTGGATTGTTTAACATCAACTTCTAATTTTAATGAGCCAGCAGAAATGGCATAAATCAGCGTTGCTTCATCTCCTTGTTTAAAGATTGTTTCACCGCGTTTAAAAAAATGTCTACGATTAACCATTTTTCCTGTAAAATCGTAGCTATGAGTGCCAACAGTGACTGGAGAACAGATAGGAGATAATTTACAGGCATCGCAGGTTACATAGTCTGGTTTAGGCATAAGCTTATTTATTTATTGCTGCTTGATGATGTTGAGTTATTAGATAAGTCAACGGTTTTTTCAATAGAGCTTTCCAGTCGCTCAAAGTCTGCTAAAGGGACATATTGAAAAGCTTCTTTACCTTTTTTATTAATAGTCATTACCAGACCTTTTTTAGGGTAGAGCCAAAACTCTGTATTATTATTTAATACGCTGACTTTTGCAGCTGAACCAAATCGTTGTTGGAGTAAATCAGAATCTACACTGCTTTTGGGAATATAGGTTAATGATTTAATCGTGCGTTTGCTCATTGCATAGGTTAAGTCATCCAGGGGATACTTGATTGCATGAGATGCTAAAATCTCGGGTTTACCTGAATTCTGTTTTAAATATTTTATATCTATATCTGTAGTATCGAGTTCTAAAACTATTTTTGCACGTAAGCCTGAAAGATTGACCCGTATAAAATATGCTTCAAGGCTAATACTTTGATCTTTGTTTTCAAACCAGGCTAAATGGTATTCACTTTTTAATATTTTAACCGCTTGTTCTAAAGTTGCTGTACCAATATCTAAGCCAAAAACGTGTGTGGTTTTGGAGTTAACAATGGTGATTTGCCAAGGAAGGTTGGTTACTCGTATATTACTATCGTTTTGAGGGGTATTGATTTTGTTATAAAACCAATAAGCGGATGAAAATAGAGTGGTTATAATTAATAAACTGATAATTTTAAACATAATAGGCTGTCTTGGTCATAACTTTACTTACTATGGACATAGCAAGTTTTACCGGTTGTGGTAATTTTGCTGCACCAGCATGCTCGGCAATTCGTGCATGATTGAGTTCATCCTCGCGCATTTGTAATAAAATCTCCCTGGATCGAATATCTTGTTCCGGGAGTTTTTGCAAGTGTTCATCTAAGTGTTTAACTACTTGATATTCAGTTTCAGCAACAAAACCCAGGCTCCATTTATCTCCAGCTTTTCCCGCTGTAGCACCTAAAGCATAAGAACCAATATACCATAATGGGCTAAGTATTGAGGTATGGCTATTTAATTCAGTACACCGGGTCTGGCACCAGTCAAGATGATCATTTTCTTCAATTGCTGCCTGTTGCATCTGTTGTTTAACTTCATCTAATTTAGCGGTAAGTGCCTGGCCCTGATATAAACCTTGCGCGGAAATTTCCCCGGCATGGTTGATTCGCATTAAGGCCGCAGATAATTTTTTATCACTGGCACTAAGGTTTTCATCTTCAATATTGCCTGCTGGATTATTGCGTTCAGTGGTTGGATTGTTTCCTGAGACGGTACTTAAAGCATAGTCAAATTTATCAATTAGTTGATCTATAAAAGAATAATGGTGAGGCATCGTTATGATCCTTAAGGTGTTATTTGCAATAATTATTGTTCTAGTTGACGGTATAATAAACTAACGGGATGTAAAACTTCAAGGTAATGATGCTGTTTTTCAAGTTGTAATTTAAGGTGTAACGAGCAGCTTATGTCGCTGCTAACAAGGCAGTGAATGTTTTCTTGTATAATAAATTGCACTAGTGGGCTGGCAATTTTTTCAGCCATGTCTGGGTGGCTGAGCATGTAATTGCCTGATGCGCCGCAACAGTTTTGTGATTCCAGACTTTTAATTTCAATTTCTGGTATTAAACTAAGTAGTTGCAAACAGTTTTTCTGAGTTTTTAGTTGATTTTTCATTGAGCAGGATTGATGAAATAGAATCAAACTATTAAATGCGTTTTTATAAGCGCTAAAATTGAGTGGTTTTATTTTGTCCCATAAATGAGTACTAAGGTAAGCAATTATATCTATGGAGGATGCTTGCCTTTGCTCAGAGGTTGCTTGCATATAGGCTGAACAGGCGCTATTTAAAGATATTAAAAGCTTTGTAGCAGAATATTCTTTATTTATTTTATTAATTGTTTTAAGCAAGGCTGGAGTATTGCCTTGTTTGTTAAATATTGCCCCACAACAATTTTGCTCATCTATATATAGGTGGGGTATTTGAAGTTTATTAAATAGTCCAATGCTATCTTTAACTAATGAGGGGTTAAATAAAGGGCTGGCACAGCCACTAAAAAGGATAATATCTGTTAAATCTTTATCGGGTTTATAGTCATTATAGGTAACAATTTTAGTATCAGGCAGTAATAATAAACTATTTATCTTTAGCTTATTAGCAAGGGATTTGAGTATGGCTAGTATCTTAAAATGATTTAGAAAATTAATTATAAGTATAAAAACAAAACGCATCTTTTTATGGGTTAAAATTTTAGTACTGAGCAGTTCATTTAAATAAGCTAGAGAGAACCATCTGTAAATCTTAGTTTTAACACTTTGATTTTTAAAATCGTATTCACGGTTTTGACTGATAATTTCACTATATTGTACTTGTGAAGGGCAAATCGCCTGACAAGTTAAACATTGCAGACAAGAGTCTAGGTGGCCTTTTACCTCTGGAGTATATTCAATTTTGTTTTGTTGCAGGGCTTGAATAAGAGATATTCTCCCTCTGGGAGAATTATTTTCATCTAAAGTTTGTTTGTATGTGGGACAAGATGGTATACATATGCCACACATGACACATTGGGAAGTTAGCTTAAGTATTTTTGATCTAGTATGCACGAGTAATTGATAATTGATAATGAATGATTAATAATTCATTATTATAGCAAACTACTGAGGTCTTTATATGTCATACACAAAACATGTCTTTTTTTGTACCAACACAAGAGAAGATGGTACATCATGCTGCAATAGATATAATAGTCAAAAAATGCGTAAATATGCCAAGGATAAGGCCAAGCAACTGGGCATTCATGGTGATGGAAAAATAAGAATTAATAGTGCAGGCTGCTTGGGTAAGTGTGACCAAGGACCCGTAATAGTGGTATATCCAGAGGCTGTTTGGTACACCTGGATAGATGAAGTAGATATAGATGAAATACTTACCTCACATTTGGTTGACGGAAAGCCAGTGGAGCGCCTTAGAATTAAATGAAATATTTGTAAATTTAATAAAGTACTTTGTATAGTTAAAATTATATAAAAGGTACAGATTAAATAAAAATAATACTTGACTTTTTTGCCCTATATTAGTATATTAGTATATAGCAGTTAATTGATAGATTAGCTGTCTAACCCCCATCCTCCTTTGGTGGTTATTTTTGGAGCACAACCATCCCCCCCTTTGGTTGTGCTTTTTTTTTATGCTTGGCTAAAAAACTCTTCCTATATTAAGCTATAATAATTACTCAAATAATCTCTCACATTTTATTAAAAAAGTTCTTGAGAAAAATGAAATACCTAGGTATAATGCGTCGCTCGTTTATTTAAACGTATATCACCATATATTATAGTTTTTCGATACCGGCATAATATGAACCTGGGCATCTGGACTGTAAAATTAATAGCAAACTGTATAACTCATGCTAATATAAAGAGAAAAAGATGAAAACATTTAGTGCAAAGGCTGAAACAGTAAAACGTGATTGGTTTGTTGTAGATGCAACAGATAAAACCTTGGGACGTTTGTCAACTGAAATAGCTAGAAGATTACGTGGCAAACATAAGCCAGAATATACTCCTCATGTTGATACAGGTGACTATATAGTAGTTATAAACGCAGAAAAAGTGCGTGTTACTGGTAGAAAAACAACAGATAAAATATACCACCACCACACTGGTTATCCAGGTGGATTAAAAAGCATTTCTTTTGAAAAGCTAATCGATAGGGCTCCAGAGCGTATCATCGAAACTGCTGTAAAAGGCATGTTACCTAAAAACCCATTAGGTAGAAATATGTATAGAAAACTAAAAGTCTATGCAGGTGAAAAGCATAATCATGAAGCTCAGCAACCACAGCCTTTAGAAATATAAAAGCTCTTAGTATAACTTATAGCTAGTAAATAACAGAGATCATTATGACAACACAATATTACGCAACAGGACGACGCAAAAGTTCAACTGCAAGAGTTTATCTTCGCCCAGGTAAAGGTGAAATTACCATTAACAAACGTTCATTAGATACATATTTTGGTAGAGAGACCTCAAGAATGGTTGTTAGACAGCCATTAGAGCTTTCTGAAATGCTAGATAAATTTGATATCTTTGTTAATGTTAACGGTGGTGGAAACACTGGTCAAGCGGGAGCCATTAGACATGGAATCACTCGTGCCTTGATTGAATATGATGAGACATTAAGACCGATTCTTAGAAAAGCAGGTTTTGTAACACGTGATGCACGTTGTGTTGAGCGTAAGAAAATTGGTTTACATAAGGCTCGTAAGCGCCCTCAGTATTCAAAGCGTTAATTTACAGATTTTATTTTGTATTGGTAGAGGGACAGCATGCTGTCCCTTTTTTTTGTTTTAAATTTATAAAAATTTTTGTTGCAATTTAACAACAAAAAAAGATAAATGTGGTTTTTTTGAAGAAGAAGCAGTTGCATTTTAACATTGAGAAAGATAATATAGTCTCGTTGGTGTTTCACATGTTTTATGTAAGCTAACTGCATACTTTATTATTAAGTAGGCCTTGTATAGGGTAAAGGTATTTTTATTTATAGAATTTATCTTTAATAGATGATTTTAAATAAAAATATCTTTTTTTTGATAAAATGTTGTTTAGATACATAAGACGTAAGTTAATTAAATTAAGGAAATAAATATGAAAAAAATAATCGCTGCTGCAGTTGCTGCTGCAATCATTGCTCCTGTTACTGCTATGGCAAGTGGACCAGTTCTTTATGGTAAATTACATATGGAGCTTAGTTATATTGATAATGGCGGAGCTCCAGGTTTAGAATATAGTAGTGCTAACTTAGCTTCAAACTCTTCAAGAATTGGTGTTAAAGGATCTGAAGATTTAGGTAATGGTTTAAAAGCGGGTTACTTAATTGAGTGGAGCGTAGGCATGGACGGTGGAAGTGACTTAGGTCAACGTAACCGTGCTGTTACTCTAAGCGGTGGATTTGGTACTGCTTTATTTGGTCGTTGGGATACACCAATGAAGTCTTTAGGTCGTAAAGTTGACTTATTCGGCGAGCGTTATGGTGATACTCGTCAATTAACTAGATCAAATGCTTTAATTGATAATCGTTTAAATAACGTTATTGCTTATGTTACTCCTAACATGGGTGGCTTTAATGCTACTTTAGCTTATGTTCTTGATGTTACAAGTGCTACTGCTGATGACACAGCTCAAGATGCATTTTCTGCAAATGCAATCTATAAAAATGGACCAATTCTAGTTGGTGCTGGTTATACTAAAGTTATGGCTAATGTGATCGGAACTGATGAAACAGATTGGCGTTTAGCTGGTTCATTCAAAATGGGTGCATTTAAAGTAGTTGGTATGTATACAGACATTAATGATGGTACTGGAACAGTTGGAAATGACTACGATGTATGGCAATTAGGTGGTGCATTTGGTTTTGGCAGCAACACTGTTAAACTACAATACTCAGATAAGAGCGAAGGCGTAAACAATTCTGATGATGGCGCAAATGTTTGGGCTCTTGGTTTTGAGCACAAAATGTCAAAACGCACTATGGTTTATGCTGACTATGGTAAGTTAAGCAACGATTCTGGTTCAAATATTGCATTTATGGCTAAAATTGGTAATGGTTCAAATACCCCAGCTGGTGGTGCAGGATCAAATGCTGATGGTTTTGGTATCGGTATTATCCACAAGTTCTAAATCATTTGATTTAGTCTCTTAGTTTGAATATTTGAGACTTATCTTAAGATTAAAATCTTGAAAAAAGGGGCTTTCCATTAATAAGGAAAGCCCCTTTTTTTATTAATAATAAAATATAAATAAAATAAATTTAAATGAATAATTCATAAAAATGAATGACATTATAATTTTATTTATTATTTCATTTCTTTCATCTACTTTATTACCTGGTGGTTCAGAAGCACATCTCAGTTGGTTGGTTTTAAATACAAACTATTCCCTGTTATTTTTATTAGTTATTGCCAGTTTAGGCAATACCCTGGGTGGCTTTACAAATTGGTTAATTGGTTTTTTTATAAATCATTCTGTTTTAACTAAACTAAAAATAAATCTTCCAAAGAAAAATAAAAGATACCATATTGCACACTTATGGATTAAAAACTGGGGAGTATATGTACTCTTATTAAGCTGGTTACCCTTAATCGGTGATTTATTATGCTTGATTGCGGGAATTTATAAATTAAACTGGTTTAAAAGTTTAATCGTTATTTTGATAGGTAAATCTATTCGCTATGCAATATTGATCTATTTCCTTAATGGGATTAAACTCTAAAAAAATAATTAATGGTCTGGATGCAATGATAACAATACAACTTAATGGTAAAACTAAAGAGATTAAAGACAATTGTAATACAATAGCTTTATTACAAATGCTAGAAATTAAAGCAAAACGACTAGCAATTGAGATTAATGAAAATATTTTACCCGGAAGTCAGTTTGCTAGTTATATTTATAAACAAGGCGATAAAGTAGAGATTGTACATGCAATTGGAGGAGGTTAAGCATTACAATACCCGGTATAATTATGTATTACTTATATAATTTTGTTTTTTATCTGTCTTTGCCTATTTTATTTATACGATTGTGGTTTAAGTTAAATAAAAGTAAGTCTTATCAGAAGTTTTCCCAAAATGGACGTTGGAAAGAACGTCTAGGTTATATTCCTAAGCTTAAATTAAAAGCACAACCGCTATGGTTTCATACGGTATCCGTTGGAGAATTTCTTGCTGTTTTACCCCTGGTTTTTTTAATACTAAAAAAACATCCCAATATTCCTATCTATATCACTACCACCACACAAACAGGATCAGATTTAGTTATTAGTACTTTAGGAGATAGTGTTTATCATTGCTATATACCATGGGATTTGCCAGATACTATGGCTCGATTTTATAAACAGATAAATCCTTGCGCAGCTATTATTATGGAAACTGAAATTTGGCCTAACTTATTATTTCAGGCAAGGAAAAAATCTATTCCTGTTTTTTTAATTAATGCTCGAATGTCAGAGAAATCTTATAATTCATATCAAAAAATATCAGCCCTATCACGCAAAATGTTAAGTTCTTTTAGCCATGTAGCCGTACAAAATAAAGCAGATAAACAAAGATTTACCTCGCTTGGGCTTTTATCTTCACAGGTGACTCTAACGGGGAATATAAAATTTGATCTGCGTATTAATGCTGACTTAGTGCTAAAAGCACAACAAGTAAAAAAACAAATCAAGTGGCAATTAATACACGATATAGACAGCCAGGGCAAATTCAAACCATCACAACAAATACTACTTATCTCAAGCACTCACCCTGGTGAGGATGAGCTTATGCTTGAGTTATATTTAAATCTAAAACAAACTTACCCACAATTAAAGTTGATATTAGTTCCCAGGCACCCTGAGAGATTTGAAGAGGTTAAAAAATTAACTGAGAAATTAGTGCAAAAAAGCAGAGCAAGGGTTAAATTGCGAAGCACTTTAGTTGATAATTCTTTTGATGATAGCTTTGATAGCAAAGAAGATATTTGTGATATCTTAATTGGCGATAGCTTAGGAGAAATGATTTTATATTATAGTATGGCTGATATTGTCATTATGGGTGGGACTTTTGTAAAACATGGGGGGCATAATATATTGGAACCGGCAGCTTTATCTAAGCCCATCTTTTATGGCCCGTCTATGTATAATTTTGCAGCAATAAATGATATTTTTTTAGAGCAAAAAGCTGCAATTCAAGTAACAACAATTGCTGCTTTAGAGCAACAATTAAAGCATTATTTAAAGAATTCGGATGATTTACAACAGCTAGGTTGTAAAGCTAAAAAGCTAATGGATAATTATTCAGGAACTACAGATAAAATCTATAACATACTACAACAATTTAAGGTTTTTAATTAAAATATAAAATCCCTTTTATCTTTAGCATTTTCCATAACTGGAATTATTGTTTCAAATAATATTTCTTCTATCCATTGTTCTTCGCCAACTCGGGTAAAAAGTTTAGCAAACATAACGGGGGCTTCTCCACAAACAATGAATAGTCTGCCATTCATACTAAGAGCACGTTTTAATTGCAGATCAACTTCCGTGACGGCTGCACTCATAACAATAATATCAAATTGTTTACCACTGAGATCAAAGTTATTAATATCCACATTTTCAAAAGTAACATTGTTGATCTCAAGAGATTTGAGCTTGTTTTTGGCAGAATTAATAAAATCCTCAAAAATATCAATACTCTGAACATTGTTAGCTGAACTGGCCAATAAGGCTGTTAAATATCCACTTCCTGTTCCAATCTCTAATACTTTATCAGTTGATGTAATTTGTAATGATTGAATAATTCTGCCCTCAATTTTAGGCTCTAACATAAACTGATGGTGTGCTAAGGGCAACTCTGTATCACTAAATGCTACGTTTCTAAAATTTTCTGGCACAAATTCTTCACGAGGTATTTGCTGAAGAAGATCCAGACTTTTTTGATCTAAAACCTCCCAGGGGCGTATCTGTTGTTCTAACATATTTAATCGGGCAATTTCAAAATTCATTTCTGTCATAGTAAAACCTATTAAATTTGATTATAGTAATACCATGATATATTACTCAGTCACCCTTTTGTTTGCAATAACTTTGTGTAATATAGAGATGAATTATGTAGCTGCTAAAGTTGTATAATTAAAGCTTATATGGTTTTTATCTTTGTATGCCATATAATAGGCATATTACATATACAATTTATTAGACATGCTGAGTGATGCAACAAAAAATTTCCCGTTTTAATCTTATTAGAGTTCTAGGTGAAGGTAGCCAGGGTATAGTTCACCTTGCAAAGGATCCGCTATTAGAACGTCTAGTGGCAATAAAGACACTACATACGGGCAAAGGTTTAAAAGCAAAACAGTTAAACAAATTATTAATGGATGAGGCTAAAAGCATCAGTAAAATGTCTCACCCAAATATTGTCTCAATTTTTGAAGCAGGAGAAGAAGCTGGAAAACCCTTTTTAGTTTTTGAGTATATAAAAGGTCAAACGCTATCAGAAATAATTAAATCCAAAAAATACCAGAACATCTCAGATATTTTATCTTTATTTAACCCCATTTGTCTGGGAGTCATGCATTCACATAAAAATAAAGTAATTCATGGCGATTTAAAACCAGCCAATATTATTATAGATGAAGAAAATATCGCTAAAATAATGGATTTTGGTATTGCTAAGCTTTTAGCTAGCCAAAAGGGTAGAGAGCAACTTTTTGGAACTCCTCGTTATATGCCCCCAGAATACCTACAACACCGAGATGTTTCCGAAGCTAATGATGTTTATGCGTTGGGTTTAATATTATATGAGATGTATACGGGAGTGGTTGCAATTCCTGGTAAAGATATCAAGCAAATTATCCATAATGTTTTTAATCATAAAATTACTCTGCCTTCAGATGCAAATGAAGATATTGGCGAGTTATTTGAGCATGTCATTTTAAAAGCGTGCGAAAAAGATATTCATAATCGTTTTAAATCAGTAAATGAAATGTTAGATGCTCTGGATAATTATGAAAATTCTATATTATCAACTAGCAATAATATCTCATCAAAGGCACAGGATGCGGCGATTACTTTCTTAATTCGGAAAATTAAACGCCATCAGGACTTTCCGGCATTATCTGAAACCCTGGTAAAAATAAATACTTTGGTTGATAATGAAGATACAAATTCGATAGAATTAGCTAAAGTTATTATCGAAGATTTTGCCTTAACTAATAAAATTCTTAAATTAGTTAATTCTGCATATTATCGTAATACAAAAATGGAAGTTAAAACCATCTCTCAGGCTGTTTTAATTCTTGGTTTTGATGAAATCCGTTCGGTTGCTATAAGCTTAATTTTAATTGACCACCTGCATAATAAAACCAAAGCTATTAAATTAAGAAGTCATATTGTTTCTTCTATATATAGTGGGATTTTGGCCAAAGATTTATCTATAGAAGTTGATTTTGAACAGCATGAAGAAGCCTTTCTCAGTGGTACTTTTCACCAGTTAGGTGAACTATTAAGCTTGTATTATTTTCATGAAGAGGCCGATGAAATTGCAAAACTGATTGATGATACGGAGCTAACTAAGGAGCAGGCTTCTTATAAAATTTTAGGCGTGAGTTACCAGACATTGGGTATCGCAATAGCAAAGGAATGGAAGTTACCACAATACATTATTAGTACTATAGATGCTTACAAACCCGGCAATAAAAAATTAGATTTTGATCTGAACCCCCATGATAAATTAAAAGCAATTAGTAGCTTATCGAATCAATTAGCAGATGCCTTAGATAATAAAAATAATGAAAAATGGAGAAATGATGCCGTTTCAATTTGGAAAAATTATGCGGGGGAATTGGGATTAGATGATGATTCACTTATCAAGCTGGCAAATCAAGCACGTGAAAACTTAGTTGAAGTAAACCATATTTTTAATATTGATTTAAGTCAGAGCGAAGTTATTAGTAAAGTTGCACAACTTGGTGTGGAAGAACAACAAAATGATATGGAATTAATAGATCCTACTGTTGTTATT
>JASFYQ010000125.1:0-5750 GCA_045047105.1 Pseudomonadota bacterium | reverse complement strand
AATAAATGTACAGCCTGTGGCAAATGCGCAGATGTTGTGGAAGCTGAGTTCGATAATGAATTCAACTATGGCATGGACAAACGTAAAGGCGCATACCTTGCGTATAACAATGCTTATCCGCAGCAATACGTTCTTGACCCCAGAATTATCGGCACAGACGATGCAACCAGAGCCAGTGAAGAATGTACCGTGGGCGCTATCGAGCTTGATATGCAGGAAGAAACTATCAACCTTAAAGCTGGGGCCGTTATCTGGGCTACAGGCTGGCGCCCCTATGATGCGAATAAAATCCAGGCTTATGGTTATGACCGTTATGAAAACGTTATTACCAATGTAGAGTTTGAACGCTTAAATGATAAAATGGGTCCAACGGGTGGGAAAATTTTACGTCCATCTGATGGCAAAGAAGCTAAAAACATTGCCTTTATCCAATGTGCAGGCTCTCGTGATATTAATCACCTCAAACATTGTTCCAGAATTTGCTGTATGGCCTCATTAAAGCAAACTACTTATGCAACTGCAAATGATGCTAAATCTGATATTTATTATATAGATATTCGAGCAATTGACCGTTTTGAAGATTTTTATCAGAACGTTAAAAAAGATGAGAATGTTAAATTCATCAAATCCAAAGTGGCCTTTATTACCGAAGAAGCAGATACTAAAAACCCTGTTTTACAAGGTGTAGATACTGAAGGTTACCATAGATATGCAAATCCTTATGATTTAGTCGTTCTAGCTATAGGCATGGAGCCCAGTGTTGATAAAGATAGCTTCCCTGTTGAACTGGTAATTAATGAAGAAGGATTTATTGAATTGGATGAAAACAACGGTGGTGTATTTGCCGCAGGTTGTAGTAGTGACGCACTTGATGTAAACCGTGCGGTTCAAAGTGCAACAGCAACTGCATTACGTGCCATCCAAGTGGTTAACCAGGTAGCAGGAGCAGAATAATGGCTGAAGAAGTAAAAATAGGTACCTATATATGTAAGGGATGTGATTTGGGTAACCGTCTCAACACAGACCAACTAGAAATGATTGCTACACGTGAAGGCAAGGCAAGCTTTGCTAAATCACATGATTTTTTATGTGGTGTAGAAGGCGTAAAAATGATCCAGGATGATCTGGATAGTGGCGAAGCAACACGTATAGTTATTGCTGCCTGTTCTCGACGCGCTAAAACCGATGCCTTTCGTTTTGATGGTGTTGCTGTAACACGAGCTAACCTACGCGAAGGGGTTATCTGGATCCGTCCAGATAACGAAGAAGCCTTAGAGACCACTCAAGAAATGGCTGAAGATTATATACGCATGGGCTGTGCAGAAATCAAGTTTATGGCTGATCCCAAACCCAGTGAAGAGCAAGGCACTAACCGCCATGTATTAGTTGTTGGTGGTGGTATTACTGGAATGACAGCAGCGTATGAAGCAGCTAAAGCAGGTTATAAAGCAACTATAATTGAAAAAGACGATAAATTAGGCGGTATTGCGGCACAATTGCATAGACGTGCTCCAACTCGTGCGCCTTATGCACATCCTGAAGATACCAGCGTTGAAAAATTAGCCGCATTATTAGAAGAAGACAGCAATGTTACTATTATGCTTAACTCAACCATTGGTAAAACTTCTGGTGCTCCAGGTCGTTTTGAAGTTGCAGTTGGAGATGAAACCTTAAGTGTTGGTTCTATTGTTCAAGCGAGTGGTTTTAAACCATTTGATGCGAATAAATTAACAGAATTTTCTTATGATAAATCTGAAAATGTTATCACTCAACTTGAATTAGAAAAATTAGCTAAAGATGCGGATGGTGGAGCAATTAAACGCCCGTCTGATGGCAAAGAAGTTAAAAATGTAGTATTTGTTCAATGTGCTGGTCAGCGTAGCAATATTGAAGGACATTTATCTTATTGTTCCGGTCATTGTTGTAATACCAGTATTAAACAGGCTATGTACTTTAAGGACCAAAATCAGGATATCGAAACAACTATTGTTTATCGTGACTTACGTACTCCAGGTGCAGCGGGTGAAGATTTCTACCGTAGCGGCCAGGACAAAATGGTTACCTTCCATAAAGGATGTGTAACCGAAGTAAGCACCGATTGTAAAGTTAAATTCAATAATTTAATCCTCGATGAAGATCAAGAAATTGATGCGGATCTGGTAGTACTAGCAACTGGTATGGAAGCAAATTCTGGTATTAATACTGAATATAATAATACCGTTGCTGCAGAAGTTACTCGTTTAACTGCTGCTAAAGAAGAAATTCCAGCTGAGCTTAAAGCACAACAAGAAGTCATTGCTACCATTCCAGTTGAATCTATATTAAATCTTGATTATCGTCAGGGTTCTGATTTGCCTCAACTAGTAAGTGGTTTCACTGATTCACACTTTATTTGTTTCCCCTATGAAACACGTAGAACAGGCATTTATGCAGCAGGTCCTACACGTCGTCCAATGGATAGCAGCCAGGCACAAGAAGATGCTACGGGCGCAACCATGAAAGCAATTCAAGCTATTGAAAATGCAGGCCAGGGCCGAGCAGCCCACCCCCGTTCCGGTGACTTAAGTTACCCCAGCTTTAGAATGGAAGGTTGTACTCAATGTAAGCGTTGTACGGTTGAATGCCCATTTGGTGCAATTGATGAAGACGAAAAAGGTTACCCACAATATAACGAAGCACGTTGTCGTCGTTGTGGTACTTGTATGGGTGCTTGTCCAGTGCGAGTTATCTCATTTGAGAACTACTCCATTGATACTGTTGGTCAACAGATTAAAGCCGTTGATATGCCCGATGAGTTTGATGAAAAACCCCGTATTCTAGTACTTGCCTGTGAAAATGATGCCTATCCAGCATTGGATATGGCAGCACAGAATCGTTTTGAATACTCTGCATTTGTTCGTGTAGTTCCAGTACGTTGTTTAGGTTCAGTGAATACTATCTGGATTACCGATGCATTAAACAGTGGCTATGATGGTATTGTTCTAATGGGCTGTAAAAAAGGTGATGATTACCAATGTCACTTTGTTAAAGGTTCTGAAATGGCACATACTCGTATGAGTAAAATTGCAGATACATTACAAACTTTAAGTCTTGAAGAAGAACGTGTTGAAGTGCATGAAGTTGCAATCACAGATATCCAGAGGGTACCTGAAATTATAAATAGCATGGCTGAGACAATTGAAAAAATCGGCATGAGTCCTTTCAAATTTTAACTAGGAGCTAGGAGAAAAAAATGAGCGATTTAAGTAATTTAAATACAGCCCTGGCTGAAAAATATAAAAACAACTTTTTTAAAGAAGTTGTGGATAACGTCGAAGACGGCGATATGGTAAGAATGTGTATGCAATGTGGTGTTTGTGCGGGCTCATGCCCCATGGGCCCGCATTGGGAACATACGCCACAAAAAATCTTTAATATGATCCGCGCTAACAAGCGTGAGGAAGTTTTATCATCAGATTCAATGTGGATGTGTACATCCTGTTATAACTGTATTGCCCGCTGTCCTCGTGAGTTACCGATTACCCATATTATGCATGGTTTGGCAACTTATGCGAGGCGCCTTGGTTTATCTCCCAAAGAGCAGCCTACAGCAAAATTTGCAGGTCTGTTCTGGGACAATCTTACTAAAAAAGGTCGTGTTAATGAGCTTAAACTAGGCCTTAGTTTATACTTTATGAACGGCTTTGGTGAAGGTGTTAAAACCGCAATGGCAAATCAAAAATTAGGCCTTAACATGTTAAAAACTGGCCGGATGGCAGTAAGTGAAGCATGGGGTGGTCATAAGGTTAAGGATTTATCCGGTTTTCAGGCAATGATTAAAAAAGCCCAGGAAATTGAAGAATCAAATATCGAAGCAAACAGTAAATAACAGGAGCCTTCTTAGGTCAGGTAAAAAGTATGTCAGATAAGAAACAATTTTCATTTTATCCCGGCTGCTCCTCACAAACTGGAGCTTCCTCATCTAATTATCTAAATTCCATTAACACTATGTGTGAAGAATTAGATATTAATTTAAACCCGATTCCAGACTGGAACTGTTGTTCTGCTTCTATTGGTTATGCGAAGGGTGGTGAACTACCTCGTGTTGCACTTTCTGCACGAAATATTGCACTCTCTGAAAAACATAATCCAGGCCAGGAAATTGTAGCAACTTGTGCCGCATGCTGGTTATCCACACGTGAAGCCAGTGAGCGTATTAGCCATAGCAAAAAAATCAAAGAAGGAACCGATCTAGCACTTAAAGAAGCAGGACTGGTACTTAAAAATGATACTAAGATCCGCCATATGGTCGAAGTCTTAGTTGAAGATATTGGTTTTGATGCAATTTCAGCTAAAGTTAAAAAACCCTTAGAAGGTCTTAAAATTGCTGGATATGTAGGTTGTCAAACTAACCGCCCATTTGGTATTGCTGGCGAATCATTTGAAAACCCCATGTATCTGGATAAGATCATTGAATCTGTAGGCGCAGAAAGCATCCCTACTTTTGAGAAAAAAGTATCTTGTTGTGGTGGTGCCTTAGCATTTTCTGAGCCCGATAAAAGCTTTAATCTGATCAAGGGAATACTTGAATCTGCCCATGATAATGGTGCAGATATGATTGCTACCCCTTGTCCTGTTTGTCAAATGAATACGGAAGTATATCAGGACAAAATCAATGAAAAATTTGGAACTAAATTTAATATCCCAGTGGTATATTATTCCAACCTGATTGATGTAGCAATGGGAAGAAATGCAAAAGATTCTGCTTTAGATGGTCAGATCGTTAAGGCCGTTAAATTAGAAAGCATTGCTAATAAATAATTAATTTTTATATTATTTAGGCTTTTGTCCCAGACTGATATTAATCAGTTTGGGGTTTTTTTTTCTCATAATAAAATATTTAGAGATGGATAGTTATTTCAACTCGTCTATTTAGCGGCTCAGCTATATCATCTGCTGTTTCAACCAATGGATTACCTTCGCCATGAGAGCTCGATTTAATATTAGAAACCTGATCAACAGTTAATTGCTGTGCTATTAAATCCACTACCCTTTCTGTACGTTTTAGTGCTAATTTTTCATTAACCAAGTCTGCTCCCTGCGTATCAGTATGACCACTGATATAAATATCAATAATTGTTGATTGCTCTATAACTGCAAAAACTTCAGCTAATTTTTCTTGTGACTCTGAGGTTAGGGATGTAGTGCCAGTGGTAAAGTATAGAATAAAATGTTTTTCTTCCTGAGGCTGGGCAGCCAGTGCAGAGGAAAATATATTATTTGTTTCTGCTTCACTAATACGACTAGCTGACGCAATTTCATTCTCACTTTGTGTAACTTTTAATAGTGTATATGGCTGGGTTAAATTTTTAGTTACACTGTCATTACTTACTGATACTTCACCAATATGCCCGTCACTATCTGGGATAAGTACTACCATAGTATTTGCAGGCTGAAAGGCAATACAGGCATTTTCTAAACTGGATTGAGTAGCTGCTGCCAGCTTATAAGAGCTTCTCCCCAAGCCTAACCGAACCAGACGTAATTGCTTAAAATATCTTTTATCTGCGGGATAATCATGGCCTAAATCAAACTTGATATACCAGGCACGTTGTGGATATTGAGAAAATACCGAAGATGTCCAGAATTCACTATTTCCAGTATCAGGGAACATTTTTTGATTAATTGCAGGATAGGCACAGGATAAATCGACAATAGAAGCCAATTCCTTAATATTTGGCAACCGCCAATCATTGTGGGAGTCTAAATCA
>JASFYQ010000124.1:0-3653 GCA_045047105.1 Pseudomonadota bacterium | reverse complement strand
AATAAAACAACTTCTTTTGTAAATTATAAAAATAATCAATGTGATAATAAAGCAAGTGACTCATTGCGTATTATTACCAGATAGCTGTGTATTGGGGCAGGTATTTTGGGGTAAAAGGTTATTTTTGTGTAACTCTAGGAGAATTAAGCTCTAACGGGGTTTACCCATATCGGGACTTTCATTCAGTAATAGCTGGTGGTTGTTAAGTTATATTTTTTATCCATGCTTTTAATTGTTGGGTATTTTGCACAATGCTGGTTTGCTTTAGTTCTTTTTGACTATCAAATAAATCTCGTAGGTTAAGTTTAAACTCTGAGTTTGAAATTATGGCCGGGTATTGAGGGAAGTCTTGTTTATCAATAACTCCTTGCATATGGCTGCGATCAGAATCAAAATAATTTAAATAAACTTGAGCTGGAATAATTCGAAATACACTGGAATATTCAGTAATAATATTATCAGGCAAACTATTTTTTAAATAATTTTGATAATCGCTAGTAAAACCTAGTCTGCTATCAAAATCAAATATACTATGTGATTGCTCAGTTTTAAGTAATAGAATTACATGATAATCCCATATAACAGCCTGGTTTTGTGCTACTGCTATTTGATTAAAAATAGCAATCTGTTTATTTTTATTAGTGATAAAAACAATCTGTATATCTTCACTTTTTATCCCTGCTGCAAAAAGTGATTGGGCAAGATGCCAGATATTTTCTTCGCAAAATAAAGCGGTGTATAAATAATCTGATTTTTTATAGCTATTCATAATCCTCTAGCCAGTAATATTAATGTTGCATTATACGAAATAATTTATAATCGCTTCAATGAGAAAAATAATACATATTGATATGGATGCTTTTTTTGCCTCAGTAGAGCAAAGAGATAATCCTGCTCTATATGGTCAACCCGTTGTAGTAGGAGGGCGTCCTGATAGCCGTGGAGTAGTTGCTGCTGCCAGTTATGAAGCTCGTCAATTTGGTATTTGCTCGGCTATGCCTTGCTCACAGGCTTATCGAAAATGTCCCCACACAATATTTGTTAAACCCCGCTTTGAAGCCTATAGAAAAGTATCTCAGCAAATCAGGCAAATCTTTGCACAATACAGTGATTTAATTGAGCCACTGTCATTGGATGAAGCCTATGTTGATGTGACTAAAAATAAAGTAGAGCAAATTTCAGCGACTATTATTGCTCAGGAAATTCGTGCAAAAATTCTTGAATGCACTCAACTGACTGCATCGGCAGGTGTATCCTATAATAAATTTTTAGCTAAAATAGCATCTGATATAAATAAACCCAATGGTATAAAAGTTATATTACCAGAGCAAGGAGAAGCTTTTGTAGCGGAATTAGCCATAGGTAAATTTTATGGTATTGGCAAAGTAACCGAAGAAAAAATGAAAAAAATAGGGATATATACAGGGGCTGATTTAAAAGCAAAATCAATGCACTTTTTAAATCATCACTTTGGTAATTCTGCTAATTATTTTTATAATGTTTCGCGTGGTATTGATAACCGAGAAGTAAAAATATCAACAGGGCTTAGAAAAACCATGAGCAATGAAAGCACCTTTTCTAGTGATATTGATGAAATGGATGAATTATTTAAACAGCTTTCTCGTTTAGCTAAAAAAATTATCGAAGATTGTGATAAAAAAAATATCTATGGAAGAACATTAACCATAAAGGTTAAATATGCGGATTTCCATCAAATTACTCGCAGCCAAAGCTTTCAGCAAGTACTAAAAGATTACCAACAAGTTTATTCTATGTGTAAAAAATTGTTATTATCAACTGAAGCAGGCAAACGAAAAATACGCTTACTTGGAGTGGGAATTTCGTCTTTTGAAAATAAACAATTTAAACAAATACAACAAATGACTTTAGATTTAAGAATGTAGAATAAGGCTTACATATCAGTAGTAATCAATGATAAGTAAATGGCAGATGAATGCCACTTACTTGCTAAAAAAAAATAAATAGCTATAAATTTAATATTTTTTAAAATTCAATAGTTTAAATGCGGCATTAAATTATTTAAGCTTTTCTTTATCTTTTTTTTCTTTATTTTTAGAGTACAAATACACGACTAGATTTTTTGATAAGAACATTATGGACATAAAACATAAACCAATTAAAAAGCCCACCCAGGGTTTTTCTTGCAGTATGGTTATAAACCAGAGAGTATTACCCATATTTTAAACCCCCATTAATTTGCTAGAAGATGTTATGATATTAAATTACTAACTACTTTAGTATTCTCTAATATAGTAACTTAGTGCAGCATTAAAACATACTTATATTCACATTTATATAAAGGAAAATTATGAATAACATTAGTCTTTTTGTCTTTTTAGTACTTTTTTCAACAACTATTTGGGCAGATAAGGATACACGTGAGGTGATATATCTTGATCAAGCAAGTCGTGCTTTTTTAAAGCATGAAATGCAAGGTAATGTAGCAGCAATACAGCAAGCCTTAGCTGCATTAGCTGAAGAAGATATGTTTGCTGTAGCAGAAGCATTTAGACCTATGGGTATGCAAGGTATGTCACATGTTCCTCCCAGTTTAAGAAATAGCATGCCTATGGGGTTTAAAAAACTGGGTATGCCTCTACATCAAGCCTTTGATCAATTAGCCAATAAAGCAGAAATGGGAGCTACTATAAAAGAAGTTTTAGCCGATTTATCTAAAGCAATGAAATTATGTGTTGCCTGCCATTCAGCCTATCAAATTAAGGATAAACAATAATTTTTGTTGTCTAAAGCACTTGGCCCAACGAATAAATGTACTTTAATTTAAAATAATTTATTTATATCTTATTGATTTATTGTAATTTATAAAAATAAATTCCCCAATAACATCAAATGATGTTATTTTTTAAAATAGTAAAATGATATTATAGAGATTATCCATAATTAAATTGTACTAATTTTAGGAGGGAGCCTGGGTCAATATATTCTTTTAGAATTTGCGCTTTATGATAACCTGCACCATCCAGTATTAAATGAATAGTTCCTGTATTGCTGCTCTGCCAGCGAAGTGATTCCAGAAAAGCAACCAAGGATTCGCCATTGACCTTTTCAAACTGTGAGGTAACGGTTTCTGATAAGTGCCCCAGCCGTTTTGCTCCTGCAATAGTTTCTTTTAGTTGTTCATACTTTTGAATAAATTCTGCTTGCTGCTGTGGGTCGGTTTTATTAAGGTAGCCCTTTGGGCTTTTTGTAACTAAAACCCTTTTTGCGTAATCACTTATTAATACCGGCTACTGTATATTTTATTGACCGGCTCGCTTGAACCTAAAAACCATTGCAGTTAAAACTACTGCAAATGCCTAAAGCACTAAACCTTAATCCTCAGCACTTTATTCATTTTCGTTATAGTCCATATACGTTTTCTAGGTTGAACCAGACTAGTTATTAATTTATATGATAAACAGTTTAACGATTAGGTTTGAACGAACAGGCTCTCATTCAGATTTATTTAATAATCCGTAAGTCAGATATATGAACCGTAGGTTGGAAATACTCAAAAAGAGGGGTGTATCAGCAATGATTATTTTATCCAGGTAGAAATATCCATAGCTTCATTATTAATATCATTATAAGTAACAATGTCAATATTTAAATGAGCTAAATGTGGATAACGT
>JASFYQ010000123.1:0-9357 GCA_045047105.1 Pseudomonadota bacterium | reverse complement strand
GTGTGGGAGTTCCCATGTGAAAGTAGGTCACTGCCAGGGTTATACACTAAGAAAGCCTCAATCTTGCGATTGGGGCTTTTTTTTGCCTGTGATTTAGTGGAAATATGCAGTGTTTTAGTGAATGTATGCTTATCCCCTGACTGGCTGAAATTTAGCCAGTCAGGGGTAATAGGGGTATTGTAAAGGAGATTTACCAGTATTTTGTTGCTATTGCTTCACCCAGATCAGCATCAATTAAACGAGCTCTCACTTCTAATAAACCTTCTAATAACTTAGGTTCTAACTTTTCATATGCTTTAACATCTGGCTCACGTTTCACTACTACACCTAATAGCTCAGTAATTGCATTGCCAATTGAATTTTGGCTTATGGTAACAATTAATTTACCGTTATCACCACGGTATATCAGCTGTTTAAACGCAGGTTGCCAGCGTATTGAGTTCGCGTATTTTGCATCTCGAATACAATGGTCGCGAATTTTTTTAGCTGTTTTCAAGAAATCATTATTAAATAATAATTTTTTCTCTATCTGCTCAGGATAATAACTGTCTGTAGGCGTAGGGGAATTTCTAGATGAAACCTGACAAAAAAATGTACGATAAAAATCTATAAATCCTTTTAAAATTTGATCATACTCACACCAGAAGCGAATATTTTTTAAACTTTCAACACCTCCAGTAATTTCCCAGCAGGGTAAGCCCTGTGGGTAGCCTGTTAATTTTAATTTAGATTCTTGTCGTGAAATAGGTTGTAAGATTTTTAAATCCAAACTGCTCATAAAATCCTGATAAACATCACGCATATAAGCCTGAAATAAACTATGTTGACCACCATCGGTTAAGTTGGGGTTATTGGTATCAGCTAATTTTGCATCCCTTAATTCTTTAGTATTAAACACAATAAAATGATTGTGTAACATTCTTATACTTGGTACACCGGGTGATGTTAATGGCCAAGTGGCATCTAAACTTGCTTCCCCTGCAAGAATGAGTGCTTCGTCTGGATCAGGGTACTTCTCAACCATATAGTCAATGATTATTTGATTCATGCGGTTCCATACACGTTTAACGCCATCTGGAACCTGTGTTCGCCTTACTGGGCGACCTAAGGGGTTTAGGATTGTTTTCGAAGTATTAAAAATAATGGACGTGTCAAATTGACAACTATGCCCCAGCGCTTTGCGGTACATTAATAAATTTTCAGGGTTAACTAAAAGTCCGTTATTATTAACCAGATCATTAATATTTTCAGTGCTATTAAAAAACTCATTGGGTTTCATGCCTTCAGGGACATCAAGAGGAATGGGACGGAAAGGGGTAATTAATTCTCTAGGTCCTGTGGGCATAGTATTTTGTTCCTTTTAATCTTTTTGCTGGTAATTTATTTCTAGAATATAATTTAAATGTTACCTTTTTGTTAAGGTAGGGTAATTATTGGATTTTTATCTTTAGCCCGATAGAGAATGGCAATATGTCCTATGGATTGTACTAAAAAGGCTTCAGTTTGAGTTGCAAGTTTTTTAATTATCTCTTCACGCTCTTCTTTATTATCCGCATTAACACGTGCTTTAATTAGTTCGTGTGTTTCTAATACCAGATTAGCTTCATTTATAACTGCATCAGTCAGACCAGAGTTACCAATTCGTACTACTGGTTTAAGAGGATGTGCCAAGCTTCTTAAAAAACGTTGTTGTTTATTTGTAAGTGTCATATTTATTACTTTGTTTATTTAATTGAAGTATTATACTATTAGATAAGTGATTATTAGCAAAGGATGAATTAGATTTCATTTTTATACTTGTAATTTAGCATTATAACACTAAGTTGATACATTCTTATTGGTAAAGTTACGATATATAATATGGCAAGAAGTAAAACAAGTTCCAAATGGTTGACTGAGCACTTTTCAGATATTTATGTACAAAAGGCACAACAACTAGGTTATCGCTCTAGAGCCGCATTCAAATTACTTGAAATTCAAGAGAAAGATAAAATAATTCAATCAGGCATGTTTGTTGTTGATTTAGGTTCAGCCCCAGGTGGATGGTCACAAGTTGCACGCCAATTTATAGGGAAAAACGGAAAAATTGTAGCTCTGGATATTCTAGAAATGGATTCATTAGCCCAGGTTGAATTTATTCAAGGTGATTTTACCAAGCAGCAAACATTAGATAAATTAATTGTTTCTTTGGATAATCAAGCGCCTGACCTTGTGATTTCTGATATGGCTCCCAATATATCAGGTGTTAAGGTTGTTGATAATGCAAAAGCACTTTATTTGGTTGAATTAGCAGTAGAACTGGCTGATGATGTGCTAAAACCTGGTGGAAATCTTCTACTAAAAGTGTTCCAAGGTCAGGGTTTTGATACATTTTATAAACAATTACGATTAAAATACAAAAAAATTATAACCAGAAAACCGGATTCATCAAGAGCCCGTTCTGCTGAAATATATTTATTAGCTAAAGGCTTAATAAAATAGGGCTTTCTGTTATAATCATTTTAAATGCAAACATTTTTTATAGTTTTAAGAGGCCGTAACTTTGAACGAGATGTCAAAAAATATTATTTTGTGGTTGGTGATTGGTGTTATTTTAATGTCAGTTTTTAGTAGTTTTACTCCAACAACTAAAAATACTACAGAAATTGAATATTCACAATTTCTTCGTCAAGTTGGACAAGGACAAATTTCTACCGTTACCCTGGAAGGTCGGGTAATTAGTGGTAAAACACAAGATGGGCTATTTTTTACTACATATAGTCCGGAAACAGATAACCGTTCAATGGTTGGCGATTTATTGCGTAATAATGTTGAAATTGTAGGTAAACCACCTCAGCAACAGAGTTTATTATTACAGCTATTTATTTCTTCCTTCCCTATCTTGCTAATTTTAGGTATTTGGGTTTATTTTATGCGCCAAATGCAGGGAGGAGGTAAAGGTGGAGCAATGTCTTTTGGTAAAAGTAAAGCGCGTTTATTAAATGAAGAGCAGATTAAAATTTCTTTTAAAGATGTTGCGGGTTGTGATGAAGCTAAAGAAGAAGTCAGTGAATTAGTGGATTTTTTAAAAGATCCTGAAAAATTTACTAAATTAGGTGGAAAACTTCCTCGAGGGATTCTACTAGTAGGGTCTCCTGGAACAGGAAAAACGTTATTAGCTAAAGCAATTGCAGGCGAAGCAAAAGTGCCCTTTTTTACTATCTCAGGATCTGATTTTGTAGAGATGTTTGTAGGTGTTGGCGCATCGCGTGTACGTGATATGTTTGAACAAGCTAAAAAACAGGCTCCATGTATAATATTTATTGATGAAATTGATGCGGTAGGCAGACACCGTGGTGCTGGTCTGGGTGGTGGTCATGACGAACGTGAGCAAACTTTGAATCAGTTATTAGTGGAAATGGATGGTTTTGAAGGAAATGAAGGTGTAATTGTTATTGCTGCAACTAACCGTCCCGATGTTTTAGATCCTGCTCTATTGCGCCCAGGTCGTTTTGACAGACAAGTTGTAGTTCCTTTACCTGATATTAAAGGTCGTGAATTAATATTAAAAGTTCACCTACGTAAAGTTCCGATTGATGATAATGTAAAACCATCATTTATTGCTCGCGGTACACCTGGTTTTTCAGGCGCTGATTTAGCTAATTTAGTTAATGAAGCGGCACTACTTGCTGCGAAACAAGATAAGCGTTTAGTTGGCATGGAGCATTTAGAGAAATCAAAAGATAAAATCATGATGGGATCGGAACGCAAGTCCATGGTGATGAAAGATAAAGAGAAAAAACTGACAGCTTACCACGAAGCAGGACATGCAATTGTAGGTTTATTGGTTCCGTCTCATGATCCCGTTTATAAAGTGAGTATTATTCCCAGAGGACGAGCTTTGGGTGTAACTATGTTTCTGCCAGAAGAAGACCGGTATAGTTTGACTAAAGAGCAATTAAACAGCCAAATTTCCAGTTTGTATGGTGGACGTCTTGCTGAAGAATTAACTTTTGGTCCCGATATGGTAACCACTGGCGCAAGCAATGATATTGAGCGTGCAACTGAGCTTGCACGTAATATGGTAACTAAGTGGGGTATGTCAGAAAAACTGGGTGCTTTGGTTTATAGTGAAGAGGAAGGTGAAGTTTTTCTAGGCCGTTCGGTTACTCAGCATAAAAATGTTTCTGATGAAACAGCACATATTATTGATGAAGAAGTTCGATTAGTAATTGATTCTAATTATGATAGAGCAAGAGATATTTTGGTTACTAATAACGATATATTGATTGCTATGTCTGAGGCTCTCTTGAAGTACGAAACTATTGATCGCGGCCAAATTGATGATATTATGGCTGGTAAATCACCCAGAGAACCCAAAGGATGGGCAGATATAGATGGGGGCAGTTCTGATGGATCAACTGATGATAAGGGGGAAGCTGTTAGTGAAAAAACTGAGCAGAAGGATAAATCAGAACATCAGGATTCTGATAAAAATTTAGGTGGTACTGCTGAACAGCATTAAGTTATAGCCTGATATCTTAGATAAAAAATGCCGATAATATCGGCTTTTTTTATGCTTTTTTTTCCATAAAAAAAATATAATTTCGAATGTTAAAAAATATATACTGTGCAGATAAGGAGCTTGATTTAACTCATCCACAGGTGATGGGTATCTTAAATGTAACTCCAGACTCTTTTGCTGATGGCGGTCAGTATAATACGCAGAATAAAGCTTTTTTACATGCACAATTAATGGTGCAGCAGGGAGCAAGTATCATTGATGTGGGGGGGGAGTCTACTCGTCCTGGTGCTAAATCTGTATCCGTGCAGCAGGAGTTGGATCGAGTTATACCCATTATTGAAAAAATTAGGCAACAATTAGATGTTATTATTTCAATTGATAGCAGTAAGGCCACTGTAATGCGAGAAGCTAAAAATGCTGGAGCGGGCCTAATTAATGATGTTACTGCACTCCAGGGTGAGGGAGCCTTAGTTATGGCTGCTAAACTAGGTTTGCCTGTATGTTTAATGCATATGCAAGGTTCTCCCCGTAGTATGCAACATGCTCCTGATTATACGAATGTAGTAGATGATGTGTATGATTTTTTTAAAAATCGAATTAATCTATGTTTGCAACATGGTATTAGTAAGGGTAATTTAATTATTGATCCTGGATTTGGGTTTGGAAAAACAGTTCAACATAATTTGCAATTATTAAAAAACTTATCACATTTTTTGTCCTTAGAGCTGCCTCTTCTAATTGGCTTGTCACGTAAGTCTTTATTACAACATCTTACTGATTGTTCAGTAGAAAATAGGTTAGCAGGAAGTCTTTCTCTAGCTGTTATTGCATGCATGAATGGTGGTACAATATTTCGTGTTCATGATGTAAAAGAAACAATTGAAGCACTAAAGGTAGTCCAGGCCGTTCGTACTTGCTGTTAATTAGTATCCATTTATAAATTCTTACTTTGTAAGTGGTGCAAATTATTTTATTCTCTCATCATTAGGTAATTATAATGAAAAAATCATTTTTTGGTACTGATGGTATCCGTGGAAAAGTAGGTGTTTATCCAATGACACCAGATTTTATTCTTAAACTTGGCTGGGCTGCAGGACGTGTATTAGCTAAAAGAGGCAAGGGTAAAGCAAAAGCAATTATTGGAAAGGATACTAGAATCTCAGGTTATATGTATGAATCGGCACTTGAAGCGGGTTTATCAGCAGCAGGAATTGACACTTTATTACTTGGTCCAATACCAACTCCTGGAATAGCCTATTTAACACGAACTTTAGGCGGCCAATTGGGTGTGGTAATTAGTGCATCACATAACCCATACTATGATAATGGGATTAAATTTTTCTCTGCACAGGGCTGTAAATTATCAGATGAAATTGAGTTCGAAATTGAAGCGGAATTAGCAAAAAATATTAGGACTGTGGAATCATCCGAGCTAGGTAAAGCTAAACGCATTGTAGATGCTCAGGGGCGTTATATAGAATTTTGTAAGAGTACCGCCCCTTCGCGATTGACTCTGTCAGGTATCAGGATAGTGGTTGATTGTGCTCATGGCGCAACCTACCAGATTGCTCCGGATGTATTAAGTGAACTCGGTGCTGAGGTTTTTGCTGTTGGAATCGAGCCAGATGGTTTAAATATTAATGATGGTGTGGGCTCTACCTATTCTGATTTCCTTGCTAAACAAGTGTTAAAACATCGTGCTGATCTTGGCATATCATTAGATGGAGATGGTGATCGCTTAATAATGGTTGATCACAAAGGGGAAGTAGTAGATGGTGATGAAATTTTATACATTATTGCCATGCAGACTAAATATGCTGGCAAGAATAAAGAAGGCATAGTGGGTACTCTTATGAGTAACTTAGGCCTGGAGCAAGCTTTAAATAAAGCGGGATTTAAATTTGTACGAGCAGCAGTTGGTGACCGCTATGTTCTAGAAAAACTTAACCAGCATAAATGGCAGATTGGTGGAGAGTCGTCTGGACATATTATTTGTTTAAATAAAACCAGTACGGGCGATGGCATTGTCTCTGCACTACAAGTTTTAGCGGCTATTTTTGATAGTGGTAAATCCTTACATGAATTAAAAGCTGGGATGGTTAAATACCCACAATTATTATTAAATGAAAAAATTAATAAACAAGTAAATCCTATGGATTCAAAAAAGGTTACTGCATGTATTAAAGCCGCAGAGAAAGAATTAAACGGTGCAGGCAGGGTTTTATTAAGAGCATCTGGCACTGAGCCTTTAATTAGAGTTATGGTTGAAGGGGAAGATCTTAATTTGGTTGAAAAATGGGCTCATGAGATTGCGGATCAAGTTAAAAGTGAATTTGCTTGATTTTTTTGTTCATGACAGGTATTATTTCGCTCTGTTTTTTTGTCTATTGATAGAGTAATATCGGCCTCAAATACAATAGTCAAAACTAATAATTAGATTATAGACAAGTTAAAAATATAAATAACAATACAAATAGTATTTTTTTATTTGTTGTTTGCTATCCATACTTAGTGGGGAAAATATGCGTAAAATTTTAATTGCTGGAAACTGGAAGATGAACGGTTCTGTATCAATGATAAATGATTTAATCACTGGCGTAGTTGCAGCTGCAAAAAATTTATCCAACGTTGATGCTGCGGTTTGTCCACCTAATATCTACATTCCCATGGTAGCACAAGCAACTAAAGACAGTGCTGTAGGTGTTGGAGCTCAGAACGTGAGTACTGAAGCATCAGGAGCATTTACTGGTGAAATTTCAACCGACATGATTAAAGATTTTTCATGTTTATATAGTATTATTGGCCACTCTGAAAGACGTACACTATATGGTGAGTCTGATGAACTGGTTGCAGAAAAGTTTAAAGTGGTTAAAGCTTCTGGATTAATCCCCATATTTTGTATTGGTGAAACGCTAGAACAACGTGAAGCAAATGAAACTGAAGCAGTAGTTGCCAGGCAATTAGATGCGGTTAGCAAACTAAATGGTGATGATGCATTTTCAGCATGTGTAATTGCATATGAGCCAGTATGGGCTATTGGTACAGGTAAAACTGCGTCACCAGAGCAAGCTCAATCAGTACATGCTTTTATACGCCAGCACATAGCTAAATTAAACGCGGAAAATGCAGAAAAAGTACAGATTTTATATGGTGGTAGCATGAACCCGGCAAATGCAAAAGATTTATTGGGTCAAAAAGATATTGACGGTGGTTTGATTGGCGGAGCATCTTTAAAAGCAGATGCTTTTATGGCAATTTGTCAAGCAGGCGAATAAGCAATAATAGAATAATAGTTTTAGTAAATTTAAAAGAGTTATTTATGGATACAATAATATTAGCAGTATACGTTATTATAGCGGTCAGTTTGATTGGTTTAATACTTATTCAACACGGAAAAGGTGCTGATGCTGGAGCTAACTTTGGTGGTGGTTCAAGTGGTGCATCGGATACTGTTTTTGGAAGTCAGGGTTCAGGCAACTTCTTGACCAAAACAACAGGCGTTTTAGCTACTTTGTTTTTCTCAATTGCTTTGATGTTATCTTATCTTTCTACTCTTAGTGTACAGAAAAAAGATGCTCCCATTATTGCACAACCACAACCACAAACCCAACAAAGTACTCAAAAATCAGATATTCCAAGTATTCCTGATGCTTTGCCTCCTGTAGTTAAAGCAGACAAAAATAAAGACGCTAGCAGTAAAACAGCTGCAGACAAACCTGCAATACCTGAATAAACTTGTTTTAGTTTTGAACCCAAGCCGATGTGGTGGAATTGGTAGACACGCTATCTTGAGGGGGTAGTGGCAATAGCTGTGCCGGTTCGACTCCGGCCATCGGCACCATATTTAAATATTTTTAAAAAACTCAGCTTGTATAACATATCGAGCATTGAAGAGTTGTTTTTATTTTTAGCTCGCGACTATAACAAATTAAAAATCTACCGCTTGTTATGACCTAGTCTAATTTTAAGTACTTTTTCCATTCAATAAATAGCTTTTTATCTACTGCTCCCATTGCACTGCGTGGTTGTAGATTTAATTGATAAACGGGCTGTTTATCTAATCCTAAGCTATAACATCCTGCTTCCTGTGCAATTAATAATCCCGCAGCATAATCCCATAACATCATTTTTCCATGCAAATAGACCTGTACTCGTTCAGTGGCAAGCCAGCACCAGTCCAGAGCTACCGATCCCATACTACGCTGTGAGTGGTAGGGGGGCTTTAATACTAATTTTTGCCTGAGCTCAGGAGTTAAACGTTTTAAATCAACCATAGCTATAGACTTTTTTAAAGCTAGATGCTGCGTAGCAACATTTAGCTTTTCTCCATTAAGCCATGCTCCTTTGCCCTGAATTGCTGTAAAGCATTCATCACGAATAGGATCATAAACTATAGCTAAATAAGTTTTAGAGTTGATAATTAAAGCTAAAGAAATTGAAAAAAAGGGTAAACCTGCTGCAAAATTACTGGTTCCATCAATAGGATCTAAACACCAGAAGCCATTGGAGTTTTGTTCAAAAAAAGATTGCATTTCATTGATGGATAACTCTTCGGCAATAAAATCATACTCTGGCCAGTGTTGTTGTAATTGTTGTTGTAATTGCTGTTGCATAACAAGATCCGCCTCGGTGATAAAGCTTTTGTCCTCTTTAAAGCTGACCTTGCAACTTTTAAAACGGGGAAGCAATTCCTTTTTGGCTGTTGTTATTATAAGTTGAGATAGTTTTTCTAAATCTATATTTACCATTTTGCAGCCCTATTAAATATTTTGTGTTGCTATTAATGTAGTCTTATATCCATTATTTAAAGGCTTTAAGTTAATTTTTAACATAGTTTTAACATAGTTTTAACA
>JASFYQ010000122.1:0-29621 GCA_045047105.1 Pseudomonadota bacterium | reverse complement strand
CCTTATGGCGGCGGATACGGTGCTCCTTATGGCGGCGGATATGGAGCTCCTTATGGTGGCGGATACGGTGCACCTTATGGACCAGCTTATTATCCATACAGCACAGGTTACCCAGCAGCAGCTCCTGTAGCACCTGCGGCGCAGTAATTTTTATAGCACACCAATAAAAAAACGCTTATGTGGGAAACTGCATAAGCGTTTTTTTATGCCTATTATTTATACCTGGGCATACTAATCAGACTGGATTATCTATATCAATAAACTGATGCTCAAGCCCAAATTTATCTGCTAGATGCGTAGCTAAAGCTTTTACTCCAAAACGCTCCGTAGCATGATGTCCAGCTGCAAAATAATGAATATTATGCTCTCTGGCAATATGCACCGTATTTTCTGAAATTTCACCACTAATAAACGCATCCGCTCCCTGCTCAATTGCATCCATAATAAAAGACTGCGCTGCCCCGGTGCATAGAGCCAGCTTTTTAATTTTCCTATTACAAGGTATATGAAGTGGTTTTTGATTTAAGATTTTCTCTAATTGCCCGGCTAATTTTTGCCCCGATATTTTTTTAACTTGCCCAATTAATGCTATTTTTTGATGGGTAAAATATTTTATTTTTTTGATTTTTAAAGCCTTTGCTAATTGAATATTATTTCCCAGCTTTAGATGTGCATCCAGAGGTAAATGATAGGCTAATAAATTAATATCATTATCCATCAAGGCCTTAATGCGTCGATACTTCATACCAGTTAAGACCTGATTTTCACCCTTCCAGAAAAAACCATGGTGTACTAGTAAAACATCAGCCTGATTTACAATAGCTGCATCAATTAGAGCCTGGCAGGCAGTTACACCAGATATAATTTTACCAATATATTTTTTACCTTCAATCTGCAAACCATTGGGGCAATAATCATTAAACTGCTCCACTTGTAGATAGTCATTACAATAACTAACTAATTGCTCCATACTAGCTTGGTTTTTTTTCATACTTATGCTGCTCTAAATGTTTAATATGTGAATAATTTTCCAATGCTCTGAGTACTCGACCATTAATGCTACGTTTAGGATAAGAGCCACTTTTACGTCTAGCACCAGCATCCATCCCCATTAATAATGATAAGGCTTGATCGACATGAGCAACACTATAAATATGAAAAAGCCCTGCTTTACAGGCATCCACTACTTCCTTATTTAACATTAGATTTTTTTCATTACTTTTGGGAATTACCACTCCATGCAAACCAGATAAGCCCCGGGCTTTACATATTTCAAAAAATCCTTCAATTTTTTCATTAACTCCACCAATAGCCTGTACTTCACCCAATTGATTAATTGAACCCGTTACAGCTAAAGATTGTTCAACTGGAATATCTGCAATAGCTGATAACAAGGCACATAGTTCAGCAATAGAAGCACTGTCACCATCAACAAAACCATAACTCTGTTCAAATGTCAGGGTTGCATCAATAGATAGCACTCGGCGTTGGGCATAATTATGCCCCAGATAAGCAGAAAGAATCATTACACCCTTGCTATGTAATTCACCACCTAGCGCAACTTCTCGCTCAATATCAACAATACCACCATCACCTAATCTGACTGTTGCGGTAATTCTTGATGGCTGACCAAAAGAAAATTCACCTATCTGCAATACTGATAAACCATTTACCTGGCCTACTTTTGAATTTTCAGTATCAATTAGAATAATATTTTGTAAAATATCCTCATAAATACTATCTCTGAGCTGATCGTCTCTAAAAATTCGTGCTTTAAGGGCTGCTTGAACATCCACAGCACAAACCAAATTATTCTTTTTGGCTTTTTTATTGCTTCGAGTTTTAAAGTAAAATTCAGATTCTAAAATCAAATCACGTAAATCACCTATATGTAAGGAAATTTTTTCATTATCTTCAACCACCCTTGATGCATGTTCTATAATTCGCTCAATTGCATCGGTTGA
The DNA here is from genome assembly GCA_045047105.1 of Pseudomonadota bacterium. GTDB lineage: Bacteria > Pseudomonadota > Gammaproteobacteria > GRL18 > GRL18 > JADGAU01. The sequence goes on along the minus strand of JASFYQ010000122.1, from coordinate 27,657 downwards.
TAAGGCAGTAGTTTCTTCCTGGCGTTGAATACCGGCAATCAAACGGGCATAGCGATGAGTATTTCCTTCAATACGATCAAATTCTTCTGAAAAATCAACATTAACTTTAAATAGTTTATTAAACTCTGGATCATTTTTCTTTAATAAATGATAGGTATAATGATCGCCAATGAGTATTACCTTAGTGGTTAGCGGAATAGCCTTGGGCTCCAGGGTTAGGTTCCGAGAAAAACCATGTAACTCATCCAGTGGCTCTATAGTTAAATAGGTTGACTTCAGTACCCGTTTCAATCCTTCCCATGCAAAGGGGTTAAGCAAAATTTTAGTGGCATCTAATAATAAATAACCAGAGTTTGCGCGGTGCAGAGAACCTGGCTTAATTAATGTAAAAGCCGTTAATAAATTACCTAAACCAAGGCTATTATCTCCCGATTGATTCTCATTTTCTTTTGGATTGTAGGTTGCTAAATACTCAATTCGCCCCAGCAAGTTAGAATAGGTTGGATTATCTTCAAAAATAATAGGTACGTCTTTTGTCTCACTATTATCAACTAAAACATTAACCAGATAACGGTGGAATCGAGCAGTTTTTGATATATGTTTACGTTTATTTTTTTTATCATCCGATAATGGAATTTCATCTTCATAAAAATCATCAAGGTGATTAATAATGTCATATTTCACTTCATCTAAAAACTGGGTAACACTCTCTACATCCTCATAATCACTATATAAGGCAAACATAGCCTGCTCCACCAATTGAGTAGCTATACCTTTATCCAGAAGATCCAATTCTTCTCGGCCTTTTTGCTCCAATAGTGGAACCTGAGACATAGTGTCCTGAAGTTTATCCTGAAACTTTTCAATGCTTACATTTCGGCTTTTTTGCTCTTTAGCCGGTAATTTTTTAAATTGTAATAAATCAACCACATTGCCATCAATTAATGCGGAAAGTGTATAACCACTGGGAGTTCTGATTACTGCTACTTCTTCTTTTTTTGCTTCTTCAATTAAATCATTAAGCTCTTTATCACTTTGATCGTTTATTATTTTTTCTATTTGCTGCACTTTAGAAATATATTCATCACTTTGAAATGCCGTAGAAATTAATTCAGAAATAACTTTTAATAATTTTTCCATTGACTCGCTGAGCTGTTTGGCTCGCCCTGCGGGTAACTTTAAAAATTTTGGGTGTTGAGGGTACTCAAAGTTATTAATATAACACCAGTCATAAACGGTATTTCCTGTATTGTATTTCTTTTTTAATAGTTTTTTAATTAATGCGGTTTTACCAATACCTTCTGAACCCAACACAAAGAGGTTATATCCTTTGTGAGACATTTTTAAGCCAAAATCCAGGGCATTTAAGGCTCTATCCTGGCCTATGACTTCATCAAGATTTTTTAAATCTTCGCTACTATTTATATTTAGTGGCGATAAGTCGCACACCTTATATAATTGCTTAGTTGCAAGGCGGTATTTCTTTTTGTTCTTCATATTGTTTAATTTAGTTGCTTGTATATGTATATTCTATAATGCGGATAAAAAAATTTTCTTTATCTCTAGTTTAGCATATTTTGCCATTGTTGAATTAGCAATTACCGAGTAAATAATTAACCATAAGTTGAATAACACTATTTACTTTACTAAATTACTAGGTTATTATTCTTTGTAACAAAACCCTGACTTTTATTTTAACTATGGAGTTAACTATCATGGCCTTTGAATTACCTGCTTTACCTTATGCTAAAGATGCATTAGCACCTCATATCTCAGAAGAAACATTAGAATATCATTATGGTAAGCACCATAATACTTACGTTGTTAATCTAAATAATCTGGTCAAAGATACTGAGTTTGCTGATATGTCATTAGAAGATATCATCACTAAATCAGATGCTGGAATTTTTAATAATGCAGCACAGATTTGGAATCACACTTTTTACTGGAACTGTCTAAGCCCCAATGGTGGTGGTGAACCAACTGGGACTCTTGCAGATGCAATTAACAGTAAATTTGGATCTTTTGATCAATTTAAAGAAGACTTCACTGCGGCTTGTGTAACTAATTTTGGTTCAGGCTGGACCTGGTTAGTTAAAAATTCAAGTGGTGACCTGGAAATTGTTAAAACATCTAATGCAGGATGCCCACTAACTGATGGAAGCACACCGCTTATGACTTGTGATGTTTGGGAGCATGCTTATTATATTGATTACCGCAATGCACGCCCAAATTATGTAGCTGCATTCTGGAATCTTGTAAACTGGGATTTTGTTTCAGCTAATATGTAGGTCTAATTATTATTGCTTACTAAAAAAGCCACTCTATTGAGTGGCTTTTTTATTATAAGTCTGTAGAATTAATTTATGGCAAAACGAAAACTCACTAGACAACAAAAATGGCGTATTGAAAAGATCCAACAAGATCGTATTGATAGAGCAAATAAAAAATCTCAAACCATTGAAAATAGTTTTGATCAAAACTATCAATCTGACAACTCACAACAGCATCATGGCCGGATAATTAAAAATTATGGTCAAAGCTTAGATGTTGAAGATATTAATAGCTTAAAAGTTTACCGTTGCTCATTCAGACAAAACCTGGGAGCGATTGTAGCAGGTGATGAGGTTGTCTGGCTTTCACTAAAAACTAATACAAAAAATACTTCAGGCAAAGAACTTCAATATGATGGGGTAATCAGTGGCGTAAAAGAGAGGCGTTCATTATTGTCCAGGCCAGATGGTTATGGCAATAAAAAAACTATTGCTGCAAATATTGATCAAATATTAATTATTAATGCCCCTTCAACAATAGCTTGCACATCTGCTCCAAGATTAAATACCGGTTTGATTGACCGCTATCTTATTGCGGCAGAAAGTTACCAAATCCAGGCAGTAATTGCAATTAATAAAATTGACTTACTCAGCGAACCTGAGCTACTTGAAATTAAAGAAAAGCTTCAGGTATATAAAAAACTTGGTTATAAAATAGTATTTTCCAGTACCCAGAAGAAACCTTTTTTAAATGAATTTACATCACTCCTTTCTTCTAAAAACAGTATTTTTGTTGGCCAGTCTGGAGTAGGTAAATCCTCTTTATTAAATTGTTTATTACCCGAGGCTCAGGCTAAAACCGCAGCAGTTTCCGCTGTAACGGCAAAAGGACGTCATACTACCAGTGCTGCCCAATTATATCACCTTGAACAAGCAGGCATAAAAGATGCTACTCTAATAGACTCACCAGGAATTCGTGAGTTTGGTTTATGGGACATTAGTGAAGCAGATGTTCATAATGGCTTTAAAGAAATTAAAGAATTTTCCAAAAGTTGCCGATTTAGAGACTGTAAACATGAAAATGAGCCTAATTGTGCTATTCTTGAGGCAATAGAAGCTCAAAACATAAGTCCTCTTCGCTACCAGAGTTATCAAAAAATAATTAATTCACTATAATAAAGAACTATGACTCAAAGTATGGCTCCATCTAATTCAGCAAAGATTGCCCGATTTGAGCAGCAATTAAACAAACATCACCTGCCTGTATTTGATAGAACGCTAGCAACCATAAAACAAAAACTTTCTTCAAAAAACTTTAAATATGAACAGTTGGGTAATTTATTTCATCAGGATCCGATGTGTTTATTTAACTTTATGGCCTGTGCAAATAAACATGCTCTAGCACATAGCCCCGAATTTTATTCCTCAATTAAAACACCGCAGCATGCCTCAATGTTATTAGGCATAGATAATATTGAAAAGTGTATAAAAAAACTCAAGCCTTTAAGTCAGATACAAGACAAAGCAGTAATACAAAAAATTGAACAGCTGGCCTGCCGTAGCCTGCACTGTGCAAATCAGGCTAAACACCTTGCTCACTTAATGCATGATAGTGCAGAAGAAGAAGTTTTTTTAAGCGCTTTAATGATGTCTCTGGCAGACTTATTAGTTTGGTATATCAGTCCCAGGCAAGCGCAAAAATATGAGTTGTTAATCACCGATAACAAAAACACCATCTCCACAGAAGAAGCACAGCTTAAAGTTTTTGGATTTAGTTTTTATCAATTCATTATTCAAATTAACCCGCAATGGCATCTGCCAGAATTATATATTAAAACACTACAAACCGATGTTTTTGATGAAGTACCTAAATCAATTACCTGTATTAAATTAGCGGATAAATTAAGCCGATTAGTTGATTATGGCTGGTATTACCAGGATCTATACGATCATCTGGATTATTGTGCACTGGTTACCCCTTTTAGCAACCAGCGACTGAGCAAAGAGTTTCACCATGTTGCAGCATTAATGGCAGATGATATGAGTAACCTGTATAAGCAATCCCTGCCCACCAGTGCATTATTACTTGAAGCAGGGAAAATTCCGTATTATCCAGTATTATCGCGAGAAGAAGAACAGCCTGTCAACAAGCCCCAGCCTAAAAAAATAAAACCCGCTACTATAGTTCAGCCGATAACAGTTAATAAATTGGAAAGTGCATCTGACCTACCCTTGTTAATCCAGTTAACCATAAATACTTTATTTGAGTCAGGAAATTTTGAACAAGTAGTGATGCTGATGCTGGATAAATCTAAAATGAATATGACTGTCCGCTTAGAAAAATCATCACTAAACAGAGAAGCTATTCATAAAAAGGTGAGTATTCATCCAAATAAAAATTTATTTACCCTCTTAGTACAAAAACACCAGCCAATTTTTGTAAAAGCATCAGAAGCTGAAAAATATACACATTTATTAACCTCACCTATTCTTGAAGTATTACCTGGCAGAGAATTTTTTGCCAAAGGTTTTAATTATAAAGGCAAACCTATAGGTATTTTTTATGTTACTCATTCCAAATCTTTAGATGAAATGAGTTATGTTTTTTTTAAAAAAACACTACTGCGTTTTGAACAACATTTAAATCGTTTAACTTAAAACTATTGAAATACATACATAGATTTCTTATACTAAAAAAATAATTAAAGATCTATATGTTTTTAATAAGGGGAAATTCTATGCTTAACTATCCATTAGGTCTTATACACAAGATCTTTTTATTCCTATTTCTATTATTTAATCTGAGTATTTCTTTCGCCTGGGAAGATGAGCGAGAACTTGCCATGCATATGACTCCCAATCTGCAACGAGGCAAAGAAATTTATCAGATTTGTGTTACTTGCCATAATCAAACAGGCTGGGCAGATGGCTCAGATATAAGTCGCCGCCAGCAACCTGGATTTTTTCCTCAATTAGCAGGCCAGCATACCAATGTTATTATTAAACAATTAGTCGATATACGTGCAGGAAATCGAGACAACCCTATGATGTATCCATTTACCTTAGAGAAATATCTGCCAGGTCCTCAAGGCATTGCAGATGTAAGTGGCTATATTGCCACCTTACCAGTAAATCCCGATAAAAATAATATTGGCAATGGAATGGATCTGCCATTAGGTAAAGATTTATATCGCACCAACTGTAAAAATTGCCATGGAGATAACGGAGAAGGGAATAATAAAGAATTTTATCCTCGCATTCAGGGGCAACATTTCAACTACTTATTAAGACAATTTATTTGGATACGTGATGGCAGAAGGCGTAATTCAAATAAAAAAATGACACATCAAATTGAGCGTTTCACATTTAGGGAAATGACTGCAGTGATTGACTACGTTTCAAGACTTAGTGTAAATACTAGCAATTCTAAAAAAATACTCCCTCAAAAAAAATAACTCGGAACAGCTATGAAAAAAATTAAACTGATCGTATACTTGCTTTGTGTGCTGTTTTTTTGTCTCCAAACTAGCCTTGCTAATGAGCTTGATAAGCAGTTACTGGGTAGTATAGTAAAGGGAGACAGGAGTAAAACTGAAGCCTTATTAACTCAGGGTGCTAATCCTAATGTAAGTGGAAAATTTGACTATTTCCCACTTATTTATGCCGCAGAAGATGACAATGTTAAAATTGCCAAATTATTAATAAAATATGGAGCAACGCCAGACAAAAAAACACCCACAGGTTATACCCCTCTCATTGCAGCAGCAGAGCAGGGTAGTATGCAGATGGTTAGGCTTTTATTAGAACATGGAGCAAAACCTCAGACGAAAACACGTAAAGGGCATGATGCGTTTATGGTAGCAGTTCAATCGGGTTTTGAAGATGTGTTATCCATGTTAATTGGCTATGGAGCGAGTGTTAATACTGCCGATAAAAAAGGAAAAACAGCATTAATGCTTGCTATTGAAAAGAATCACTTCCATATTATGCGTATCTTATTAATGGCTGGGGCAGATACTAATGTAGAAAATAGTAGTTCTGGAACAGCCCTGATGCTGGCAGCAGAGAAAAAAGATATTAGCTATGTCAAAGAGTTATTATTAAGAAATGCAAGTATAACGGCTCAAGATGACACTGGTTCAACTGCTTTACATATTGCCGCCTCTTTTGGTAATTACCAAACACTTAAACTATTATTAGCAAGCAATAAAAATGATATGCTAATTAATATGGCAGATAACGATGGCTGGACAGCTTTAATGATGGCTGCTTTTGAAGGACATAAAAAAGTGGTTAAATTATTACTTGAACAACATAGTGACATAAGCTTAAAGAACACATCTAATCAAACGGCGCTGATTTTAGCAGAAAAATCAAAACACGATCAAACTGCAGTACTGTTAAAACAGTTTAAAAAACACTAGCAATTACTAATCTAGCTTAAAGTCTTTTCGACCTGAGAGAGCATGGCTTAATGTAGAACCATCCACATATTCTAGCTCTCCCCCAAGAGGGACTCCGTGAGCAATCCGGGTAACTTTTACAGGGTAAGGCTGGAGTTGCTCAACAATATAGTGTGCGGTAGCTTCTCCTTCTACCGTGGTATTAGTTGCCAAAATGACTTCTTTATAGGCAGATTTTTTAATTTTATCAAACAATAGAGAAAGTCCCAATTGTTCGGGACCAATACCATCTAATGGAGATAAATGCCCCATTAATACAAAATATTTGCCCTGATAACTATTAGATTGCTCTATTGCATAAACATCTGCTGGAGACTCTACTACACAGAGAAGCTCTTTATCACGCCGCGGATCAGAGCAAAGCTCACATAAATCCAGCTCGGTTAATAAACGACAGGAGGTACAATGACCCACCTTCTCAGCTGCAATATATAATGCATTAGCAAGATTTATAGCACCCTGCCTATTTTTTTCCAACAGATAATAGGCCATTCTTTGTGCTGATTTACTACCAACGCCTGGCAAACATTTAAAGCTATCAATTAACTGCTTAATCAGTTGTGAGCGTTTCATATTAAAATGGTAATTTAAACCCTGGGGGAAGATTTAAACCTCCCGCCATTCCTGACATTTTATCCTGACTCAAGGTTTCTACTTTTCTAGAGGCATCGTTTACCGCAGCTGCAATTAAATCTTCAAGCATGTCTTTATCGTCTAATATTGCACTATCTATATTAATCTTTTTTACATCATGCCGCCCCGTCATAACAACCGAAACCATTCCACCGCCGGACTCACCCGTTACCGTCATATTGGCAATTTCTTCCTGTGCCTGTTTCATATTTTCCTGCATTTGCTGGGCTTTTTTCATCAAACCACCAAGAGCACCTTTCATATTTTTATCCTTTATTAATTTACCACTTGTATTGAATTGGAAATTATTTTACCAGAAAACTGCTCAATTAGCTGTTGTACATTAGCATCTTCTGCAATTGATTTTTTTGCCTGCTCTAATTGTTGCTGCAATTGCCGTTTTTCAATTTGTTTAGGGGTTTGTAATGGCTTTACACCTGCATCAGCTAGAATTTTCATATCAAAAATAAAAGCTTGAGTTGTTAAATCAAGAGCTCCATTCTGACTAAAAAATTCAGCGAGTTGTTGTTTAATACGGGTACGCAAACTATCATTAAGCAGTGCCTGATGAGCACTATCCAAACCTAACTTTATAATCAGGCTATTTTCGGTCTTTTGTTTTTCTAATAAACAACAATGTAATAAAATTTCTTTTGCTATACCAACACAAGTAATTTTATAAACACAATCATTCCAAAACGAAGCTAAATCACTAGTTTCACTTTTGTGTAATTGTGTATGATTTTCTTCAAGAATAGCTGTTTCTATAGTATTTGCTACTTTAGATTCTTTAGCAGGAACATTATTTATTGTGCTATTCATTGCACTTTTAATAACTGAGTCAGGCTGAGTATTAGTTATAGGTTTTTTATTATCAGCAACACCAGCTAATTTGTCTTTAATTTCTGGCTTATTTTGTGACTGTGAAGAAGCTGGAGCTGCTTGAGTAGTAGTTGCTTGATTTTCTGCTACATTTGATTGTGAATTAATCAGTGGCTTTTTTTTTTCGGCTACAGGAGCATTGCTTATGCTCGAATTATTAACAGCATACTCGGCTACAGGAAGCTGAATTGGTCTAAACGCTAACATGCGTAATAACACCATTTCCAGAGCAGCCTGTGGAAATGGGCTTAATTCTAAATCTGCTCGTCCAGCCAGGGCTATTTGATAATATAATTGTATATCTTGTGCACCAATACGCTTAGAGAGAGCGAAGAGGTTTTGCTCAAAACTATTATTCTGCTGTAATGCTGATGGCTCTGTTAACAATTCAGGTAAGGCCAATAGCATGGCCATTTTTTGCAGTGCATTAATCAGCTCGGTAAGGACATTATCTACACCCATTCCCAGGGATAAGATCTGCTCTAATTCATTCATTATCTGCTGAGCATTATTATTTACCAAAGCGGTTAAAATACCTATAATATGTTGTGCAGGTACATTACCTAGCATTGCATCAATATTACTCAGGGTTAAATCCCCATCAGCAAAAGCAATTGCCTGATCCAGCAGGCTTAATCCATCACGCATGGAACCATCTGCGGCCAGAGCTATAGGTGAAATAGCATCTGCTGTAAAAGAGATTTGTTCTTGCTTTAAAACAATAGTTAATTGTTGAGCAATTTGCTGTACCGATAAATGTCTTAAGTTAAATTGCAAACAACGAGATAAAACGGTAATAGGTAATTTTTGCGGATCAGTGGTAGCCAACAAAAACTTAACATGTTCTGGCGGCTCTTCCAGAGTCTTTAATAAGGCATTAAAACTATGCCCTGATAACATATGTACTTCATCTATCAAATAGATTTTAAACCGCCCGCGCACTGGTGCGTATTGCACATTATCGAGCATATCTCTAGTATCTTCTACCTTTGTTTTTGAAGCAGCATCGACTTCTATTAAATCAATAAATCTGCCTTCATCAATCTCTGTGCAAGTTGAACATTGCCCACATGGCTCTTCAACTATACCTGTTTCACAATTTAAAGACTTTGCTAAAATTCGTGCGATAGTAGTTTTACCCACTCCACGTGTGCCACTAAATAAATAAGCATGATGTAACCGCTTTGAGCGCAGTGCATTTGCTAAAGCCTTGCTAACATGTTCCTGCCCCATTAACGAGGCAAAATTTCTGGGCCGATATTTTCGGGCTAAAGCCTGATATTCCATAACAATATTATAATTAAATTAAGAAGATGTCTATTTTAGTTTTAAACCACGAAAAAGTAAATTAGGTTGTTGATAAAACCCTGCTCCATTATAATGAGCGATTTCACATAAATTTTTACTTAGGCTAGGCATTTATAATGGACAAAACTATACGCATGACGCAATACAGCCATGGTTCAGGCTGTGGATGTAAAATCTCTCCTGCGGTATTGGATGTAATACTAAAAAGTAATATAAAAGGTATTTCAGATCCCGCTTTACTGGTAGGAAATAGTTCCCGTGATGATGCGGCTGTTTACGATTTAGGCAATGGCTCTGCGGTAGTTAGTACTACAGATTTTTTTATGCCTATAGTTGATGACCCATTCTTATTTGGACGCATTGCAGCTACCAATGCCATAAGTGATATTTATGCCATGGGTGGTAAACCGATTATGGCAATTGCAATTTTTGGCTGGCCATTGGATAAATTACCTGCCGAAGTAGGTCAACAAGTACTGGATGGAGGTCGTCAGGCCTGCCTGGATGCAGGTATTTCTCTTGCTGGTGGGCATAGCATTGATGCTCCCGAGCCCATTTTTGGATTAGCAGTAACGGGTATAGTTGACACGGAAAAAGTAAAAAAGAACAATACAGCCAAAGCAGGAGATAAAATTTATTTAACCAAATCTATAGGAATTGGCATTTTAACCACTGCCCAGAAAAAAGATAAACTGAAAGCTGAAGATATGTCCGTAGCAAGTGATACCATGTGCCAACTGAACTCATTGGGTACTCAGTTATCTGAATTAAGCTGCGTAACCGCTATGACGGATGTTACTGGATTTGGCCTGGGAGGACATCTACGCGAGGTTTGTGATGGCAGCCAGACCGCTGCTATAATAAATTTTGAGGCAATTCCATTATTACCCAATGTATTAGAATATCTGGAACAAGGTTGCTCTCCTGGTGGTTGTGATAGAAATTTTGCCAGTTATGGAGATAAAATTAATACCATGACAGAGATACAACGGCAAATTATTTGCGATCCTCAAACCAGTGGTGGTTTGTTAATTATGGTAGATGAGCAAGGCGAAGATGAGTTTTTAGACCTTGTCTCTACAGCAGGTATGGACTTAAAACCTCTGGGTTACTTAAGTGCCGCAACCACCCCATTAATCACTATAAAATAACAGCGAACGTAGGCAAAAACTAAACACGATAGCGAGTACAATAAATTTAATTATCAACTATTGAAGCTTTTTAGGTTTACTATCGGTTGGGAAAATAACCTGAAAACAGGCTCCTTTACCTTCGCCATCACTATGTACGTAAATTTCTCCATGCATTTCTGACATCAGATTAGCGCAGGAGTGCAAACCAAAACCATGGCCTGTTTTTTTAGTGGTAAAACCATGATTAAAGATTTTAGTCAGGTTCTGTTGCTTAATACCTACCCCAGAATCTTTAATCTCAAAAATAATCTGCTGCTGATTTTGATATATCTTTAAATTGATATCAGCAGAACCTTTATTATTATGCTGTGAGGCATCAATTGCATTCACCAGCAAGTTATTTAATATTTGGTAAACTTTGGCTTTTTCTACATTAATATCATCTACCCTGGCATAATTTCTTTTTAATTGTAAGCCATGTTTTTTAATTAAATCTGCTTGAATATTAATCGCTTCATCCACTATTTCACTGAGCTGAACATTTTCCTGTAATAAATCTGTTTTAGCATATTGTTGCTGAGTTGAAATGATTTCAGTCATCATCGAGATGCTATTTAGCATACGATAAGTATTTTCTTCTAAAGAATTATTCTCTTCTTTTAGTGCATCTGCCAAACGAATAAATAATTCAGGGATCTTTTGCCCACGCAGATCCTTACTTAAATAATCTACCATATGCTCACTATTACTGCTTAGCAATTGAGTTGTTTTATATAGGGCCGAGGTTTTGGAAGTTTTAATAATTTCATAATTGGTCTGGTTGATCACATTTACACTATTTAAAACATTACCAATATTATGTAATACATTAATTGCAACTTCTGCCACACCCGCAGCTCGTGCAGACTCTATTAATTTTTCCTGTGCTGCTTTTAATTCTGCTGTTCTGGCTAATACTTTTTCCTCAAGGTGAAGGTTAAGATCCTTTAACTCATTTTTTGTCAGCTCCAGAATTACATTTTTTTCATTAATTTGTTGCTGATTTTCTAATATTTGCTCCAATGTATGTTTAGTTTTAATACGCATATTATCAATGCCCTGTGCTAATAATCCCAGTTCATTGTCAACATTTACAGAAACTTTATAGTCATAATTTCCATCTGCAATTTTCTTTGATGCCTGAGTTAGCGTATCCAGTGGGCTGGTTATTTTATTAGCCATTCTACGTGTAGCAAAAAAGCTGGCTAATATGGATATAAAACCCAGGCCTAAGATAATTGAGACATTCTGCTGAATATTTTTATTTGATAAATACTTTGCTGATTGCAAAGTCTGCTTCATGGCCTGGGTACTTAAACCAAAACGGATAGTTCCCAGGCGTTCTTTGTCCATCACAATAGGGCTTGCAAACTCATAAATGCCAAGCCCATCCTCTTGCTGATACAAGCGAAAATCAGCAAAACTCAGTTTATCTGACCAAATTGCTAATACAGTATCTGAAATATTTAGTTTCTCCAGCTTGGCATCTAATCTATTTTTATCTGCATGGGCCCATATCCTACGATTATTATCCATGTAAATTACATAGGAAATATCACCATCCTGCTTATATGTTTCTGCAACCAAATTACGAATGGAGCCAAAAGCATTTTCTTCAGCTAATACCTGCAATACTTGTGAGATATTAAAAACTAACAATTTACCCTTTTGAATTAATGCCTTGCGAATCTGCAATTCGTTTTCTTTTAAATTAATATTGGAGGTATTGATATTGGTATAAGCAATAGCAGAAAGCAAAAAGATAAAGGTGATAAGTAGTATTAGGCTAAAACGTTTAACTAATGAATTGCGAATACTTTTCATGGTATATGGTATAAAGGTAACTTAATAATCCAATAATTTGATCAATTCTGTAAGTCAGAATTCTAATTTATCTTTGTAAAAAAAGATACAATAAAGAATAACTTAGACAAAAATTTAAAAATCCCCTTATTAAAGTAATAAATTATGATAAACTGCTCTAATGACTAAAAAATATACTATATTAGCAATTGATGATACAGCTGAAAACCTTGGCCTGCTCGAAGCTTTATTAGAGAAACAGGGCTACCAGGTTCTGGTTGCTACTAATGGCGAACGGGGACTGGAAATTGTAAATAAACAACACCCGGATATTATTTTGCTGGATGTAATGATGCCTGCCTGGGATGGTTTTGAAACTGCCCGAAGAATAAAAAACAATCCTAAATTATCTACCATACCTATTTTATTCTTATCTGCCCTGGATGATTCTGCTAATAAAGTCAGGGGATTTGAAGCTGGAGGAGTAGATTATGTATCTAAACCCTTTCAGCAAATTGAATTATTAGCCCGCATTAAAACCCATCTTGAGCTAGGCAAACTAAGGCATAGGCTGTCTCAACAAGTGGCTCAAAAAACTCAGGAATTAAGCCGCTTTTATGAAGACTCATTGCAATTACTATCCATGGTTTCTGAGTTTCGCGATTATGAAACTAGTCTGCATAACAAACGCTTAGGTGTTTATGCCAAGTGCATAGCCAAACATCTTGGGCTGTCTGATGAAATTATTGATTTAATTGTTGTTGCTGCTCCATTACATGATATGGGAAAAATTGGCATACCCGATAATATTTTGCATAAAAAAGGAGCTTTAGAGCCAGAACAATGGGCTATTATGAAAACCCACCCAAGTATTGGAGAGCGTATATTATCTTCCATACAGAATAATAAAGTTTTATCTATGGCGGCAGATATTGCAGCAGGACACCATGAAGCCTATGATGGCAGTGGTTATCCAAAGGGATTAGCCGCAGAAGAGATCCCACTGTCTGCACGTATTACTTCATTATGTGATGTTTATGATGCGCTACGCTCAGTACGCCCTTACAAAAAAAGTTTTACTCATCAGCAGAGTTTTGAGATTATTACCAAGGGAGATAGAAGAACTAAAGCTGAGCATTTTGACCCCAAAGTATTAGCTGCTTTTTGCCACCAAGAAAAAGAATTTGATAAAATTTTTGAACAAATGAGAGAAGTAAATGAGAGCTGAAGATTGCTCATCCTGTTAAACATTGAGTAAATTATGACTATTAAAAACAATACTTATAAAACTAACAAAAAGGTTAAAATATTAATTGTTGATGATAATGAAGATATTCATAATGATTTTAAGCTCATTTTACAACCCGCCCAAACCCAGCAAACTGGTGAACTTGATGCTCTACTAGAGCAAGTTCTAGATCAGCCCATATCTCAGGATGATAAAATTTTTCAATTTGAACTAGACTCTGCTTTTCAAGGACAACAAGCCTTAGAGTTAGTTGAACAGGCCCACAACAATGACACAGCCTATACGCTTATTTTTATGGATATCAGAATGCCTCCTGGCTGGAATGGTATAGAAACTATAAGACGAATATGGAAAAAATACCCGCGTATAGAAATGGTAATTTGCACTGCTTATTCTGACTTTAGCTGGGAAGAAATAAATCAAACCCTGGGAGGTTCTCATCGTTTATTAGTACTAAAAAAACCATTTGACCGTATGGAAGTAAAACAACTGGCATTATCCTTGTCAGTAAAAGCAGAGTATTATAAAAAAAATCTATTACACATCTCTGAATTAGAAGCATCCGTTAAGAAACGAACTAAGGAATTAGAAAAAGCAAAAATAGAAGCAGAATCAGCCAATCGAGCAAAATCTAATTTTTTAGCTAATATGAGCCACGAACTTAGAACCCCCTTAAATGCAATTTTAGGTTATGCTGAATTAATTGACAGAGAAAATGGCTTATCTAAAGTGCAAAAGGAACATTTAAATATTGTTCAGCGCAGTGGCAACCACCTTTTAAGTTTAATTAATAATATTTTAGACCTGAGTAAAATTGAAGCAGGCTTAATGGAAAAATGCGAGTCAGACTTTAATATTAGAACACTGGTACAGGATGTAAGGCAGATGTTATTACCACGTTGCCAACGACATCACTTATTATTAAATGTAGGTGTTGCTGAAAATGTTGCTGAAACAGTAAAAGGGGATGAACGTAAATTACGTCAGATATTAATCAACTTATTAGGCAATTCAGTTAAGTTTACCCCTGCGGGACATATTAGCCTATCCGTTGAGCAACAAAAAGATAAAATAAAATTTTGTGTACACGATACCGGTCAAGGTATTCCAGAACAAGATTTAGATAAAATTTTTGGCGCCTTTCAACAATCTAGCAGCATCAGCCACGAGGTTGGAACTGGCCTGGGATTAAATATATGTTATAACTTTGTAAAACTATTGGGTGGTATATTAGAAGTAGAAAGTAGGCTGGGCTCAGGCAGCTCTTTCTTTTTTAGTATTGTTTTACCAACGGCTAAAAATAACCAACTATCTCAAAACCAAAAACAGAAGGTTATTGGGATTCAGGGAAAAAAACAATGGTCTATTCTTGTTGTTGATAATGATAGACTTAACCGAGAATTTTTATCCAAATTATTGAAAAAAGTAGGCTTTCATATTGTTGAAGCTGAAAATGGCCAACAAGCCTTATCTTATTTTGAACGGCTTGAAGTGGATTTAATTATTAGCGCAGTTAAAATGCCAATAATGGATGGTACTGAATTAATTAAAATTATAAGAAAAAACCACCCCATATTTCCCTTTATATTTACCTCTACCTTTGTTTTAGGCTCTGATGAGAATAATTTATTATCCTTAGAAGCAAATGCATTTATAGCCAAGCCCATAAATATTGATAAATTATTTCAGGTTATAAAACAGTGTAGCGGGCTTAGATATGATTATCTTTTAAGCACCAACGAACCAGAAAAAGCCCTTTTAAATCCCAAACTAATGCTGGCTACCTTCAAAAAACTGCCTCAAGAACAACGAGAAATATTCAGACAACATGCCCATGATGGAAATGTTAAACAAATTCGTATGTTAGTTGAGCAGCTTAAAAAGGAGCAACAATGGCAAAACCTGGGCAATCATATTTGTGAACTGGTAGTTAAATACGATATGGACGGCTTAATTAAGTTTTTCTCCGAAGAGATAGAGGCTTAATTAAACTTTACGCGTATGGCCTGCTTTTTCTAATTTATCAAGATAAGCTTGCCACATTTTATCTTGCCGTTTGCCATAATCATATAATAAGTCCCATGAATAGAGACCACTATCATGCTTATCAGAAAAAACCAGCTTAATAGCATAATTACCAACAGGTTCAATATCATCTATAGTGACATTTTCTTTATTTAGTTGCAGTTTTTCCTCTCCAGGTCCATGGCCACGAACTTCTGCAGAAGGAGAATACACGCGTAAAAATTCGCTGCTAAATTTAAAATTAGATTGATCATCAAAAGTAATCTCTAAAATTCGAGACTTCTGATGATAATCAATATGAGTAGGTACTGGTTCTGGCATTAATCTAATCCTTTTATACGTTGTTTATAAATATGAGCTTAGAGAATATATCTAGATAAATCTTCATCACTGGATAAATCAGATAAATATTTATCCACATAGTCTACATCCACAATCACCTTGTCCTGGTTTGAGCTATTTCCTGCTGAAAAGGATAAATCATCCAGTAATTTTTCCATTACCGTGTGGAGGCGACGAGCACCAATATTTTCAGTGTTTTCATTCACTGTATATGCAATTTCAGCAAGACGCCTTATACCTTGTTCAGAAAATTCCAATTCCACATCTTCAGTTTTCATTAAGGCCACGTATTGTTCTGTTAAAGAAGCATCTGGCTCCACTAAGATCCGACTAAAATCATCCACATCAAGTGCTTGTAGCTCTACTCTAATAGGTAGCCGACCTTGTAATTCAGGGATTAAATCTGAAGGCTTGGAAACATGGAAGGCTCCTGAGCAAATAAATAAGATGTGATCGGTTTTAATCATACCATGCTTAGTAGAAACCGTACTGCCTTCAACCAGAGGTAATAAATCACGCTGCACTCCTTCACGAGAAACTTCTCCCCCGCCATGGTTATTACGAGTTGCAATTTTATCTATTTCATCCAGGAAAACAATGCCATTTTGCTCTACATTGTCAACAGCCTGTTGCTTGGTTTCTTCTTCATTAATCAGTTTGGATGCTTCTTCGTCAGTTAATACTTTCAGTGCTTTTTCTACAGTCATTTTACGACGTTTGGTTTTACCACTGCCGCCCATATTTTGAAACATGCCCTGTAATTGGCTGGTCATTTCTTCCATGCCTGGAGGAGCCATAATTTCTACACCAATAGAGGGAGCAGAAAATTCAATTTCTATTTCTTTTGAATCTAATTTACCTTCACGGATCATTTTCCGAAACTTCTGGCGGGTAGAATTATCTTCTGTTTTTTCTTCTTGCTGCCATTCACTATCATCGCTAGACTTTCCTCTCGCAGGAGGTAATAAAATATCTAGAACTCTATCTTCTGCGGCATCCATAGCACTATGTTTTACTTTTTCTTTGGCTTGTTCTCGTGTCATTTTGACTGAAACATCAATCAAATCACGAATAATAGATTCAACATCTCGCCCTACATAGCCTACTTCAGTAAATTTGGTTGCTTCTACTTTTATAAAAGGCGCATTTGAAAGCTTGGCTAAACGACGGGCAATTTCGGTTTTTCCCACCCCTGTCGGGCCAATCATAAGAATATTTTTAGGGGTTATTTCACTACGTAACGGCTCTTCTATCTGGCCTCGACGCCAGCGGTTGCGAAGTGCTACAGCTACTGCACGTTTGGCATCATTTTGCCCAATAATATGTTTATCCAATTCCTGGACAATTTCACGGGGAGTCATAGACATGTTGTTTTCTCTTATTTTACTTTTTGCTTTGTTCAGTTTCTAAAGTTTCTATGGTCAGCTTTCCATTGGTATAAATACAAATATCACTGGCAATATTCAATGCCTTTTCTACAATTTCTTTAGCACTTAATTCGGTATTATCTAATAAAGCTAAAGATGCTGCCTGAGCAAAGGGGCCTCCTGAACCAATAGCAATTAAACTATTTTCAGGCTCAATGACATCACCATTTCCGGTAATAATCAGCGATGAGGTTTCATCTGCTACTGCAAGAATAGCATCTAATTGCCTCATAGAACGTTCAGTTCTCCAGTCTTTGGCCAGCTCAACTGCAGAGCGTAATAATTGACCACGGTATTTTTCCAGCTTGGATTCAAAGCGTTCAAATAATGTAAATGCATCGGCTGTTCCGCCTGCAAACCCCGCAATAACTTTGTCATGAAATAAACGCCTGACTTTCCTGGCATTACCTTTCATCACTGTATTACCTAAGGTAACTTGACCGTCGCCACCAATCACCACCTGGTTACCCCTACGAACGGATACAATTGTTGTGCCTCGGTATTGTTCCAAAGTAAATTTCCTGTTGTTATAGGTTGTTATAGGTTGTTATAAATTGTTATAAATTGTTATAAATTGCGTATAAATTAAGTCATAAGTAAATGGCTTTAAAACTTAATAAAACTACGGACTACTGTCGAGCAGTTATACTTGATTGTACAATATGGGGCTAGCTCTGTGAATTACAATATATTCAGACTTTACAATTAGGGTTTTATCTTTTTTGCTCTGGGATGGGCCTGGTCATAAACATTAGCCAGATGTTGAAAATCTACATGGGTATAAATTTGAGTGGTTGAGATATTAGCGTGGCCTAATAGTTCCTGTACTGCACGTAAATCACTACTGGACTCTAATAAGTGGCTGGCAAATGCATGACGCAACATATGTGGGTGTATGTGGATTGACATACCTTTATCTGTAGTCCATTTTTTAAGTCGATACTGTACCATCCGTGTAGAAATCCGGCTACCACGGGAAGAGACAAAAATAGCCAGCTCAGCTCCATTAGCTAAACTGGATCTAATTTCCAACCAACTTTTTAATGCATTGATAGCTAATTTTCCTACAGGAATATCACGCTGTTTATTACCCTTGCCTAACACTCTTACCATTGCATCTTCAATATGTAAATCCAATAAATTTAATCCGGTAAGTTCAGATAATCGCAATCCTGAAGAGTAAAATAATTCAAACATAGCCTGATCTCTTATAGATAGAGGATCGTCATCACTGGCATTTAATAATTGCTCTATTTGTTCAATAGCAGGTGTTGATGGTAGTTTTCTAGGCATTTTAGGTGCAGAAATCCCCTTTACAGGATTTTTTTTCAGTAGTTTTTGTCGTAACAGGTAATCAAAAAAACGCCTTAATGCCGAGAGCTCACGCGCAATAGATGCTCCTGATAATCCGTTAATTCGCCTTTCACCTATATAACTACGAATATGTTGTGCATCAATAATCGCCCAATCAGTTATTTTCTGCTGGGAAAAAAACTGAAATACATTTTGAATATCACGAGAATAGCTTTTTTGAGTATTAATAGCTAATTGCTTTTCATACTTTAAATAATCAAGAAACTGCTCTATTTGTTGCTCCATGAACTTACCCTTAATTTAGATTTTAAAACAATCAAAGAACGATAAAACAACCATCCAAAATATTGAAAGTTTCTAAAAGAAACATTGTGTTTGCATAACTTCAGCAAGTATCTCACGCAACTAAATAAACCCATTAGTAAAATAAACCTTTTCTTGTTATAAATTTGACTTCTATCATAAATGATTTCATCCATAATAGGGTATAATTAAAACGGTAATATATTAGTAAAAAAAGGCTTAAACAGCAGTGGATAGGCAACAACTAATGAAGCATAATTCTGCTTATACAAATAAAGCAGTAGCTCTGTTGTTATACCTTTTTGCCTTGGTATTTTTTTTACTATCAAGTAGTTTTTCTCCCTCCAGCCATGTATCTGCTAGCGAAGTAAAAATAGCAGTTCTTTCCTTTCACTCAAAACAAGAAACGTTTAAAAAATGGCAGCCTACTGCCGACTATTTAAGTCAATCCATCAATAATTATCACTTTAAAATTATCCCCATGTTCTATAAAGAGCTGGAGCAAGCTGTGCAACTAAATAGCTTCGATTTTATCCTTACTAATAGCAGTCATCATGTAGCATTGAAAGTAAAATATCAACTGATACGTCTAGCAACTATAGCCAAACTAAAAAGCACCTCTAGTTCATTATCCAAAAAGGTTCTTATTGCACTGCTAAAATTAAAAGCTGATGATAGAGCAACACAATTAGGAAATTATAAAGGCTGGAGCACCCAATTAGATTACCGCCCTGTGCGCTTAATGATAGAAAAGCTCCGCGTTGGACCATTCAAAGTCGCCGAACGCTTTAACCTTTGGGATGTGGCTTATAAGTACCGTAGTCTGATAGCAATAGTGGGATTATTATTTTTAGTATTAATTGGACTATTTATAATAAGAATACTTAAATTAAACAATTCATTACAACATGCAAAACAATCTTTAGAAAATATTGAATCTCGCTTATCTGATTTTCAAAAAATAGCCCATATTGGGAGATGGGAATGGGATGTTATCAACAATAAAATTATTGGAACATACGAGACTTACCAAATTTTTGGAATGCAGCAGTTAAAATATGGTATAAGCTATGAATCTTTTTTTAAAAAAGTACACCCTGATGATAAAAAATTCATTAAAAAAATTGTCAAATCAATGAAACAAATAGATGCTAAAAATGATCCTGTTATTATTGAGCATAGAGTTATCTTACCAGATGGTGATATTAAAATTGTCTTACAGCAGGGAGAAATGAAGTTTGATACAAATGGCAAACCTATAAAAATGATAGGCACCATTCAAGATATTACCCAGCAGAGCAGAATGGAACAAATAATTCGTACCAGCGAGCTTCGCTATAAACATCTGGCTGAACAAACCCAGGCTGATTATTTTATTTACAGTTATGATACTAATGGTATATTTCAATACGTTAGCCCCTCAGTTGAAACTATACTAGGCTATAAACCTGATGAATTTTTGACACACCATAGCAGCTATTTCACCACTAATAACATCAATAAACAAGCAAAAAAATTTTCCAGATTGAGTAGTAAGGGAGAAAAGCAAGCACCCTATGAAATAGAATTAAATACTATGAAGGGGAACGTTTGTCGCATAGAGGTTTCAGAAGTACCCGTTTTTGATAAAGCAGGAAATGTTTTTGCAGTAGAAGGAATTGCACATAATATAAGCGATCGCATAAAAGCAGAAAAACAACTCGCTGATAAAGAGCGGTTGCTCAGGCAGATGTTTGAAAACAATACTGCGGTTAAATTAGTAATTGATCCTAGCAATGGGAAGATTATAAATGCTAATCCTGCCGCTTGCCAGTTTTATGGATATTCTTTAGAACGTATCACTAGCATGAATATATCAAGCATCAACACTTTACCCCCTGAACAAATTAAATCTGAGATAGAACAAGCTGTATCTGAGAAAAAACACTCATTCCAATTTAAACATCGAATTGCTTCGGGGGAAATTAGAGACGTAGAGGTCCATGTTGGAAACATAATTATTGATAATAAAAAATATCTGCACACTATTGTTTTTGATGTTACCCAAAGAAACAAATATGCATATGAATTAAAGCGACAGCAGGCCCATTTAAAAGAAATTATATGGGCTACCAATGTAGGAACATGGGAGTGGGATATCCCAACAGGAGAAACTATTTTTAATCAACGATGGGCTGAAATGATAGGCTATAATTTAGATGAAATTTCGCCAGTTAGCATTGAATCCTGGAATAACTTTGTTCATAAAGAAGATCAAGAGGAATCCAATAAACTGCTAAAGAAAATATTTAATAAAGAATTAGATTATTATGAGCATGAAATACGAATGCTACATAAAGATGGTCATTGGGTTAATATTTTGACTCGTGGAAAAATTGTGAAATGGGCAAAAGATGGTAGCCCCATACGCATGTCAGGTACGCACTCAGACATAAGTAAGCGTAAACAGGCTGAAAATAAAATCACCTATATGGCGCAGCATGATTTATTAACCAATTTACCTAATCGACGCTTATTTGAAGAGCTTTCTAATTTAGAACTTCATACAGCCAAGCGTAATAAAGGTGGCCTGGCAATATTATTTATTGACATTGATCACTTTAAATTAGTTAATGATACGCTGGGCCATGCAGTCGGTGACGAAGTACTACAAAAAATCGCCACCCGACTACAAGCTCTGGTGCGCAAATCAGATATTGTTTCTCGATTTGGCGGTGATGAATTTGTTATTCTTTTATCCAGCCAGGGAAGTTCTGATGGGGCCCAAAAAATAGCTCAGGCTATTGTAAATAGCATATCATCCCCTTTTCAAATAGAAGGCCAACTTGCATCTGTAGGAGCAAGTATTGGCATAGCAATTTACCCTGCTAATGGCAATTCAGTAGATGCATTAATACAAGTTGCAGATAAGTCTATGTATCGTGCAAAAAGCGAAGGTAGAAATACTTGGAAAATGGCAGAGAACTAAGTGGTAATTTTAGTTTTTAGCACTTAATATATTATAAATATTTAACCAGAGTAGCACTAACTATTTCAGCCAAATTTTTTAAAAACACAATGCCATTATCTGGGTTAAAATGTTGTTTATCTTCACTGCCCAGAATCAAAACACCAAAACAATCATTTTTATCCACAAACAAAGGCATTACTGCCATTGATTTAATATCAAATTGTTTATCAGTTTGTAATTCTTTACTATTGAGTTGATTAAAAAAACCACATATTGGTTCGCGCTTATTAATTAATTTTTTTATTGTTTTAGCTTGAACTGAGCTCTCGTCCATACTAATGGTATTTTTTGCATCTAATACCGCATTTTCAACAGAAAATAACTTTAATAGTGCGGAGTCGACTGTAAAATCTTCGACTAATCGCGTTTCTAATAAAGTTGCAATATCATGTAAACGTTGGCAACTCAATAACGCTAATATCAAGTTATGCATTTTTTGAGTTGCATGATCATTTTCTTTAGCAATAGAAAACAGCTCGTTTAATTGCTTATTCAGCTGAACATTTTGTTGGCGCAAAATATCAACTTGCCGCTCAATTAAAGAAATAGCATTCCCAGCAGTATGGGTTAATTGCAACTTTTCTACTAAATGATCTTTATCTTGAAAAAAATCTGGGTTATCTTGTAAATACAAGCTAATATCAGATGATTTTAACTGTTTTATATCTTGGTTTGTACTCATATCTCTATTTGCCCTTCAAAAACAAAACTGGCTGGTCCACTCATATCCACATTTTGGCTTGAGTTACCAGCCCACTTAATAATTAAAAATCCAGTGGTTAATTGTACCCTAACGTGATGTTTTAATACACCTTGTTGGATACCATTTACCACCGCAGCACAAGCTCCGCTACCACAGGCCAGAGTTTCTCCTGCTCCTCGTTCATAAACCCGCAAGAGGATGTTATTTTCATCAATAATTTGCATAAAACCAACATTTACCCCCTCTGGAAAGATTTTTTGTTTTAAAAACAAAGTTCCAACACGGTTAACATCATAATTTTTTAGATCTTCTACTATCAGAGTGACATGGGGATTGCCCATCGAAACCGCAGAAAAAACAAAATGCTCAATGGAATTTTTTTTGCCATCCACAATATCTAGTTGATAGAGATTTTTTTTTATAGCAACTGGATCATCAATCAAAAAAGGCAATTGCAGGGGGGAGAAGTTTGGCTTGCCCATATCTACTCGTATCTGAGTTTGTCGGGTATTTTTGTTGTCTGAGATTTTTTCTGCAATATTACTAGAGTCTTCAAGATATAAATAAATAACACCATTCAGAGTTTCTACTGCAATAGTGGTTTTATTGGTAAGTTCTTTTTCATAAACATAACGTGCAAAACAGCGAGCACCATTGCCACATTGCTGAACTTCTGCTCCATCCGCATTATAGATACGGTATTTAAAATCAATTTTCTCTAGAGTAGACTTTTCAATAACTAGCAGTTGATCGCAACCAACTCCAAAGTGACGATCAGAAATATTTTTTATCTGTTGCTTGCTTAAATTATAATCACCCAGGCAATTATTAATCATTACAAAATCATTCCCCAGACCATGCATTTTGGTAAATGAAACTAACATTATTTTTTTAGCCCCATCAAATCAGGGAAAAATAAAATACTTAGAATAAACAATACTAGCAATGTCCACCAGCGATGTTTAGGTAGTTTTAATTGCAAAGACGGGCTAGCGATTATTACACCAGCCAAACATAAAATCCCTGAAAGGTATCCTGATAGTCTGAACGCTAATAACATCATAAAAAAGAAAATAGCCATGCTATAATAGTTCTTCATAAAACCTTTTTGTCCTGGATTCCGCATTACTTTTTCCACTTTTAAATAAATTACAATTACACCAAATATAATTATATGCTGAATCTCTCATACCCTCCACCTTTATCACTTTATATCCACTACCCCTGGTGTGTTCAAAAGTGCCCATATTGTGATTTTAATTCACACCAGCTTAAAGTGAAGAAAGAAAATAAAAAGCAGCAAAATAAACGTTATATAGATGCTTTAATAAATGATTTAGAAAATGAGTTAGGCTCTATTTGGGGGCGCTCTATTTATTCCATTTTTATTGGTGGAGGAACACCCAGTCTATTCGAGGCAGAAGAATTAGATTATTTACTTTGCCGGCTAAAAGCAATCTTAAATATTTTACCAATGACTGAGATTACTCTAGAGGCTAACCCTGGCACTATTGATTATATAAAGTTTGCCGAATTCCGACAGTTGGGCATTAATCGTTTATCTATTGGTATTCAAAGCTTTAATAATACTCAATTAGAATTATTAGGACGGATCCACAATAGTAAGGATGCGATTAAATCCGTAGAAAATGCTCACCAGGCTGGATTTGAGCAAATTAATCTGGATCTCATGTTTGCCCTACCAAAACAAAGTTTAAAGCAAGCATTATCAGATGTCCAAACTGCAATAGATCTTAAGCCTCAACATATATCTTATTATCAACTCACCATTGAGCAAAATACCTTTTTTGCGCAGCAACCACCCGTTTTACCCAGTGATGATTTAAGTTATAACATCCAGCAAAAGGGACACCTGTTATTATCCCAGCATGGATTTAATCAATACGAAATTTCAGCCTGGAGCAAAAAGAATTGCCAGTGTAAGCATAATATCAATTATTGGCAATTTGGGGATTACCTCGGCATTGGAGCTGGGGCACATGGAAAAATTACTATGGTTGCAGAACAGACTATTTATCGTAATTGGAAATTAAAACAACCACAGCAATATTTAAATTCTGCCAAAAAAAAATATTTGGGAGGAAAGAAAAAACTTTCTGAAAGTGATCTAATTTTTGAATTTATGTTAAATGCTTCACGACTGAGTCAGGGTTTTAAGCTTGAGCTCTTTACTCAAAGCACGGGCTTAGACTTTAAAAAACTACAATATAAATTAAACCCGGCTATTGATCAGGGGTTAATATCAATAAACAATAATATCATCTGCCCCACCTCCCGTGGTTTTAATTATTTAAACAATTTACAAGAATTATTCTTGTAATTGAAACTATTCAAACCTCTCTAAAAGGTGAATTTATAATAACTATTTGGTAAAATTATAGTTCTATTATTATGCCATTTTATTAATTTAGGAAATATTAATGACAACGGATGTTTTATATTCGAGTTCACTCACCAGCCTGCCCTTATTACATAAAGGAAAAGTACGTGATATTTATAGTGTAGATGAGCAGCACTTACTCATCGTAACCTGCGATAGAATCTCTGCCTTTGATGTTATTATGCCTAGCGCAATTCCTGGTAAGGGAAAAATATTAAATGAAATTTCATCCTTCTGGTTTAATTTCTTTAGTGATTTAATCCCGAGCCAAGTATCAACAATGGCTGTTGCTGATGTAGTCACTGATAGTGAGTACTCACAAATTAAAGGGCGAGCGATAGTTGTTAAAAAGTTAAAAGCACTGCCAATAGAAGCCATTGTACGAGGCTATATTATTGGTTCAGGCTGGAAAGATTATCAACAATGTGGCAAAGTTTGCGGCATAAGCCTGGCTAAAAATTTACAATTAGCCGATAAATTAGCTGAGGCTATTTATACTCCATCCAGCAAAGCAGCTGTTGGAGAACACGATGAAAACATTGATTTTGCTGCAACTATAGATATTGTAGGCAAAGATCTTGCGGAACAAATACGTGATATCAGTATAAAAATATACAGCCAGGCATCTGAATATGCAGCCCAGCGAGGCATTATTATTGCGGACACCAAGTTTGAATTTGGTGTAGATGAAAATAATCAATTAACCCTGATTGATGAGGTTTTAACTCCTGATTCATCTCGCTTTTGGCAAGCAAGTAGTTACCAGCCAGGCAACAGCCCTGAAAGTTTTGATAAACAATATGTTCGTGATTATCTCGAAACACTGGTTATAAAAAAACAATGGGACAAACAAGCTCCAGGGCCAGCCTTACCCGATGAAATTATTGCCAATACCAGTGCCAAGTATTTACAGGCTTTAAAATTATTAAAAAGCTAGACTGGTTTATTTACATAATCTGCTGCACAGATAAGTCACTTTATACTGGAATAACAACCGATGTGAAAAGGCGTTTTCAGGAGCATAAAAACCACCGTGGAGCCAAGTATTTTTACTCACATGAGCCTCTAGCTATGGTTTATATTGAGTCTATTGCAAATAGAAGTTTAGCCAGTAAAAGAGAGTATTTTATTAAAAAGCTCAGCGTAATTAAAAAGCAACAGCTGATTTCCTCAAAGCAAAATCAGCTGAAATTATTTATCTGATAGCTACTGTATTAGCTTTTGAATATCACCATATGATCTAATCCAGGGTTTTCCCTGGCGAATAATTGCAGGAAGATTTTTTAGGTTATCCTGTGCCTGCTGCTTAGAGTCAAAAATACCATAAACCAGAGTATAGCGACTGGTTCCATTTACCTTACGTTTAAAGTACTTGCCCTTATCCTGTAATTTGTGTGTTTTCATATAATCTAACATAGCACTTTCAGCGCTTAAACTAATCAATTGATAAGCCCATTTATCCACAGCCATTGAACTAATTGATGATTGCATTGTAGCGAGATCTTTTATTAAAACTTTTATTGCTAGTGGTTTTTTACTGCCAGATGGTGGCTTATTTTTTTTATCCAGCATTTGTTTAACTTGCTTAACATCCCCACGATCAAAATTATTCTGTAATTGTTGTTTTACTGATTTTATATTTCTAACCCAAGGTTTAGTTGTTTTTAATGATTTAGGTAATTTTTTATATGCTTGCTGTGCTTTTTGTTTTGATGAGTAACTTCCATAAATTAAAATATACCAATCTTTTGACTTACGAATACTCTTATAACCAAACAACTTTTGATGATCTTTATGTTTTGTTAATACTTTTTGAATCGCAGAATTATTGGATGAACCCAATAACTGCAAAGTAAAAAAACTATCGGGTTGTTGTAAAATATAGTTCTGGGATTTGACTATTTTTTTAGCTGTTGTAGTTGCTTGAGATTTTTTTCCACTGCTAATAATTTTTTGTTTTTGAGGCACTAAATCTGTCTTAGTTGGCTGAAAGGGTTCAACCACTTTAAATTGATAATTTATAGACTCTTTATTTTGGTTTTTGAGTTGCACCTGCCAGATTTTTTCACTGGTACCAGTATTAATATGTAATCTTAAATGGTTCGCTTCATCCATTTGTAATTGCTTGCTAGGCATGTTTAATGAAAATTGTTTGTGTTGTTGCTTGCCTTTATTTGTCCAGGACAGGATTAAAACTGTTTTGGTATTAATAAATTCGCCCTTAATTTCTATCCATTGACGTTTATTAATGCCAATCACCGGTGAAGGTGTAATTTTATTGATAATTGGAGTAATTGCTTGCTGCTCTAAAGGGTGCATTCCTTTAGTTTCTGTTGTTATAGATTGAGT
>JASFYQ010000121.1:0-23316 GCA_045047105.1 Pseudomonadota bacterium | reverse complement strand
GGTTTACTCGTCCAAAGTATCTAATTTGCTTAGTAATGGATAAAAGCCGGTTTCCAGAGGAATATTATGATAATACAGAAATTGGTAATTGGAAGATTAAAGATTTAACGTCTCAAGTTGAGGTTGCATAATCATGACTTACATCGAAGACTAACTAGTAGAACAACCTACAATAAACCTGTTTTCAGGTATAGGCTGGCAAACACGAGATTGCTACAGCGAAGCCTTGATAAAAATAAATTCTGATTGTAGGGTGAGAAAGCTAACAGATAGTTTGGCGATATGTACCCTTTGGGGCATAATAAAGTTTTTGAAATTCTCATTTGACGGTCATTTGACTGAGTAAGGGATAAAATATACTTAACCCCTCTTACAAGCCCTGATTTCAGTAGCTTTACTCTTTGATTGTCAATTGACTGGTCTATATAATTTGATCAGTTTATATGGACAGTTAAGGATTATGACTAAATTGGCAATAAGTAAATTCTAATGAAGGATGACAAACAATGAAACACAATGCTGATAATTCAACATCACCGAAAATGTCTCCACTAGTTGAACAAAATAGACAGAAAATTTTATCTATTGCACGAGAAAAAGGGATTAAAAATGTACGGGTCTTTGGTTCAATGGCTCGAAATGATGCTAATGAAAAAAGTGATCTGGATTTATTAGTTGAACTTGAGGAAGGGCAATCTGGATTTGCATTAGGTAGTTTTTTAAATGCAGTTTCTGAATTAGTACATCGTAAAGTCGATGTGGTCACTGAAAAATCTCTGCATCCAGCGATTCACGATAAGATTATGCGAGAGCTTAGAGCGTTGTGATAGATTAACTTAAAATAAAAATATGACCTACACCGAAGACGAACTAATAGAGCAACCAGCAATAAACCTGTTTGCTGAGTTAGGCTGGAAAACACTCGATTGCTATAGTGAAGTTTTTGGTGAAGAGGGTACACTTGGACGTGATAACCGAAGTGAAGTCATCCTTGTTCATGAACTACGCAAAGCCTTAATTAAAATAAACCCTGCTTGTACTGCCAATGAAATTAATTTAGCGATTGAAGAGATTTCGCGTGATCGCTCGGTAATGAGTGCTATTGCTGCCAATGAGGCTTGCTATAAACGGATTCACGAAGGTGTAAAAGTTAAAGCGGACGATGAGCAAGAAGATTCTATAACTGTAAAAGTCATGGACTGGAATAATGTTGATAACAATCAATTTTTACTCTGCTCTCAATTATTTTTCTTTAATCAATTGGTTATTTTATCTAATGGCGTACAAAGTAAGGTTGGCACTATCTCTAGCCAATGGGAACACTTTGCAGATTGGAAAAAGATAGAAAAGGAAAACGAGCCTCGTGTTCTTAGTCTTGAAACTGTGATACGAGGTACCTGTGATAAAGCCCGCTTGTTGGATATTATTGAAAATTTCATTCTTTTTGAAAATAAAAAATCAACCGTAAAAATTGTTTCTAAATATCATCAATACCTAGGCGTAAATCAGGCGCTTAAAGGTTTAAAAAGTATTGAAGAGGTTCAGGGAAAATTAGGTGTGTTCTGGCATACTCAGGGCAGTGGTAAAAGTTTTTCAATGGTGTTCTTTTGTCAAAAAGCCTTTCGTAAGTTTAACGGTAACTGGACATTTGTCATTGTTACTGACCGAACAGATTTAGATGAGCAAATTTACAAAACATTCAATGCCTGTGGACTGATCAATGAAGAGTGTCAGGCAAATTCTGCTGCTGATTTAAAGCAGTTGCTTTCTGAAGACCACCGATTTGTCTTTACCTTAATTCATAAGTTTAGATCGGAACAAGGTGAAAGCTATCCTGAATTATCGGATCGTAATGATGTGATTGTCATTACTGATGAAGCCCACCGAAGCCAATATACGACATTGGCTTTGAATATGCGCTCGGGTTTACCTAATGCGGGCTTTATGGCTTTTACAGGTACGCCCTTACTTAGTCAGTTAAGAGGAGATAAACAGCAAGGGGATGAATAGCAAAAACAGACACCCATTAATTTTAACTGAACGTAGAGAACATGCTATTATTTTAGCCGAACTTATTCAAAAGCAAAATATAAGTTTTCAGGTACTTCGTGGAGCAATGAAAGTTAAAGAACTTAAAGAAGCAATGGATGGGCTAGAAACTGCTCAAGTATTGATTGCTACGGGAAAATACATAGGTGAAGGTTTTGATTTAGCTAAATTAGATACATTATTTTTAGCCTTACCAATCTCATGGAAAGGTTCATTAGCACAATATGTTGGCCGTATTCATCGTCAATTTAAAAATAAAGATTGTGTAATTGTTTACGATTACGTTGATGAATCCCTACCCATGCTACAAAGAATGTTCCAAAAACGGGCTAAAGGATATGAGGCAATGGGTTATTCGTTATCTGTTAAAGGCGAGGATACATTAACTCAAACTAAGCTTAAGTTGAACTCTTAAATGAAGAATAATAAAGTGACCTGGAAAGATTTGAAAGCGGTTATTTCAGATAAGGCACAAGCAGAACAGCTTAAACTCATTGGTGATTTGTATTCATTGAATGATGAAAATAAAACCTTTATTCATGCCCGGTACTTAATTGGAAAAAACGGTCTTCAACCGTATAAAGAAATTATATCAGATGCACTCTATCCAGATGTGATGTGGAATGATTCCATTCAACTGTCTGTAGGCCGAAAAGCTATTTCTGATTATTATAAAGCAACTAAAGATAAATTGGGTCAAATAGAGTTAATGGTTTTTTATGTAGAAACAGGCAATCAGTTTACCCTCGATATAGGGGATATTGATGAATCATTTTATTCAAGCCTTGAATCTATGTTTGATAGAGCTCTCACAGCTATTGAAAAACAACCTAATAAAATACAGATTAAATTTCTACATCGATTAAGTCGTATTGTTGTTTCAGCCAAAGATATGGGATGGGGGTATTATGATTATATTAGTGAGTCACTTGAAGAATTTAATGACAAGTGCTCATATGAAAAAAAATAATTGAGTAACTTGCTATACGCTTTAGAAGATGAAAAAATAAGTAATTGTAGCTATACTGTATTTATCACTTTATATATATGGCTTTTAATGAGCCATGCTGGAGTTCTTTATGACAACTATAACTGTTGATTTTCCTGAAACTGTTTTTTCTGCTTTGCATCTAGTACCTGATGATTTTATGAAAGAAATGCGAATCACTGCAGCGGTTAAATGGTATGAACAGACTAGAGTTTCTCAAGATAAGGCGGCAGAAATTGCTGGCTTAACTCGTGCAGAATTTATCAATGAGTTATCAAAAGCTAAAGTTTCTCCATTTCAAATGAGTGATGAAACTTTAAAAGAGGATATGCTTAATGCCGATTAGTCGGGTTATTATTAATGCATCACCTTTAATCACTCTATTTGCAAGTAACCAACAGCATCTCCTTTCCCAACTATTTGATGAAGTAATTGTTCCTGAAGCCGTTTGGCAAGAAGTTGCTGAGGGTGGACATAATGATTTAGCTGCTAAGGGAATTCAAAATGCTCAGTGGTTATTAAAAACAAAAGTTGCTCCAATTTCTCCTGCTATTATTTCATAGGATTTAGGCAAGGGAGAAACATCTGTTATTGGTTATGCAAATTTACACCATGAATATCATGTAATAATTGATGATGCCGCAGCAAGAAGATGTGCTAAAACATTTGGAATTAAATCATTGGGAACTTTGGGCGTTTTACTTTTAGCAAAACGTAGAGGTATTCTTTCATCCATCAAACCAGCGATAAATTTATTACAAGATGCTGGTTTGTGGTTAGGTGATGATTTAATCAAAATGGTACTTAATGAAGCTGGAGAATTATAATTTTAGCTTTATTTTTTATTAGACAGCAAATAAAAAATTGTAGTATTAATCTCGTTGGTTATACATTTATATACACCTAATTTGTGACCTGCTTGTGACCAACTGGAGGGGATATATGGGGATTTAAGGGAAAACAAATTATTAGATTGTTTTTATCTCCTTGATTTTAGTTCTCTTAATTCCCCATGAGTCCTCAAAATTTAACACCGTGCCGGTTCCGTTCCGAAGCTAAATAATTCAGCCCCTAATACCATAGTACAATATATACTCCTACAACAACTATGGTAGTCTTAGCGACTATTGAATCCATAATCTTAAAGATCATAATAAATATAAAGGAATAATATGAAGTGGCACACGCAACCACTTAAGGTATTACTGGTTGATGATCAGCAGTTACTCTTGCACGCTTTAACTGCTCTGCTAAATAAAAGCCCCTTTCCCCTTGATGTTGTAGGCCTCGCAACTAATGGTCGCGAAGCAATTGAGCTGGCATTGCAGCTAGAACCAGATTTGATCTTATTGGATTTACTTATGCCAGTAATGAATGGACATGATGCCGCCTATCAAATTAGTCGCCGTTTACCTGAAACTCGCATTCTTATGCTCAGCTCAAGAGATAATGCGGATGAAATCGCATTAGCACATAAATCCGGGGCTCATGGATACATCTTAAAAAACATCGATCAACAAGCTTTAAATAAAGCCATAACTAGAGTCATGTCGGGTCATTATGACTTTATTGAACCCAATACTGAAAAGCAAGCAAACCAATATAAACAGGATCCATATCAGTTAACTCGGCGTGAACAGCAAATATTAAAAATGCTGGTTGAAGGAGAAAAAAGCCGTAATATTGCTGCTGCATTAAATATTAGCATTCGCACCGTCGAGAAACACCGAGCAAATTTAAAAACCAAACTCAACTACCCCACCCCCATTGAACTAGCAGAAATTGCCAGAAAATTAGATTTGCTGGTACCCTAAAAAAACATACTCAAAAATCTCTTGTTTCTTATATCTTTATGAAAATACCATTATTTTATATGGCCTATGCTAAGGGTTATAATCTCACCTAATTTACTCCGTTCAGGCCTTAATTTAAGGAGTAATTATTTTATCAAATCTAGCCACTGTAATTATTTAGATTCTTGACGTTGTAACCAAACTTCAAGACCCTGAGCACAGAGCTCAATATCTGAGGCTATCAATCTATCAATCTCTTTTCTGGGCAGAGTACAGCCATGTGCTTTGATATTTTCCATGTGATAGTCTGTGATCTGCTCTAATAAATTGTCATATCGATTTTCAGGTTTTAAAGCATGGGCAATCTCAATATAGGCATCCAGATCACGGTGTAATTGTTCTGCACACGGCCGGGGATTTTCTAGCATACTATAGTGAGTTAAAAATACGCGCTCAGGATTAAAGGATAATTGTTTTTCAATACTCTCATGCCATAACCTAGGATCAAACTGTACAGGGCTGGTAACTGGCATTAGATATCGCCCTTTGCTGCTATGCAGAGCAGGGTAACCATTACCAAAAACATCCCCGGTAAATAAGCCTTGGGATACTTCATCCCACACGACTAAGTGGTGGCGAGCATGCCCTGGTGTTTCAATTAAATGCAATATGCGACCATTTAGATCAAGTTGCATACCATCGGTCATTTCAGTAACGCGTTCTTCAGCGATAGGCAGCAAAGTATCAAATAATTCTTTAAACGGCTGCTCACCATATACAGCAGATGCACCCGCCTGTAATTTACTCGGGTCAATCATATGTCGGGCACCATAAGGATGAACAACTAATTGTGCTTCAGGCAATTGCGCCATAAGCTGTCCTGCTCCACCAGCATGGTCAAGATGCACATGGGTTGGAATAATATATTTTACCTGTTCTTTAGCTATGCCACGTTTTGCTAATAACTCGATAATTGAGGGTGCGGTACGCGCTGTACCGGTATCAATTAAGGCAAATTCTCCATCTGACTCCACCATATAACAACACGCAATACCTTCGCTTTGATACCAACCTTCAATACAGGTAATTCCATGCACTAATTCTTCGTACTTAAGTTCATACATTTTTGTTACTCTCTCCTTTTAAAACACCAAAAACCAGGCCAATGATATAAAGTGTATTTTTTTGTGTTATATAACTAATAAATCCATAAATTCATTTACAGGGGTTATATTCAGCTTTTTTGAATCCAGGCACAAATCATAAATAGTTTGCGCCTGTCGATGAGGGAAGTGCTTATGCAGGGCATTAGAAAATTTCTTTTCTAAAACAGGAATTCCTTCTGCCCTACGGCGCTTATGGCCTATGGGATATTCAATTTCCACTTTTTTTGTACAGCGGCCATCTTTAAAAAATACTTGAATGGCATTTGCTATCGAGCGCTTTTCTGGATCATAATAATCCTCAGAATAGCGCTTATCTTCTTGCACCTGCATTAATTCACGTAGTTGATCAATTTGTGGATTTTTTGCAATATCATGCTCATAATGATCCGCAGTTAATTCGCCATAAAGCAAAGCAATTGCAACCATATATTGTAAACAATGGTCGCGATCAGCAGGATTATGCAATGGCCCCTGTTTAGAAATAATTCGAATTGCCGACTCTTGCGTGGTTAGTTTAATAGATTCGATATCGGCTATTTTATCAGCTATTTCTGCATGTAAGATTATTGCACATTCTACTGCGGTCTGAGCATGAAATTCAGCTGGAAAAGAGATCTTAAACAAAACCTGTTCCATAACATAACTGCCATAAGGACGCTGAAATTTAAATTTTTCGCCTTTAAACAATACATCATAAAACCCCCATTGAGGCGCACTGAGCACACTGGGCATTCCCATTTCACCTCGTGCCACCATCATAGCCAAACGTACTGCTCGACTAGATGCATCTCCTGCTGCCCAGGATTTACGTGAACCCGTATTTGGGGTATGACGATAAGTACGCAGTGATTGCCCATCTACCCAGGCGTGAGAAAGGGTATCAATAACCTGATCTTTATCTAAACCCAGCATTACCGCTGCTACTGCAGCAGATGCCACTTTTACCAAAACCACATGATCCAGCCCTACACGGTTATAACTATTTTCCAGGGCCAACACCCCCTGAATTTCATGTGCCTTAACCATAAAGTGCAGCAACATTTCCATAGTCATTGGCGGCTTACCTTCTGCTACCGCTTTACGACTCAGGTAATCACCTAATGCTAAAATAGCAGCCAAATTATCTGAAGGATGCCCCCATTCTGCTGCCAGCCAGGTATCATTAAAATCTAACCAGCGAACCAGTGCACCAATATCCCAGGCTGCTTTTACTGGATCCAGTTGAAAATGCGTTCCTGGAACACGTGCCCCATTAGGTACTATAGTGCCAGGAACTATAGGCCCAAGGTGTTTAGTTGCTTCAGGATAATCCAGTGCTAATAACATACAGGCTATGCTATCCATTAAATCATTACGAGCCGTATCTAATGCTGCTGAAGAGCTTATTGGGTAGTCACATACATAATCAGCAATATCAACCAGTTCTTGATCAACATCCGGGCGAATATTACTTTCTACATTTTTTAAACTCATAGTATAAATCCTCTTTAATTTTTCTTATTATTTAAGGCCCTGTTATTATTTAAATCTTAGTTATTATTTAAATCTTGGGTATTATTTAATAACTTAATTACGCTGTTCCAGTGGAAGCCATTGTAAGCCCTCTGCTCCAGTATAATTTGCGGTAGGACGAATTATTTTTTTATCCACTCGTTGCTCTATTATATGAGCAACCCAGCCTGCTGTTCGTGAGATAATAAAAATGGGGGTAAACAAAGAAGTGGGTATACCTAACATATGGTAAGATACCGCAGAATACCAATCCAGGTTTGAAAACATTTTTTTAACATCCCACATCACGCTTTCCAATCGTTCTGCCACATCATACATTTGATTATTGTTGGCTTCTTCAGAAAGTTCTCTGGCAACAGCTTTAATTATTTTATTCCGAGGATCACAAATAGTATAAACCGGGTGACCAAAACCAGTAATTATTTCCTTGTTTGCTATGCGTTTACGAATATCCTTTTCTGCCTCATCAGCATTGCTATAGTGCTGTTGAATTTTACATGCGGCTTCATTCGCCCCGCCATGTATAGGCCCACTTAAAGCACCAATTGCCCCGGTAATTGCCGAATGAATATCTGCATTGGTTCCAGCAATAACACGGGCGGCAAATGTAGAGGAGTTAAATTCATGCTCAGCATATAAATTAAGCGAGGTATGCATTGCTCTTATTTGTATTGCAGTTGCAGCTTTGCCATGTAAAAGCTTAAAAAAATGTGCCCCAATACTTTGCTCCTGGGTTTCTACTTCAATGCGTAAAGCAGTTCTGGAATAGTGCCACCAATATAATAAAACAGAAGCAAAACAGGCCATTAAACGGTCGCCTATCTGCTTAGCAGCATCAATATTATGTGCTTCGTTCTCACTTTCAAGCGAGCCTAACATTGCACAGGCCGTTTGCATCACATCCATAGGGTGCGCTGTTGCAGGAATTTGTTCCAGTACTATTTTTAGCTCATTAGGTATACTGCGTAACTTAAATAGTTTTTGTTTATACTCAGATAGTTCATTTTTATTCGGCCATTTCTCATGAATTAATAAATAGGCAACTTCTTCAAACTCAGCCTTATCTGCAAAATCAACAATATTATAACCACGATAATGTAAATCATTGCCTGATTGACCGACACTGCATAAGGCTGTATTTCCTGCGCTTATACCTGATAAAGCAACTGATTTTTTATTATTAGTTGGCTGCTCTGTTATAGTATTTATAGCCATAACTGCTTCTAGACCTTTTTAGCTTGTGCAAATAATGAATCTAATTTTTGCTCATAACTATGGTACTTAAGCATTTCATATAATTCATCGCGCGTTTGCATTTTTTCTATTGAAGATTGTTGGGTTCCCTCGTTTAGTAGCGTCTGGTAAACATCCAGTGCCGCTGCATTCATTGCTCTAAATGCTGACAGAGGGTAAAGGGCCAGTTTAACACCTGCTGAGTCTAGTTCGGCAGTAGTGTATA
Organism: Pseudomonadota bacterium; assembly: GCA_045047105.1. GTDB lineage: Bacteria > Pseudomonadota > Gammaproteobacteria > GRL18 > GRL18 > JADGAU01. The sequence continues at coordinate 14,349 of JASFYQ010000121.1, read as the reverse complement.
GAGGCGTGGTTCCAAATTCAGTAATATTTGCCAGTACAGGAACTTTAACCGCATCAACAAAGGTGCGATATTGTTCCAGCGTATTCATTGCTTCTGGAAAAATCATATCTGCTCCTGCTTCTACACAGGCAATCGCACGCTCAATTGCAGCGTCCATACCTTCTACAGCCAGTGCATCCGTACGTGCCATAATAACAAAATCATTTGTACAGGCATCTACCGCTGCACTAACCCTATCCACCATTTCCTGTTGTGAGACTATTGCTTTGCCCGGACGGTGACCACAGCGTTTGGCCTGCACCTGATCTTCAATATGAACCCCTGCTGCCCCCGCACGAATCATCTCTTTAACACAGCGACTAATATTAAAGGCACTGCCCCAGCCGGTATCAATATCTACCAGTAGCGGTAAATCTGTTGCTCCAGTAATACGGCAAACATCGGTTAAGACATTATCTAATGAGGTCATACCCAGATCGGGTAAACCATAAGAGGCATTTGCTACACCAGCACCTGAGAGATAAATCGCCTGAGCACCACTTTTTTCAGCCATCATTGCAGTATAGGCATTGATAGTTCCCATTACTTGTAATGGCTTTCCTTTATCTACCGCCCTACGAAAAAGAGAACCTGCACTGGAGTTTTTTATAGCACTTAAACCCATATTGAATCGCCTCTGATATTGTGAATATTTTATTGTCGACATATTACTATTTATAATGGATACTATCTATGTATAATTTAATTGTCAATATAGATTGTCGACAGTTGTCCAGATAGCAAAAATACCTTTAAAATATATACTAATTAGTTGAGCCGAATAAGCATAAAGTATATACACATTAATCAGTCAGAAGCTTATGAAAAACACAATAGAACAAGAAATTCATCAACATATCCCTTTAAGTAAAACCATGGGATTTCATATAAAAAAATTAACCCGGCAAGAAATATTAGTCAGCGCCCCAATGGAACCTAATACCAATATCCATAATACAGGTTTTGCCGGTAGTATTTATTCATTAGGTGTTTTAACTGCATGGGGATTAATAAAACATTGCCTTAATGAAGCAGGTATAGATAGCCTGCCAGTATTATCTAAGGCAAATATTCAATATAAAAAACCCATTACCAATAAAATTACTTGTGCTGCTTTTTTAAGTGAAGAAGAGGGGCTGTTGTTTATAGATAAACTAAAAAAACAACAGCGAGCCAAAATTATTGTAAAAGTTATCTGTGGTGAGAATTCTGAGGTGGTAATAGAGGCCCATATGCATGCCCGAATCTAGTTATAAATCGGGCATTACTCCATTAAGCTTGTTCCAGTTCAACTAAAGTTCCACAAAAATCTTTGGGATGCAAAAATAATACGGGTTTATTATGTGCCCCTACTTTAATATCGCCCAGTATACGTGCTCCCTCTGCTTTCATCTTATCCGCAGCTTGTTGAATATCTTGCACTTCATAACAGATATGGTGTACTCCGCCAGCAGGATTTTTTTCTAAAAATTTAGCAATTGGAGAATTTTCGCCCAGAGGATGAAGCAATTCAATTTTAGTATTACTTAATTCAACAAACACGGTAATAACACCATGCTCGGGTAAAGACAGTGGGGCGGAAACCTTAGCTCCCAGAATGCTACTATAGACATTTGTTGCAACATCCAGATCGGCTACCGCTATAGCAACATGGTTAAGTTTCCCAATCATGCTTAATCTCCTATTATATATATTATTGTGAGTTACGAAAATGAGTTATAAGTTCTGATGCTGCCAAAGTTGGAGGCAAGCTTCCACTCATTACTGCGGCTTCAAAATCTGCAATTTTGCCTTTTACATCGCTATTTTCTATAAAGCTGGACAGTAAGTTTTCTGCAATTTCTGCCCATAACCAGGCTTTAGCCTGTTTTGCACGGCGTTCTGTTAACTCATTAGTTGTAGTCAATAAATTATGATATTTCCCAATTAAATCCCAAATATCAGCAATGCCTGTGCCATTAAGTGACGAGCAGGTTTTAACCGGAACTCTCCAATCTCGGGTACGTGGATGTATTAATCCTAATGCACGGATATAATCAGCTGCAGAATGATTAGCCATAGCTAACATAGCTCCATCGGCCTTATTAACCAGAACTAAATCGGCTAACTCCATAATGCCCCGCTTAATCCCCTGTAGCTCATCACCGCCACTGGGTAATAATAGCAAGAGAAACATATCGGTCATATCGGCTACTGCAGTTTCTGATTGACCAACACCTACGGTTTCTACAATCACTACATCGTATCCTGCAGCTTCACACAATAATAGCGTTTCCCGGGTTCTACGCGTTACTCCTCCCAGAGTTCCACTTGATGGAGAGGGGCGGATAAATGCACCTGGGCAGCGTGATAATAGCTCCATGCGGGTTTTATCTCCCATTATGGAACCACCATTAATTGCAGATGAGGGATCAACCGCTAATACCGCCAGACGTAATCCCTGTTTGGTAATATGTAGTCCTATAGATTCAATAAAAGTTGATTTTCCTGCTCCTGGAACACCAGAAACACCTATACGAATGGAACCTCCAGCATGTGCTGAAAGTATTTGTAATAGACTATCTGCCTGGATGCGGTGATCAGCACGGGTAGATTCGACCAGAGTAATGGCGCGAGACAATGCCCGCCGATTACCTGCCAGAACATCTCTGGCAAGTAATTCTATTGCATTATACATAAATAGTTTTATTCAAACTCAATAATAATTTGATCAACCATTAGACTGTCACCCACTTCTGCTTTGATTTTACTTATCACCGCATCTTGCTCAGCACGTAGAACATTTTCCATCTTCATGGCTTCAATAACCACCAGTTCTTCGCCTGCAGAAACTTTTTGACCTTCTTCTACTGAAACTTTAACTAATAAACCCGGCATAGGTGATAATAAAAACTTAGAAAGATCGGCTGGCTCTTTTTCTATCATATGGCCATATAACCTGGCATTTCCAGGGCTAGTTACTAATGCATCGGTGCGGGCTCCCCGATGGAATAAGTGATACCATAAACCTTCGCGTTGTATCTGGAAGCAAACATTAGCGCTATTACCTGTATTATCAGCAATAGTTGCTTTAAACAAAGGCAGTCCTAGTGCCCAGTCCGTTTTAACTACAAAAATTTGATTTTCATAGTGTACTTCATAGTCGCCATTTTTTTGTTCAACTTCTACCTGATGTGTCTCGCCATTGATAATCACGGCCCAATCATTATGTACACAACGTTCATGCCCAGGTACCTGCCCAGTGAGTTTAGCAGCGCGATCCATATAACAACGATGAATTATCGCTGCAACCAAAATAGGTTTAGCGGGATCATCCTTAACTACCATCTCAGCATTAAAACCATCGGGGAATTCATCCGCAATAAAGTTAGTATTTATATCCCCTTTTAAAAATCTGGGGTGAACCATCAGTGCATTTAAAAAACTGATATTATGTGATACACCCTGGATATAGTATTCATCTAAGGCATGTTGCATGGTTTCAATCGCTTCCGCACGGTCTTTGCCATAGGTTACCAGTTTAGCAATCATGGGGTCATAGAACATGGAAACTTCACCACCTTCATAAACACCTGTATCAACACGTACATTTTCGCCCTGTGGTGGTAAATAGCTAACCAGGCGACCAATAGAAGGTAAAAAGTTGCGAAATGGATCTTCAGCATATACACGAGATTCCATTGCCCAGCCAGTTATGCTTACATCTTGCTGTTTTAATGGTAACTCTTCACCATTGGCAACCCGAATCATAAGTTCCACCAGATCCTGACCAGTAATGTATTCTGTTACTGGATGCTCTACCTGCAAACGCGTATTCATTTCCAGAAAATAGAAATTACGGTTTTTATCAACAATAAATTCTACCGTTCCAGCCGAGCGATAATCTACCGCTTTTGCTAGCATTACCGCCTGCTCACCCATTTTTTTACGGGTAGCTTCATCTAAAAATGGTGATGGTGCTTCTTCAATAACTTTCTGGTGACGTCGTTGAATAGAACATTCACGCTCGCCCAGATAAATAATATTACCATGGGTATCCGCCATTATCTGAATCTCAATATGGCGAGGCTGTTCTATATATTTTTCAATAAAAATACGATCATCGCCAAAGGATGAGCGTGCTTCATTGGCCGCCCGTTCAAAACCATCACGACATTCGTCTTCATTCCATGCGATACGCATGCCTTTACCACCACCACCGGCAGAGGCTTTTAACATTACTGGATAGCCAATATCAGCAGAAATTTGAACTGCTAGATCGGCATCTTTTACCACATCCGTATAACCAGGAATGGTATTAACGCCTACCTCTTCCGCCAATTTTTTAGAAGTAATTTTATCACCCATGCTATTAATAGCATAAGTAGCAGGGCCGATAAAGGCTATATTTTCTTTCTCTAGTGCTTCACAAAATGCAGAGTTTTCTGATAAAAAACCATAACCTGGATGTACCGCTTGCGCCCCCGTGTCCTTACAGGCTTGTATAATGCGTTCCATTACCAGATAACTTTCAGCAGAAGCAGATGCACCAATATGCACGGCTTGATCTGCCATTTGTACATGCAGAGCATCTTTATCTGCATCAGAGTATACTGCAACCGTTTTAATGCCCATTTTTCGAGCAGTTTTCATAACCCGACAAGCAATCTCGCCGCGGTTGGCAATGAGGATTTTTTCAAACATTGCTATTCCCTTATTTAAATTAGTTATTAATTTTATAAACTAGTGGCATCTGTTATAACGGTATGTTTCCATGTTTTTTCCATGGATTCTCCAATTTTTTATCACGTAGCATAGCCAGTGAGCGACAGATACGTTTACGCGTACTATGTGGCATAATAACGTCGTCAATAAAACCACGACTACCAGCAACAAAGGGATTGGCAAATTTAGCACGATAATTTTCAGTATGCTCATCAATTTTTTCTTGATCACCCAAATCGGCTCTGAAAATAATTTCAACGGCTCCTTTAGGCCCCATCACAGCAATTTCTGATGTTGGCCAGGCCAGATTCACATCCCCACGTAAATGCTTGGATGACATTACATCATACGCACCACCATAGGCTTTACGAGTGATTACCGTAATCTTTGGAACCGTAGCTTCAGCATAGGCATACAGTAATTTTGCACCATGTTTAATAATACCGCCATATTCCTGAGAAGTTCCAGGTAAAAATCCAGGTACATCTACCAAAGTAATAATGGGAATATTAAAGGCATCACAGAAACGCACAAAACGCGCCGCTTTTTTAGAGGAATTAATATCCAGACAGCCTGCTAATACCATTGGTTGATTAGCAACAATACCTATAGTAGAACCCTGCATTCTAGCAAATCCAGTAATAATATTTGCAGCATAGTCCGTTTGTAATTCAAAAAAGTTATTATCATCCACCATTTTGTGGATCAACTCTTTCATATCATACGGTTTATTAGGATCGGATGGAATTAATGTATCCAGAGAAGGAATTTTACGATCAGCGGGATCATCAGTTGGCCACTGTGGTGGCTTTTCTTTATTATTAGATGGCAGGAAGTTAATAAAACGTCGTAACATTAATAAGGCTTCAACATCATTTTCAAAGGCCAGATCAGCCACTCCAGATTTACTGGTATGGGTAATTGCTCCGCCTAGCTCTTCTGCGGTTACACTTTCATGGGTAACTGTTTTTACCACGTCCGGGCCTGTTACAAACATATAGGATGTATCTTTGACCATAAAAATAAAGTCGGTCATTGATGGTGAGTATACTGCACCACCAGCACAGGGGCCCATGACCATGGAAATTTGAGGTATAACACCCGATGCAAGAACATTACGTTGGAAGACATCCGCATAACCTGCAAGAGAATCTACACCCTCTTGAATTCGTGCGCCACCTGAATCATTAAGACCTACAACAGGAGCACCAACTTTCATAGCGTGATCCATAATTTTACAGATTTTTTCTGCATGAGCAGAAGAAAGAGAGCCACCAAAAACAGTGAAATCCTGGCTAAAAACAAAAATTAATCGGCCATTTACCATTCCATAACCTGTTACTACCCCGTCTCCAGGAATTTTTTGCTCTTCCATTCCAAACTCTGAACAGCGATGTTCAACAAACATGTCCCACTCTTCAAATGAAGAGGGATCAAGAAACAGTTCAATTCTTTCACGAGCAGTTAATTTACCTTTGGCATGTTGTTTGTCAATACGTGTTTGACCACCACCGAGTCGTGCCGCGACACGTTTTTCCTCGAGTTGGCGTATTATTTCCTGCATGGATCCCTCCTGATTCTATTGCTGGTGACGTTCTTTTATCATTTTAATCATTTCCGAAGCGGCAATGATAATATTTGTTCCTGGCCCATAAACGGCTGCAACACCTTGTGATAATAGTTCTTCATAGTCTTGCGGAGGAATAACTCCACCACAGACAATTAAGATATCTTCTGCATTATCTTTTTTAAGTGCTGCAATTAATTGTGGTACTAATGTTTTGTGGCCTGCGGCTAATGATGATACCCCTATCACATGCACGTCATTTTCTACTGCCTGGCGTGCTGCTTCTTCTGGCGTTTGGAACAAGGGGCCAATATCCACATCAAAACCCAGGTCGGCATATGCAGTTGCAATAACTTTTGCACCACGATCATGTCCATCCTGTCCCATTTTAACCACTAACATACGAGGTCTACGACCTTCTGTAGTAGCAAAATCCTGAATTTCCTGGTTAATTTTTGCAAAGGCTTCATCACCTTCATAAGCGGATGCATAAACACCGGCTACTGAACGTGTTATTGCACGGTGACGACCATAGACAGACTCAAGTGCCTCAGAAATTTCTCCCACTGTGGCTCGAACTCTTGCTGCATCTACTGCCAAAGCTAATAAGTTCCCACTGCCATCTTCTGCCGCCTGAATCAGACTCTTAAGTGCACTTTGGCACGCTGTTTCATCACGTGTTTCACGAATTTTTTTTAATCGAGCCAGTTGGGATTCTCTTACCTTACTATTATCAATATCCAGGACATCAATTTTGGGCTCTTCTTCTAATTGATATTTATTTACCCCAACAATGGTTTCTTCACCACGATCAATACGCACCTGACGTAATGCTGCTGCCTCTTCAATACGCAGTTTAGGCATGCCTGATTCAACTGCTTTGGTCATTCCTCCCAGTTCTTCTACCTCATCAATCAGCTTCATGGCTTCTTCAATTAAGGAATTGGTTAAACTTTCGACATAATAAGAACCTGCCAACGGATCCACCACATTAGTAATTCCTGTTTCATTCTGGATAACTAATTGGGTATTACGGGCAATACGAGCTGAAAAGTCAGTAGGCAAAGCTAAAGCTTCATCAAAAGCATTGGTGTGTAGTGATTGAGTACCACCTAAAACAGCGGACATGGCTTCAACCGTGGTACGGATAATATTGTTGTACGGATCTTTTGCAGTCAGGCTCACTCCAGAAGTTTGGCAATGGGTGCGTAACATCATGGATTTTTGATCTTTTGGATGGAAGTGTTTTTCCATCAGGGTAGACCAGAGCACACGAGCTGCGCGTAACTTTGCCGCCTCCATAAAGAAGTTCATGCCTATGGCAAAGAAAAAGGATAGCCTGGGTGCAAATTTATCTACATCTAAACCTCTGGAAACAGCAGAACGGACATATTCAAGTCCATCAGCAATAGTAAATGCTAACTCCTGTACATTGGTTGCACCTGCTTCCTGCATATGATAACCAGAAATAGAGATAGAATTATACTTGGGCATTTTCTCAGCGGTATAGGCAATAATATCTGCCACTATACGCATGGAAGGCTCGGGTGGGTAGATATAGGTATTACGCACCATAAATTCTTTTAAAATATCATTTTGCAAAGTTCCAGAAAGTTTATCAACACTTACTCCCTGTTCTTCTGCTGCCACAATATAACTTGCCATTACAGGTAATACGGCACCATTCATGGTCATTGAAACAGAAACTTTGTCTAGTGGAATTTTATCAAATAGAATTTTCATATCTTCTACCGAATCAATTGCTACTCCTGCCTTGCCCACATCACCTACTACCCGAGGGTGATCTGAATCATAACCACGGTGAGTAGCCAGATCAAAAGCTACCGACAACCCTTGCTGTCCTGCAGCCAGGTTACGTTTATAAAAAGCATTAGATTCTTCTGCAGTTGAAAATCCCGCGTATTGGCGTACTGTCCAGGGACGTCCTGCATACATGGTTGATTTAGGCCCACGAAGATAGGGAGCAAAACCAGGCAGGCTGTCACAATGGTCTAGAGATTGAATGTCTTGCGCTGTATAAAGTGGTTTCACATTTATACCTTCAGCAGTCTTCCAGTTAAGAGACTCCAGAGGGCGTCCTCTAAGCTCTTTTTCTGCCTGAACCTGCCACTGTTTTAGTGCGGGCTTGTATGAATCTGTCATGACCAATGCTCCTAATCAGTATCAACCTGAATACTGTGTATCTTGCTAAGAACCAACTGCAAAATTAAATCCCCTTGCCAGATCAAAAACTATGAAGAGAAACTTCTAATAAGGAAATTTAATTTTGTAGTAGTCTTAAACCTATATAAAATGTACGGAATTTTTTTATAGTAGTATAGACTATAAAAATAACTTCTGAGATTTAGTCGCGGCGGGATTTATTTTAAATTGCCCACCGCTTCTTAAGGATATTTCAATATGCCTGCGTGACATACGAATATGCCTGCGCATTAATAATTCAGCCATTTCCCCATCACGGTCACGCAAGGCATCCATGATCAATCCATGCTCTTTAGATGCCGATGAGGCTCGGCCACCCTGACGCCCTAATTGAAAACGATACATACGCATCAAGTGATAGAGGTCATCACATAGAAGACGTTTAAGGCGATTATTTTTGCTGCCCTTAACGATAGCATAGTGAAAATCGTTATTATTATCATTGCTACTTGCTGAAACCTCTTTATCTAAAAGCGTCTGCAATTCATCCAATTCAGCATCACTCATCTGTTCTGCAGCCTGACGTGCCGCCATTCCTTCCAGTGCCTCACGTACAGCATAGATCTCTAAAAGTTCCTGATCAGACAAAGCGACTACTCTAGCTCCCACATTGGGGCGCCGAATCACCAGATTACAAGCTTCCAATCTACCGATTGCATCTCTTAACGAGGCGCGACTGACAACAAAATGTTTAGCCAGTTCAGGCTCACTAATTTTACTGCCAGCAGGAATTTCGCCCTTTACTATTGCATTGCAGAGTGAATCAAAAACGCGTTCAGCAATAGTAATTGCACCTTGATTTGATCCTTCAATTGTCGACATATTAAGCATAAAAACTGATAGTATCCCTGTTTGGTTTGATTGTCAACAGATAATTGTCGACAATATATTTAAGACTCTGCATATCCAATGCTCTTAAGTGCTATTGAAATCTCTTCCAGAATTGCGGGATCATCAATGGTTGCTGGCACTTTATATTCTTTACAATCAGCTATCTTTTTCATCGTTCCACGTAAAATTTTACCTGAACGCGTTTTCGGCAATCTAGATACCACAACCACCTTCTTGAAGGAACAAACTGGGCCGATTTGCTGTCTAACTAAAGCAACAACTTCCTTATCTATTTCAGCATGATCACGTTCAACACCACTTTTAAGCACGGTTAAACCCACTGGAAGTTCGCCTTTTAATGCATCTGCAGCACCAATTACCGCACATTCGGCTACATCAGGATGTGAGGCAATTGCTTCTTCAATAGCCCCAGTAGACAAACGATGGCCTGCAACATTAATAATGTCATCAATACGGCTCATTACCCAGATGTATTCGTCCTCATCTTTAAATCCTGCATCGCCAGTCAGATAATAACCTTTGTGAGTACTTAAATATGACTCAACAAAACGATCGTCATCATTCCATAAAGTAGGCAAGCATCCTGGAGGCATGGGTAGCTTAATCATAATACTACCAATATCACCGTCTTTAACTTGTTGTCCTTCGTCATCCAAAACTTCTATCTGATAGCCAGGAACGGCACATGAAGGAGAACCCGGCTTAACAGGTAATTGCTCAATACCTAAACAGTTAGCAGCAATTGCCCATGAAGTTTCAGTCTGCCACCAATGATCAATCACTGGAACTTTTAGCATATCTTCTGCCCATGCCAGAGTATCTGGGTCACAGCGTTCACCTGCTAAAAATAAAGCGCGGAAATTTTTAAGCTTGTATTTCTTTAAATACTCTCCATTGGGATCTTCTTTTTTGATGGCACGAAATGCCGTTGGAGCAGTAAACATAATAGCGATATCATGTTCTTCAATAACTCGCCAAAATGCCCCTGGATCAGGAGTTCCAACGGGTTTGCCTTCATAAACAACGGTAGTATTACCATTTAATAAGGGCGCATAAACAATATACGAGTGGCCAACAACCCAGCCCACATCCGATGCAGCCCAGTAAACTTCACCTGGTTTTACCCCATAAATATTACTCATACTCCATAGCATTGCAACAGCATGTCCACCATTGTCACGAACAACTCCTTTAGGGATTCCTGTAGTGCCAGAAGTATAAAGAATATAGAGAGGATCGGTTGCAGCAAGCGATACACAATCTGCAGGCTCTGCTGTTTCGCAAGAAGAAACCCAGTCAATATCACGCCCTTCAATCATTTCCGCTTCCGCTTGCGGGCGCTGAAAAATAATAGTATTCATTGGTTTATGCTCAGATAATTCAATCGCATGATCCAGCAAAGGCTTATATTTAATAACACGAGTCACTTCAATTCCGCAAGATGCAGAAAGTATGACTTTAGGCTTAGCATCATTGATTCTGGTTGCCAGTTCTGCAGCTGCAAAACCACCAAAAACAACCGAGTGTACAGCTCCGATTCGAGCGCATGCAAGCATGCCCATCACTGCCTGAGGAACCATGGGCATATATACTAATACGCGATCACCCTTTTCTACTCCCAGTGATTTTAGTACCCCAGCAAGGCGAGAAACTTCATCTTGTAATTCAGCATAGCTAATAGATTGTTTGGTATCCGTTACCGGACTATCGTAGATTATTGCAGCCTGATCTGCTCGGCCTTCATTTACATGGCGATCTACCGCGTTATAACAGGTGTTAAGCATGCCTCCACTAAACCAGCGATAAAAGGGGATATTAGAATCATCTAATACTTTATCCCATTTTTTATCCCACACAAGTGCTTCTGCAGCTTTTCCCCAGAATGCTTCTGGATTTTCCATAGACTGCTGATATGTATCTTTATAATTCATTTCCACCCCTCTTCTTGCTTGTTTTTGGATACCGACTATGCCTGATTGTTATAATTGCAGATTGTCGACAATTTTCAAAGTTACATCACCAAAAACACTCTGTCAACTATTAGTTGTATTATTAGCATATTTTTTTACAATAGCACAATCAATTATTTTTACCGAAAAAAATGAATATATATTAATAATTCATCAACTTACAAACATATAAATTACATTTATTATAGCTCTGTTCTTTTAAATAAATCACCTTGAAAATACTTATAAAAACTACTTATGGCTTACAATTTTTAAAAAAAATAGTCAGAAAAAGTGTCTAAATATGGTATTTTATGCATTTGCAGTAGGTATCTATTGCTCAGTCAAAACTTAATTCAGGAAAGAATAATGTCAGAGTTTGAAAACGTAACAATAGTAAAAAAAGCCCTTATTTATTCTTTAATATTTTAGTCTGTTGCTCCCTATTTTTTTTGATACCGAATAAAACCCAACCCGTTTAATTAAAGTCTGGGTTCCTTTTAGCATTAAATAATTAAGAAGTATTTAATTTTTTGTCGACATCCTTGCATCTGTTTTTAGTTGAGATAGAGATTACGACTTGAAGCTGTTTTCTTAAACGTTACATAGAAAAAGAATATTCAGCTCAAATGAAACTATTTAAACATAAGCCTTCATGCTATGCTAAAAAAAACAATAATATAAAAAAACTCTAAAGCTATGTTTGTATAATGCCGAAGACATATACAAAATAAATTTTATTTTTTTTGGAGGAAATTTAGAATGGCTGGTGCAAATAATAAACAAGCTCAGGGAAAGCTTAATTTCCTTACCCTTTTAGCCGCAGGACGAAGTGTTGTTGGTATGTTTTTACGTAAAGATATCGGGGCAACTATATCTTTAATCTGCGTGGCATTATTGGCCTTTTACCAAAATCAACAAAGCTCTCAGATTCAGGAAGATAAAGTTGCTCAATCCTTAGCTACCGTTTCCACATTATTAGCAAAAATTGATAAGGGCTATTCTCAGTTAATTACTCAGAGTTTTGCTCGATCAGAACAGGCAATTGATAATATTAGCAGTAACCTCAGCCTCCTTTCCGAACAGCAGCAGGCCTATGGCAATATTTTTGCTCAGACAAATTCCACCCTCTCAGAAGTTATTAATAGCATTCAACAAAAAAAGGATGCCTGGAATAATATTGAAAATAACCAATTAAATATTATCACCCGTATCTTTAAAGAAGTGGTGCACTTACAGCAAATGAGCATATTGGGAGACAATGTTCCCCGCAATACTCTACGTACAGAATTGCAAAAAATTGCTAATCCTGGTGAGCAGGCAAGTAAAACATTACAGCAAATAAAGCTCTCTGAAACGGAGTCACAATTATTACAAAAGTTTTTGCAAGAGCAACAAGAAATGCAAAAACATATTCAGGAGTTTATGAAAGCCAGGGATGAACTGGCTAAATTACACGATAAAGATGATATTCAGGATGCTATTTTAGAATTATTTGATCCGTTGGAAAAAATTCAGGATGATCACAAATCGCTGGTAACCTTAATTGGAAAAGCACATCTTTTAACCCGTGCTACGGGTAATAGTGATATGAGTACACAACAAGAGCTAGCAACCCAACAATTACAGGCATTACAAAAAAATGGAAGTAGCAAGCTTAAGCAGACTAATAATGACCAGCACCAGGTAAGCCAACAACTACAGCAGCAACAGTCAAAAGACATCCAGCAACAGACTAAGCAAAGTAAATACGCTATTGATTCATTACAGCAAGAACAAGATTTATCCCTTAAGCAGCTTAAAAAATCTGCTGATAATCGACTGTTTCTTTTAGCCAGTATTATTTTTGTAATTTTACTTATTTCTTATTTATTTACTTATTTTTCATTATACACATTTAAAAAAGGTGTGAGCAAATTAGAAAATTCTTTGCGCAATCTCGGAGAAGGTGGTGATTTAACTCAAAAAGCCAAACTTTCTGGCTTTGACGAATTAGATTGTCTGGTAGTTGCCAATCAGCAAGCCACTGAAAATGAGCTATTACCTCTTATGCGTCAAGTAGACTCTACAACCAAGGAGCTTAATCAGGTAGTAAATGCACTGGAAGATAGCTCTCAACACCTACAAACAGCAGAAACTACACTTAGTCACAATGTTCAACAGGTGAGTTCAGCAATATTTGAAATTGCTGAAGAGAGTAATAATCTTGCAGCAACCATTGGCAATACTTCAACAGCGGTCACTGAAAGCGCTCAAACAGGTCGAGAAGTAAATAACACTATGAGTGAAGTAACTACAGTAATTATTGATTTACAAAAACAATTAATAGATGCCTCTACCGTAGTGGCAAAATTTGGTGGACTTAGCCAGGGAATAAAACAGGCTCTGGAGCAAATTAAAGCTATCTCCCAACAAACTAATTTATTAGCACTCAATGCGGCGATTGAAGCTGCACGAGCTGGTGAGGCAGGACGTGGTTTTGCAGTAGTTGCAGATGAAGTTCGCACACTGGCAGAGCAGTCCCACAAACTTACAGAAGAAATTAGTGGCCTGATGCTTGAGCTAATGGAAGGCAGCGCAGAAGCAAATAATTTAATCAATGTAGACAGTAATAGTGCCGTAGGCAGGGTAGTGGAAAGCAGTCAACATGCTGGAGAGTTATTATTACAAATGGTACAAACTCAGGAGCAAATAGAGCAGGACGTAACCGCCTGTGCTAATTCATCAATAGAACAGGGTGCTAGTGCTCTACAAACTTCACAACAAACTGAGACAATGAAACAATCAACCCAACAAGTAAAACAGGGGGTAAAGCGGGCGGGACAGTCAGCCCAGGAAATAAAATTTATGGTGGGTAAACTGGTTAAATTATTAGAACGTTACCGTTTTGAATAAATCCAAAATAAAACTCTATTGAACCTAGAAAACGCAGTTGGACTGTAACGAAAATGAATAAAGTGCTGAAGATTAAGGTTTTTCTGTACAATTTTGGATTTATTCGTAGTCACCCTACGG
>JASFYQ010000120.1:0-47924 GCA_045047105.1 Pseudomonadota bacterium | reverse complement strand
TTACATAATCTTAAGATAAGTAACAAAACAGAATGAATTCTTATGTTACATAATCTTAAGATAAGTAACAAAACAGAATGAATTCTTATGTTACATAATAGCATGAAACAAACAAAGGAACATAATATGCTCACTAGCATGACCGGTTTTATCCGAGAAGAAAAACAGCTTGATTGGGCGAGAATTAGTATTGAACTACGCTGTGTAAATAGCCGCTATCTGGATGTGACTATGCGTCTTCCAGATGAATTCCGTAGCTTAGAATTTGATTTAAAAAAATTGCTTTCTAAAAAGGTGTATCGAGGTAAGTTGGGTGTTAATGTTCAGCTAAATCAGGTAGATAATTCAGGTATTAGCTTTAGTTATAATAAAGACTCTGCTAAGAAACTCGCCACAACATTGCATGAAATTGATCGTTTTATCTATAATGCCTCACCTGTAAAAGCAATAGATATATTAACCTGGCCAGGTATTATGGATAGCAGCCTGAGTATGGACGATGATAAAATATCAGACTTTATCAATGTTTTTGAAATAGCGATAGACAATTTGCAACAAGTAAAACAACGGGAAGGGGAAGTATTAGCTAAATTATTGCTGCAACGTTGCGAGCAATTAAAGCAAATTATTGAGCAAATTGATGCAGGCCTGGATGTAGTTTTACTACAGCATCGAGAAAAACTGGAAAAAAGATTATCCGATAGTGGTTTGCAACAATCTCTAGCACTGGATGAAAAACGTCTGGAACAAGAAGTAGTGCTATTTGTCCAGAAAATGGATATTAGCGAAGAACTGGATCGCCTGAGTACGCATATTAATGAAGTGCTAAGAATACTTAATAGCGAAAATAAAACTGGAGCACAGGGCAGGCGATTGGATTTTTTAATGCAGGAGCTTAATCGTGAAGCAAATACCATTGGCTCAAAATCAGCATCCGCAACAACCAGTAGCTTATCCGTTGAACTTAAAGTGCAAATTGAGCAAATGCGTGAGCAGATCCAAAACATTGAATAGCGTTCTTGAATGTTTCACCATGCACTTAATCCTCTAATATATAACAGTTTCACACTGTCCTTGGTTTGAGTAACTCAGCTTGTTCCTTAATGCGAGTAAGTAACTCGCTGGCAGGTTCATCATGTTCATCTTGTGGTACAAGCTCACCGCGGAAGGCTTTGGCTAGAGTCGATTGAGTTAAACGATTAGTTCTAGCTTTGGCTGCGCTATATTGTTTTTCAACTTTCTTGGCCAAAGTAAATAATGATTCAACACGGCGGACGATTTCTTTTTGTTCATTCGTAGCGGGTAAATGGATTGGTGCTGAAGATACTATAGCCTGATTAATTTTGGGCATGTTTCCCGATGTACCTGTGGCATTGTTTCTAAAGTATTTCCGAACGTTTTCTGACGACAATGAATAATGTAGATATTTTGTTAGTACCTTATCATTTGCTCGACACTTCATGATTAAATCAGGATAAACATATGCATTATCTTCACCGTCATAGATGGCGCTCACTCCAACATAATCGATAGAATTTGCTCTTTGTATCAAAATATCATTTTTTTTTAACCATAAATGCGAATCTTCTGGTACCACTAAATCAACATACTTAAACTTGCCATCAACAAAGTGACCTTTGGTTATAGCCGATAAAGTTAGGTTTTTAATGTTTGTTTCATAATCAACACCCTTAGGTGACTTACCATTCCTTGGTTTTGATTCAATCACATCAATTAAACGCTCTGTGCGCCATGAGCTTTTTTTATTTCTACCATTCCAACTTTTGGTTAACTCACCAGAAGTAGCAGCGGCTAGGACTGATTGGCGGAAGCGTTTTAGGATGGTGGGGATTTTGTCGAGGCGTGCTTGGGCGGCGTCAACATTAGCTAACATTGAATCCAGTTTATTGGCGATACGGATTTGTTCGTTTAGTGGAGCTATTCTAAAATTGGACTCTTTTAAATACTTAAAATGTCTTGAATAGCCTCGATCTAAGATTTCAAGTGAACGCAGTTGATGATAAAAAAAACGCTCATTTAAATAAGAGTTTGATACCAGTATTTTTGTACCATCTGCACCCGGCACAAAGTCAAAATCTATCCACTTTATAATCCTTGTATGGTCACCAAAAATACAAATAGGTTTTTCAATTTTTATAACTTTATCCGCGTCATTAATGTAGCCAGCTAACTTTGATGCTCCTTGATCAACAACAGGATATAAACCTGTAGATAAAGTATCTTTAGTTTTTACTTTTATGTTGGATGTTGATATTTGTTGAAAAGTTTCTCCACAGGGTAGCTCAACCCAACCTTTTGGCAATTCACTCACAGAATCACCTCATCTGTTTCTTCTGCTGCACCTAGCTCAACAAGAATGGATTTTAGCTCTAACATAGCACCGGCCATTTCCTCTATGGCTTCGTTTATCAAAACATCGGGTTCAGGTAAAGTGCTGGCGTCTTCCGTGCTATCGTCCCGGATCCAGGCTAAATCGAGTGAATCGTCTTTTTTGGCAATTTCTTCTCGGCTATAACAACGTAGGCGACAACCATCGGCATCGTCTTTATGTTGAGTTATAAACTTAGCGCGGGCTTTATCATTAACGGTAGTTAAATCGTTACCTACCGCTTCGAAAAATTCATTAAAATGGTCACGCCCCAACACCGTTCGTTTACCAAACATCGGCATGTTTGAGCGTAAATCGTAAATCCAAACGTTTTTCGTGTTTCCTTTATCAAAAGTTGCTTTATCTTTTCTTATGTCGTCTGGCTTGGAGAAAAATAGCACATTGGTTTTAACGCCAGCGGCATAAAATATACCAGTAGGTAAACGTAAAATGGTATGTAAATTACATTTTTCCATTAAGTCGTTTCGAATAGTTTTACCAATGCCGCTTTCAAACAATACATTATCTGGCAATACCACAGCGGCGCGGCCACCAGGTTTTAACATTTTGTGATACATCAGGTGTAAAAAAGCCAATTGCTTGTTACTGGTGTAATGTACTAAATCGTCACGGGTGGGAATACCTCCGCCCATTTTAGTACCAAAAGGCGGATTAGCTAAGATCAGACTTGCATCGGGTAAAGCGCGCCCTTCGCTTGATAAAGTATCGCCGAATAATATACCTGCGTTTTCATCATCTACCGCTAAGTCATGTAACATTAAGTTCATCATCGCCAGGCGACGGGTATCGGGCACTAATTCCATGCCAAAAAATGTACCGTGTTGATATTTATCGTAGTCTTTTTCATTTAACGACAAGATGTCGTTATGTTTTTTTAAGTAATGATGGGCGCTAATTAAGAAACCGCCGGTACCCGCCGTAGGGTCGACTATTACGTCATCTAAGCTAGGTTTCATTAACTCAACCATCACGTTGATTAACGTACGTGGGGTAAAATACTGACCTGCGCCTGACTTTTTCTCGCCCGCGTTTACTTCTAACAAACCTTCGTACATATCGCCCAAGCCTTCGGCTTTAGCGCTATACCAATCAAGCTTATCAACTTCGGTGACTAATTTACTTAAGGTGGCGGGTTTACGAATAACCGTACTGGCATTGGCGTAAATGGCTTTAGTCACCAATGAGCCGTGCGTGCCTAAATGAATTAATAACTTTTTATATTCTTCTAAGCGCGAGGCGGCATCGTAATTTTCTAGATCTGACCAACGATATCCCTCAGGTATACGCTCTTCACCCGTTTTACTGTCGGTTTCGGTATCAGTTTCTTGCACCATTTTTAAAAAGATAAGGTAAGTAAGTTCGTTGATGTATTCGTGATAGGTAACGCCGTCATCTCTTAATAAATTACATAGGTTCCAGAGTTTTGCGACTAAGTCTTGGGTGCTCATAATATAGGTTCTCTACTCTTCTGTTGTAAGAGTGTGCTAAATAGTTTGTTAGTAAAAATAAATTAAAATGTTAGTTAACAAAATATTGGTTAATTCGATAAAAGTTCATACAATTTACTGTTCAGATAATAGTTGTCTTTACCGAGTTTATGTTTAGTTAACAAGCCAATATCGACTAGTTGATTTAAATATTTACTGGCGGTATTGCGATGTATGTTTAGGTCTTGGGTAAGAAACTCTACTTTAGTGTATGGGTGAGTGAACAAGTTATTAATCAGTTCATGGCTATAAATTTTAGGCAACTTAGCTTTAATGGTTTGCTTATAGCTTTGCATTAGTGCAATTAACCCTTTGATAGTTTTTAAGGTGTCTTGGCTAGTGACTTGTAATGCTTTAAGCATGAATAACAACCAAGGCTCCCAATTATTGGTGTCTCTTACTTGTTGTAATAGCTGGTAATACTGGGTTTTATTGCTGTTAAGATAACGTGACAAATACAAAATAGGTGCGCCCAGTAATTTTTGTTTACTTAAGAACAAAATATTAAGAATACGCCCTGTTCGGCCATTACCATCATAAAAAGGATGAATACTTTCAAACTGATGATGGATCAAGGCCATTTTGACCAAATCATCATAATCATTTAGCTCATCGTCATTAACAAATTTTTCTAACTCACTCATTAAGTCAACGATATGGTGCGCTGTTTGCGGCGGGGTATAAACCACTTCGGAATTTTGCTGATTGATGAGTTGCGTGCCACCTTGGGTTCTAAAACCTGCATTATTATTTTCGATAATGCGTTGAATTTCAATAATGGTATTATTAGTAAGCAAGCCTGTTTCATTAATGATATTAAAACCAGTTTCTAATGCTTTGGCGTAGTTGTGCACTTCTTTGGCACTAGTAGAAAGAAATTGCTGTGTTTGATAGTTACTACGGTATAAATCGTCTTGCGTGGTAATAATATTTTCAATTTCGGAGCTTTCTTTAGCTTCTTGTAAGGAAAGGGTCGCCAATAAAATGTATTGATTAGGAATAGTAACCGTAAGGCCCTTTAATTCACCTAATGCTTGGTGTGCTTTAGCGGTAGCCTTTAAAACCGCTTTACTTTCTATGTCACCGAGTTGCTCTAACGGGACAAATTTATAATCACAATTCAATGTTACTTACCTAAATGAAGCTTTAGATAAAACCTGCTTTTTGTGCACGTTATTTTAATATGCACACATTTTCTCACTTTATTGTGCGTATAACAATAACATCAACACATTATTATCTTTATTTGTACATGTTATTCACAGTTCTTGATTTGGAAAAAATTGATTGCACAATTAGCTTGTTCACAGTTAATTAGACAAAAGTTAACTAGCCCAAAGTGCTCGGTTAAAGTCTGACAGTACTTGTGTTATTGGCTGTTCGAACAATTTATCTGCTCGTTTGATACCGCCTAGTTGTTGTTTAAATATGCCGTTATCAAGGGCAACATTATCAACAATGGTGGTGGCCTTCATTTGTTTTGCTATGGCTTGTAACCATTGTTTTTGTGGTGTTTTCCATTCTTGCCTGCTTAGTATTTTTTCAAGCGCATTATCTACTCTGCTTTCAAACGGTACGAGTGCTTCGCCAATGGCTGCTTGCCTGATAAAACCGATGATACGGGCTGCTATTTCTTCGTTTTTAACTTCTTGCCACGCGGTACGGAGATCTTGTTCTCTAAATTTATTTTTTTCTAACTCATACGCCAGTTCTTTAAGGCTTCGACGGGTTAATTCCCATGGCCGTTGAATAACTGTTTTAATAGCCACTAAACGGTTGCTATTGGCATTCACAAAATCACTGAATGATTGTAGGTAGTCTTCAGGTTTTTGTCCGTCGCCATAACCATGAGTAATGTTAGTTATTTCATCTTGATGGCCTGATATTACAATTGGTTTTGTACCAACTCCATTGCCGGTTACTCTCATATCAAGCAATTCACCCAATCCTGGATGATTAGCAAACCACTGTGCGACCTCTTCTAACTTCATCGCTTTTAATTCTTGTGCAAATTCTTGCGGCGGCTTACCGACTATACGTTCAAAGTTATCGGCTTGAACATCGGTTAAATGACGTTTTTTACTTTGTAATTTGGCTAAGAATTGATTTTTAGCTAGTTGCTGTAATTCAGGTGCAGACGACTGCAACATTTCTTGTTCAAGTTCTGTAAAGGTGATATCAACGTTAGTCACTACCGGTTTCATAGCGTTAACTTGTTCTAGCTGCTTGTAAATATCGACCGCGTCATAAATACGGAAGGTTTCTTTACCTATTTCATCACAGCGACGTGTTGCACGGCCTAACATTTGTTCAAATAATATTCGGCTATTTACGCGGCGTAAAAAGACTAAGTTACAAATAGCGGGAACATCAATACCTGTAGTGAGTAAATCTACCGTTACCACAATATTTGGCAGGCGGTCATTTTTATAACGTTTAATTTTTTCTAATGGTTTGTCGCTAGCGCCAGTAATTTTTTGAATAGCGTCGTCGTCAATTTCACCATGATAGCTTTCGCAGGCTTTTTTAAACGCTTCAACCACTTGGTCGGCATGTTTGTCGGTAACACAAAAAACTAAGGTTTTGGCTGGTGAATAAGGATCGATAGCATCACTTTCAATCAACCATTTGGTTACTTCTTCAGTAAAACTAGGGGATATTACTTTGCGGTTAAACTGTGAGACATCAAAGTCTAATTCATCTGGGGTATAAGGTTTCAATATCGTTAGTTTTTACATCGTACACCTGTACTTTTTCATTAATTTTGTAATGAATACCTTGTTCAGCCAATTTGGTATGAATGCGGATAGGCGGTAAGTGATCGGTTAAATGACCGTCTATCACTGCATCGGTATAACTATAGCTGTAAACTGGCTCACCAAAAATATCGACGGTGTGTAATGCTGGTGTTGCCGTTAAGCCTATTTTAAAAGCGTCGAAATATTCGATAACAGCACGGTATTTTGATTGGTAATCTTTTTGATCACGAAATTCTATTTCGGTATCGCTGAGTTCTCGGTCGAGTAAATAGCCACGATGACATTCATCAACCACTATACAGTCGTACTGGCCAACACCTGGCTTATTGTCATTATCACTTGGGAAAAGGATGCGTTTTACTAAGCCCTGAACGGTTGCCACATGTACTTTCGTTTCATCTTCTGGCTTTTTACCTACAGGCTTGTTTATTTGCATGCCCATGATGTCGAAGGTATCAGCAAAGGTTTGTAAGTTTTCCATGCGCACTTCAGTAAAATCATCTGTTGCTTGTATGCCTAGCGCAGAGCGATCAACTAAAAACAAAATGCGGCGGAAACGTTCGGACTTTAATAAACGATAGACTAAGGCGATACAGGTTTTAGTTTTACCGGTACCTGTAGCCATGGCGACTAATGCTTTTGAGTCACCTTTTTTGATGGTGTATTCAATCGCTTTAATCGCGTCTATTTGATAATCACGTAACTTTAAGTCGTAAGCAAAGTTCATATCATCAAGCTTTTTATCCGCTTGTTGTGGTGTTTGCTTTAAGTAGCTTTTGATTTCGTGAGGTGAGTACCAACCCTTAAGCGCTTTGCGACGATTACTGTTATCACGTACATCAAAAAACCATATACCGCTTTCTTGTTCTAGTTGCTTTAAATAAGGACGGCCATTGGTAGCAAACGTAAGCGGAACTTTGAATTCATTCCAGGCATTTTCAATTTCAAAATGGCCTTGGGGTTTCAATCCACTGGCGTAACGTTTTGCTTGATCAATGGCTGAATAAACGTTTTTACGACTTCGTTTTGCTTCAACAGTTGCTACTGGTGTTAGCCCGATAAACAGCACATAATCGGCAGGTTCTGAATCTGTTGGCCATTCGGCAATCGCTTTGTTTTTGTTTCGTTCAGGTATAGAGCCTTTTGAAAAACGGATATTAACGGTATCAGCTTCCCAACCTGCATCGCTCAATTGTTGATCAATTAAAACACGAGTCGCATCTTCATCTAAATGAAAGTTGGATTGTTCAACTCTGGATATTTCTTGTGCTTGAGTCTGTTTATCTTGCTGAGCAAATGTTTGTTTATATAGAATGTTTGCAGCATCCATTTTAGCTCTATATTCGGTTAGCTTAGTCTCATGTTCTTCGGCCACTTGTTCCCAAACTATTTTTTCTTCTGCCATTTTATCGGCACGTTGTTTTTCAGCAGTGACTTTGTCTTCAGTGACTTGATTGAGTTGCTCAACAATAACCAAGCGTTCGGTAGAACGTTGTGATTCGACTTTTAATACGCTGAGCTTTTGTTCAAGCTCTCGAACATAGTCGGAGGGGTCGACTGGCTTTACAAAGGTTTGAAATTTAAAACCTTTGGCTTTATCGCCACCAAAAGTTATATGGTACCAACCACTTAAGGCACAGCCTATCTGCATAGATTTAAGTGCATCTCTATGACTAGAAGACAGATATTCATGATTAGCAACATTGCCAAGTTTACGAATACTATGAAAAGCGTCTTTAACATTTTCATTAAGCTTTAGGGTGTAATCTAAATCACGCAGTAAGTCGATTTGTTTTACACTTTTACCAAATTCCACACCAACACGGGCAGCAACATTTTGCGCTATAGCTTCGCCTAAGTTGACGCATTTTGATGAGTGAAGTATTGGGATCAGAGGCATAACATCGTTCGGCGGTTTCAGCTAAACGAAATAACAACTCATCATGATGCTTAAGAAATTCAAAATTACTGATAAAAAAAGGCATATAATCTCCGTTTAGTCCCATTTGTATATTCTGCTGATGAACCTAGGTTATTGTTTTTAATCTAATTTATATCTGAAATTATTCTAGTAAATTCTTCAATAATTTTATCAGTAATAAATAAGGGGTTGTTCCTATGGATTTGTTGAGCAACTTCTAAAACTACTTCAGCGTCTATTTTTTTATGCTCAACCAGTTCAACCATTAACTTTAATCCCCGTTTTACAGGAATTTCTTGTTCTTCACAAAATCGCTTAAGTGCTTTTTCATTTGTAATACAGATAGCATTATCAATAGATTTTGTAAGATAAAGGCAAACCTTGTCCTGAAAGGATAGCGGGCCATGCACATTGGTCGATGCTAAATTTAGCACATCCATTTCTTCTGACACAACCTGTAACCCGTAGTGCTCACATTCCTCGAATGTTAGTTGTTCAACCTCATCCAAGATAATTTCAGGAATAATAATTCTTTCTATTTCAGCTGAGTAAATTGCAAGTATAGTTATATCTGATTCAACATAATCAATAAGTACATTTGCATCTGTGATTATTGGCATATAGTGAGCGTACCTGCTATACCCAGTTAGCCGACAAGGATCGCATGTCTTTATACGGGAGACGTAATATCTCTGCTCCACGAGATAAAGATATTGCTCCCCCCTCAACAGCTTCCCTAACTAATTTAGGTAACCTGTCTTCCTGAAAATCATATTGATCTAATGGATATGGTTCTCGACCAGCAGTTCGCTGAAATCCAGTTTTATAAACTTCTTGTCCAACACCGCTAGGTTCATCATGCTTTAAAAGAGTTGAACCATTGCTGACTTTGTAGGCAAAATTAAAGTTCATCCATGCCTTGTTTCTTTGTTCGGGTTTGATGCTTTCGGTATAGCGAAATAATACAGTTCTCCAGCTAACCTTAAACACTTTTTTTACCTTGAATACTCTATCTATCAATGACAGTCCAGCAGTTTCTCCCCACTCTCTAATAAAAGCGTTTTTGGGCATTAAAAAATGTGAAGCGAATTGATCCGCTTCATGTTCTTGTTCATCATCTTCTTCTAAAGCTTGAATATCGTAGGAACCTAAATGCATCAACAGGTGTCCTAATTCATGGGCTGCACTAAATATCCAAGTTTCAACAGGAAGACGTTGCCAGGTGTTTATTATAATTGCTGGCCCACCTTGTTCGTTTGAGCTAACGGATAGACCCATAAATGCATCAGTAGCAATGGAGGATGACTTTATTTTAATTCCTCTTGCTTCTAATAGGCCGCATATATCATGTACTGGTTCCTTGTTACCTACACCAAAAACTTTTCTACAATGATTGGCAAACTCAGGAATATTTTCCTTATCAAAAGATTTAAAACTATCCCATAATTCAGCAATCTGATGTTCTTGTTTTTGATTAGTTATATTTTCAAGAAAATCAAAATCGGCTAGCCAAGCAACTACATCAGCAATTACTTGTTCACGGGTTTTAAGTCGTTTTAATGAACGAAACCTAACTTCTTTAAGGGGTTTAACTTCTGCAAGTAATTCTGGAATAGATGCATGAAGTGCCTTTGCAATAGCTTTAATTGATTCTGAACGCGCATCGGCTTTACCGCGTTCTAACTTTTGATAGCCGCTCAAAGACATACCAGCAAGATCAGCAACAACTGACTGAGTCATTTCAGCAGCAGATCGTAATCTCTTTAAGTTATGTGCAATTATTTCTCTAGACATGATTTTATCTCCATTAGTAATCATTTTAACGTATATTGATATTTTAATCACTAATTTGTTTCATCTGGGCAACTAGTACCCAAACACATTAAATATGAATGATTAAACAGCTAAAAAGCGTTCAGTTACCTCTTTTATGTAACGAGACGCTGTCTGAGCGTAGCGAGTTTGGGGAGTGTAATAAAAGAGGTGGCTGAATGCGTCAGAATTAATGTGTTTAGGTACTAGATATGGCTAGAGATTGTTTACAGTTTAATCATTGGTCTGCCTGTAAATACAGCAAGTAAAAGTTACTGGCAACTGATAGTAGTTATAGACACTGGACTTCATCCAAATATTCCACTACTTTAGTTAATAGTGCTATTTATGCAAAATACACTTATTTTGTAGAAAAATGCTTTAAGATTGCTTCGATTAGACTAAAATATAGAATAACACAGTGAGAAAACATAAAATTTTGGACCTAATACGGAAGAAGATCTAAAATATTGAATAAATATATACTTTTACTGAGATCTAGAATATTGAATAAACTTATAGTTTTACTGATATTTTTATTGTTATCAGCCTGTCAAACACAAACGTCAAAAGAGTTAAACTTAAAAAAATCTGAATTTCAGCTTGATGATGTTGTTAAGGCGGATGTGGATATGTTTGCCGAAGTATTGATGCAACACAGTTTAGAATATTTGCACTTACTGGCGCGAAAACTTTACTTGCGTAACCCTAATCAATTACAACGAGCACAGCTTAATGATATTGATCCGGCGGTATTACGAATATTTTCCAGCAAATGGCCGGCAGGACTGCCAGAATTAGGTGGAAAACGCTCTGCAGAAGCGATTCATCTAGCTTTTGATGAAAGTTATAAAGGTGACAGGGTGGCGGCTTTAATTTCTGGTTTACACAATATGTTACTTGATGCCTATGGTGGAAACACTCAGTTTTATTTACACGATACCTTTTATCCTCAAAAAATTTATAATCTGGCCCGAAATTTTGAAGTTGCTTTCTGGAAATTGGGCCATGATCGCAACGCCAGAGGCGAACTCTTTTTGTTAACTAATGCAACTGCTATAAGTTTAGTTTTGAACCTTAGTTTTGAACGTTTATATGGTAAACTGATTAGTTTACATGACCAAATGGCGGTAGTAATGGCTAATAGTAGCAATCGATATATTAAAAATATAATTCAAAGAGTGGCCACAATGGTCTTTTTGCCTATTTGATGATGCGTTATTTTGAAATTTCAACTTAAATAAATAGATATAAATATGCCCGGAACCCTATATATTATCAGTGCCCCATCGGGTGCTGGAAAAACTTCATTAGTAAAAGAGCTATTAGAGCAAATAAACAATGTTGAACTTTCTATTTCTCACACTACACGAGCTAAGCGAGCAGCGGAAGTAGATGGAGTAGATTATCACTTTATAGACAAAACAAGTTTTCAGGATATGATTGAGTTACAACAATTTGTTGAGCATGCGCAGGTATTTGATAATTATTATGGAACCTCTGCCTCCCATATACAGGAAAACCTGGATAAAGGAATTGATATTATTCTAGAAATAGATTGGCAGGGGGCAGAACAGGTTAAACAAAAGTTTGCCCAGGCGCAAAGTATTTTTATCTTGCCTCCCAGTAAACAGGCTCTCTATCAACGATTAACTAATCGAGGACAGGATTCGGAGCAAGTTATAGCGGGGCGAATGGAACAAGCAGAAAATGAAATGAAACATTATCAACAATACGATTATATTATTGTGAATGATGATTTTTCTTTAGCCCTAGAGCAGCTTAAATCGATTTTTATCTCACAAGCATTGCAAAAGGATCAACAAATAATTAAATTAAAGCAGCTAATTGAAGATTTGCTGGAAAATTAAGACTTTATTTTGTACAATATCTTAGTTTTACTAAGATACTCTCCAATGTTTGGTTAGCTTCTTAGTCGCAATTGATTTTATAAGGAAAGAATATGGCTCGTGTTACAGTTGAAGACTGTTTAGAATTTGTAGAAAATCGTTTTGAATTAGTGCGTATTGCAAGTAGTCGTGCAAGACAAATAGCCAATGGTAGTGAACCTCTTGTTGAAGTAGATAAAGATAAACCTACAGTAATTGCGCTAAGAGAAATTGCTGAACAAAAATTGGATTTATCCACTTTTGATGAAGTTAAAGCAACTAATCACATTGGTTTTGCCCAAACTACTGAAGAAGAAAGTCAAAAAGAAATTTCAAACGATTTGTAATTTTATATGATGGGATTTTAGTTTACTCAAATGTTTTTAATTAGTGACCTATGCACCATTCTAGAATCCTACCTAAGTAAATCAGATATTGAATCTGTTTATAAGGCTTATTTATTTGGTGCAGAAGCACATTCTGGACAAACTCGAAAATCGGGTGAACCCTATATATACCACCCTATAGCCGTTGCTAGAATCCTTGCTGAATTACGCATGGATAGTAAAACTCTGGTTGCTGCTATTCTCCACGACGTTATTGAAGATACCCCCACTGCAAAAGAACAAATTGTTACCGCATTTGGTCAAGAAGTGGCAGATATTGTAGACGGCCTGACCAAACTCGATCATATTCGCTTTAATAGCAAAGCCGAAGCCAAAGCGGAAAGTTTTAGAAAACTTATTCTCTCAATGGTTAAAGACCTACGGGTTATTTTAATTAAACTTGCCGATCGTTTGCATAATATGCGAACTCTGGGAGTAATGTCGACTAAAAAAGCCCGACGCATTGCAGAAGAAACCTTAGAAGTCTACGCTCCTATTGCTAATCGCCTGGGAATGAATAATATTCGTCATGAGTTGGAAGATTTAGGTTTTAAATCTTACCACCCCATGCGTTATCGAGTCTTAAGTGAATCGATTAATAAAATTCGTGGTAATCGCAAAGAAATTGTTAATAAGATACGGCTTTCCTTAGAGCATAGGCTGAGAGAAGAAGGTATTGATTGTAAGGTACTTGGGCGTGAAAAACACTTATATAGTATCTACACTAAAATGCGTAAAAAACAATTACCCTTTCTTGAAGTGTTTGATGTTTATGCCTTTCGTATTATTGTAAGTTCGGTTGATCAATGCTATCGCGCTCTGGGAATTGTACATAATCTATATAAACCCGTGCCAGGAAAATTTAAAGACTATATTGCCATTCCAAAGGTTAATGGTTACCAATCTCTGCACTCGGTTTTATTTAGTCCCTATGGGGTTTCTCTTGAAGTACAGATTCGTACTGATGATATGCATAAGGTTGCTGAGCAGGGGGTTGCATCACACTGGGTATATAAAACAGAAGAAAAAGAAGATACTGCCGTAAGTGGTAAAAAAGACACTATTATCCCACTTAATCGTACTCGAAAATGGTTAAAAAGCTTATTAGAGATCCAAAAACATACCGGGGACTCTATAGAGTTTTTAGAAAATGTAAAAATTGATTTATTCCCTGATGAAGTTTATGTGTTTACTCCTAAGGGTAAAATTATGGAACTACCCAGAGGAGCTACAGCGGTTGATTTTGCTTATGCCGTGCATACTGGAGTAGGAGATTCCTGTACCGGTATCAAGATTAATCATAAATTAATGCCCTTAAATACTATTTTACACAATGGCCAGACTATTGAAGTAATTATCAGTAAAGGCTCCCAACCAAACCCATTATGGTTAAATTTTGTAGTTACTGCCAAAGCCAGGGGTAATATTCGTCACACCTTAAAACATCTGCAAGAAGATGAAGCCATCGTGCTTGGAGAACGTTTATTAAATAAGTGTTTATCACGAGTGGATATGAGTATTTTTGAGATTGATCAGCACCAACTGGACTTATTATTAAAAGAATACCGACTGGCAAGTCTGGATGAATTGCTTTATGAGCTGGGCATGGGCAATCGGGTTCCTCAATTGGTTGCAAGGCGCTTAATTCCGCAAAAATTAATTGATGAAGAAGATAATAAATGCATGCTTAAATCGGGAAATTCTCTGGCTATAAAAGGCACAGAGGGAACGGTGGTAAGTTATGCAAAATGCTGTTATCCCATTCCAGGAGATGACATTATTGGTTACCTGAGCACGGGAAGAGGTTTGGTAATGCATACCAGAGAATGCTCTAATGCTGGCGACTATCTTAAAAAACCTGAAAAATGGGTTGAACTGGAATGGAGCCATGAAGTAAAAGGTGATTTTAGCGTCTCCATGCGAATTTTAGCAGAGCATAAAAAAGGGGTATTAGCGAATGTTGCTGCGATTATTTCAGAGAATGAAGCCAATATAGAGCAGGTAACCACCACCCAAAAAGAAGGTAATTACTCTTTGATTGATTTTGTTCTAACCGTAAAAAGTCGCGATCATTTAGCAAAATTGATGCGTAAATTGCGAGTTATGGAATATGTTGCTAAAATAAGTCGTTCATAAATGCGTACTCAGGCTTGAGTGCAATAAGTCTCTTTCTAATATGTCATTTTTACATGATATCCCCATTATCTCCCTAAAAGGAATTGGTCCTAAACTTTCACAAAAGTTTAATAAACTGGGTCTGTATACGCTTGCGGATGTGTTATTTTTTTTGCCCTATAAATATCAGGATCGCTCCCATCTTGTTCCTATTTCTGAGCTAGTTGTTGGTTTAGAATCCCTTACGCAGGGGTGCATTGTAGATAGTAAAATGATTTTTGCCAGACAGCGAATGTTGATCTGCCATATTATTGATGAGCAGGGAACGCAGCTGACCCTGCGTTTTTTTCATTTTAATCAACAGCAACAATTCAGCCTAAAAGTAGGGCAATTATTACGCTGCTTTGGTGAAATAAGGCAGGGGCGTTCAGGTTTAGAAATCACGCATCCAGACTATCAGCTATTAAGCAATAGTACACAGCCAGTAGAAGAAAGTTATACTCCTATCTACCATCAGATTCAGGGGCTATCACAAACGGTTTTACGTAAATTAGTCCAGCAAACATTATCAGCGCTGGAGAAAAATCCCCTGCTAGAATACCTACCAGAAGATATTTTAAAAAAATATAACTACCCGGAATTAAACTTTGCCCTGCGTTTATTACACCAGCCCCCAATAGAGCTTTCTCTGGATAGTTTAATAGCCAGAAATACCGGCAGCCATCAGCGCTTATGTTTTGAAGAATTACTCGCCCATCAGCTCAGTGTTCGTTATGTTGATGAGCATGTATCAGCAATAAAATCGCCCTTTAAACCATCTGGCCAAAGTAAGTTACAGGTGGATGTATTTATAAACAGCCTGCCTTTTGAATTAACTCCAGCGCAAAAAAAGGTAGTTATAGAGATTAGGGATGATCTCAGTAAACCCGGCCCAATGTTACGCCTATTACAGGGAGATGTAGGTTCAGGTAAAACAGTGGTTGCAAGCATTACTCTTTTATATGCTATTAAAGCTGGTTTTCAGGCGGTATTAATGGCTCCCACTGAGCTGTTAGCGGAACAATTATATAATAACCTGGATAAGTTATTTTGTGCTCAAGATGTAAAAATTGCTTATTTAAGTGGCAGAATTAAAGGTAAAAAACGTCAACAGGTTTTAGAACAGATCAGCTCAGGTGAAGCAGAATTAATAATTGGAACCCATGCTTTGTTTCAACAACAAGTTGAATTTGAACGATTGGCACTGGTTGTTATTGATGAACAACATCGCTTTGGTGTACACCAGCGTATGAGTTTACGCAATAAGGGTAAAAAACTCAGCCCACATTTATTGGTAATGACCGCAACTCCGATTCCCCGAACTCTGGCTATGACTGCCTATGCCGATTTATCCTGCTCGATTATTGATCAATTACCCCCGGGTAGAAAAGCGATTAAAACGGTAATAGTGCCGCAGTCTCGGCGAGAGGAGCTTATTGACAGAATTTATCAATCCTGTCAGCAAGGCAAACAATGTTACTGGATTTGTACCCTGATTGAAGAATCAGAAGTTTTACAATGTCAGGCGGCAGAAAAAACCTATGCGGATTTACTTGCCCAATTAACTGGAATTCAAATTGGTCTGGTACATGGAAGAATGAAAAATGAGCAAAAGTCAGAGGTTATGTCAGCATTTAAAAATGCACAAATTCAGTTGCTTATTTCTACTACCGTGGTTGAAGTAGGGGTGGATGTACCGAATGCAAGTTTAATGATTATAGAAAATGCGGAGCGTCTGGGTTTATCACAACTACATCAGCTGCGTGGGCGGGTAGGGCGTGGCTCACAACAAAGTGTCTGTGTTTTGGTTTATGGTCAGCCAATAAGTGCTCAGGGTAAAAAGCGTTTAAAAGTAATTAGAGAGACTAATAATGGTTTTGAAATTGCCGAGCAGGATTTAAAAATCCGTGGTCCGGGGGAGTTTTTAGGAACCAGGCAAACGGGGCTGGCACAGATGAAAATAGCCGATTTAATTGCAGATCAGGATTTAATACCCGCAGCAAGTGAAACAGCACTCAAGTTAATAAAAAATAATAGCAACAATGTTAAAGCCCTCATCCATCGGTGGATTGGTGATAAAGTTGCTTATAAAGATGCTTAAGAGGGAGATAATGCTTGTCAGATAAACATTCAAGATAAAATAAGTAATTATTTTATCTTGAATCCAGTGTCCTGAAGAAATAAGCAAGAACCACCAAGATTGGAAATCACTTTTTGATTCAACATCTTCCAAAATTTAATGGTATAACCAAACTACAGAGGATAAACTGAATATGGAGATCTCATTATTTTCTGTACCATTTTAATAAATGTCTTGTCCCTTAGGTGAGCCTTAAATATATTTGGGAAATATGCTAGAATAATACAAAAGGGAGTTCCACATGAGTAAGTATCCATTAGATAAAAAAGAGTTAATTAAAATAATTAAAACAACTCAGCATATTGAAGGTTATGCAGATGTATCTAGTAAAGTTGTTAGTGAAGTGAAGTTGATAAGAGAGAAATATGGGATCAAAGTATCAGCTAAAAAATAGCTCTCTTTATTATGAAGATACAGAGATACCTAAAAATAAGTTTAATATAAAAAATAGTGAAGCAATTCATGAGCTAGAGAAAGAGCTATTAGAAGAAGCTTATGAAATTTTTTTTAATGAATTAGATGAAAATACTATTTTTGATGAATATTATTATCGACAACTGCATCAACGAACTTTTGAAAGTTTGTATGAGTGGGCAGGACAGTATCGAGACTTTAATATGGCAAAAGGTGAAAGTCGATTTTGCCAAGGTGAGTTTTTAGTCCCATCCTCTAAAAAAATATTTACTGATCTAAAAAAAGATAATTACCTCAAAGATTTTGAGCAGACTGCCAAAATTGATTTTGTTAAAAAAATAGCCTATTACAAGTGTGAGCTAAATGCACTTCACCCCTTTTATGAATTAAATGGGCGAGTGACCAGAATGTTTTTTGATATGATTGTGGCCTTTAATGGTTATAAATTTATTGATTACTCAACCGTTTCCCCTGAGTTTTATATTGCAAAAGCCATTGAGTGTGTCCAGTTTGCAGATAGTTCTGGTTTTGAGAAAATAATTTTGGATGGTATGACTAAACCATGAGACATCAAAATGAATCTTTTCTTGACGGTAACCTGATTAAACAAACTGATTAATGACTGTCAACCTAGCATTAGTAATTTTGCTATACCATCAAGTTGTTTCTGATTAAAATTGCAACCGAGTTTATTGATAAAGAGTAGTTTTTAGATTTATTTCTTTAATTTAATTGCAACTGTTATATCTACGGTTTCTTGTGCAACCGATTTTAAAACATAATAAAAAAAGGGCGGGTAGGGCGTGGCTCACAACAAAGTGTCTGTGTTTTGGTTTATGGTCAGCCAATAAGTGCTCAGGGTGAAAAGCGTTTAAAAGTGATTAGAGAGACTAATAATGGTTTTGAAATTGCCGAGCAGGTTTAATACCCGCAGCAAGTGAAACAGCACTCGAGTTAATAAAAAATAATAGCAAAAATATAAAAAATAATAGCACTATAGTAAACTTTTGTGATGTTTTCACCTAAAAATTTTTACAAATGTTGTAAATTGTAAACCCAAATATTATGCTTCAAAGGATAAGGTTCTTTAACAGGTGCAATTACAAATGATTTATCGGGTTGGATTATTTTCTGTGCTTCATAAAACCCTTGAGATAAAGTAGGAGTGGAGGACGATTTAATTTCTATAGCAATTTTATGATTGGCTTTTTCTAATACCAGATCAATTTCTGCTCCACTTGAGGAGCGATAAAAGCTAGCGTTATAGCGAGGAAACTTTTGTAATAAACTTTCAATAATAAAAGATTCATAGGAGGTGCCAAGAACTGGATGACCAAGTAAGTCATTATAACTTTCAATGCCTAATAAGCAATGAATCAGGCCACTATCACGGATATAAATTTTAGGAGATTTTATTAATCTTTTTTTTGTATTGGTATGAAAGGGTTTTAATTGCCTGACAATAAAGGTACCTTCTAAAATATCCAGATATTTTTTAATTGTCGGCGCACTCACACCCATAGATGAAGCAAGTTTGGCACTATTTAATAAACAGCCATTGAGATGTGCCAGCATACTCCAAAATCTTCTTAAGGTTTCTGCAGGAATTTTAATACCTAAAGAAGGAATATCCATTTCTAAAAAAGTTCGGATATAATTTAGTCGCCAGTCAAAGCTTATTTCAGTATCATTTAGATAGCTTTTGGGATAACCACCCTGTAGCCATAAACGGTTTAGCTCTCCAACTTCATCAGCAACAAAAGGGCTGATTTCAATATATGAAATTCGACCTGCTAAACTTTCAGAACTTTGTCTAATCATTTCCTTAGATGCAGAGCCTAGTAATAAAAGTTGCCCCGGACGATTATTATTATCCAGATAACTACGAAATACCTGAAATATATCGGGAAATCGTTGTACCTCATCAATACAAATTAAGCGATCTTTATTAGATTCTAAAAACGTAATGGGATCACTGAGCTTATTCATATCACGAGGATCTTCTAAATCCAGATAAAATGAATTAGGGATTTTAGAAATAATGTACTTAGCCAAAGTAGATTTACCTACTTGCCTGGAACCTAATAAAGCAACACAGGGAAAAGATTGTAAGTGTTTTTTAATAAGTTTTTCTTTATTTCTGGATATAAACATTTGCATATCTAAAGTATAGCTTTAGATATGCAAAGCTGTCAAGATAAAGGGAGGGGATTATTATATAGAATATGACAAAGCCAATCCCAGCCTCTATAGACTGCTTTTGGGGAAAAAATATGCATATATAAGAGAAGAGATAATGACTATTCAGGATGAAGAGTGCAGCGGTTTTGGTGTTTTAAAAAGAGCAATAGAGAATTTTAAGTTAAGAAAGTTGCTGAGAATTTAAATTGTTTGGGTCTGTCTATAATAATGCAGATAACAAATTATCAGCCTCCTAAAATTTAACCTGAGTTGCTAAAATATATACCAAGTTCAAATTTTTAGATTTAACTCACTTCTATAACTACTTCAGTTTTAACCGAGTTAGCAAGAAAACAGTTTTTATGTGCCATTGCATGTAAACGCTCTAACTCCTCATTCTCTGGCTTTTCTCCTGCAGCAAAAGTAACTTGAGGTGTTAAAATAACTTTACTTATCCAAAGAGCTCCCTGCTCACTGGGTTCTAAAATACCTATAGCACTGTCCTTATAATCCAACAAACTTAATCTTTTTTTAGAGCAGAAAGCAATAAAAAATAATAAGTGACAGCTGGCAATGGCAGAAACGTAGGATTGCTCTGGATCTACCGCATCTGGGTCTCCCATAAATTGTGGTGCAGATGAAGCACGAACTATTGTTTTATCACTAAAAATTAGATCATGTTCTCGATTATAATCCTTATATGCAAAAGATTCGGTTTCTTTTTGCCAATGTAATTTTACCTTGTGTTCTGAATAATGTTTTTCCATAATTTTCTCTATAAATAAGTTTCCATGAGTTTAACATAGCTAGTAATTGTTTCTGATATTTTGCTTGATTGAATAGAAAAAACTTAAGGCAAATATATAAACTACATATTATAAGGTTAGCTTAAGTGCTTGTTTTATTCACAATTGCTTAAATCTTGGTCAAAATAAATATAAGAGCTTTCTAATCGAGATCTATTGTCAACAGGAAAATATTGATGTTTTTAAGTTATTGATTTATTGGTATATAATTAAAGGTGATTTTTACTGTTAAATTATTAACCAATTTATAAATAAGCCCGTGGCTTATACCTTCTCGGCCACAATTAACTACTTATGCACAAAGTTATCAACAGATTTTGTGGGTAAAATAATGGGTTTATTTGTAAATTACGGTGTTTTTTTTATATGAGCATATCAGAATGGAAGTTGGTCTTTATTCCATGGAAGTTGAATAGATATGACTATAGTTATAAATAAAAATAATGAAGAAATAAGTAAGCAGGCTTCTAGGCCACAATATTGAAATATTACTCCTGATAATAGCGCACGCTAATAAGCGTCCCATGGCGTTAGGCATATAATAAAACCCCACATCTAAAGATACCGAATCTTGTTTGCAATAGTTTAGAATTAAAAAGATTAGTTAGCACCCCAAAAAACTGTTTTATTTAATCAGTCATTTAAAATATTTATGTTTTTATTGATAAAGCAATTTTTTTAACCAGTTCCATCATGCGATTTACATAACCTATTTCATTATCATACCATGCCAGAATTTTAACCTGAGTACCATCAATCACTAATGTTGACGGGGCATCAATAATACTGGAGCGAGTATCATTAGTATAATCACAAGATACTAATGGCTGTTGCTCAAAACCAAGTATTCCTCTAAGTGTTGTTTTTGCAGCCAGTTTAAGAGCACTATTTACTTTATTTACACTGACCTTATTTTTTACTTCAAAAACGCAATCGGTTAAAGAGGCATTAGTCAGTGGGACGCGTATAGCCAGACCATTGAGCTTTCCTCGTAACTCTGGAAATATATCACTAATAGCGGTTGCTGAATCCGTACTGGTTGGGATCATGGATTGTCCACTGCTTCGAGCACGACGAAGATCCGTATGGTACTGATCTATAATGCTTTGGGTATTGGTAATATTATGTAAAGTAGTAATGGTTCCATGTTTTATACCAAAATTTTCATGAATAACTTTAACTACTGGGGCAATACAGTTGGTTGTACATGAGGATGCGGTGATTATTTGATGTTGCTTAGGCTCGTATATTTCATCATTTACTCCCATCACAATATTTAGAGGGCCATTTTTTATCGGTGCTGAAACTATAACTTTTTTAATACCTTGTTTAAAATAAGGAGCTAAAGCATCTTTGCTTTTAAATGCCCCCGTACATTCAACCACCAGATCAATATCATTGTCCTGCCATGGGCTATCTTTGATTTCCGTATTTTGTGAATAGCTAACTTTTTTTCCATTAATAACAATGGATTTTTTTTTTGCTGAAACAGAGTGCCCCCATATGCCGTGTACGGAATCATATTTTAATAAATGGGCGGCTATGGTTGCATCACCTGCATTCTCATTAATATGCACTATCTCAAATCCAGGAAAATCCCAGCCAGCTCTTAGTGCCAGCCTGCCCATTCGACCAAATCCATTTATTGCTACTTTTATACTCATTATTTCTCCTTAGACTAAAAGTCAAGCTTACAATAGCAATATGACAGAATTGTTACAATAGTATTGATTGAGTCGCAAAATTTTTTTATTTATCTGTAATTATATTGTCATATTTATGGTATAGAGTTCGCCTTGAACCTGCTTAAATTTAAAAGGATTAAATACCAATGAATAAGAATGAACTAATACAAAATTTAAAGGGAATTAAAAGCCTGTATATTGATGATCAGCCCATTAATGAAAATATTAATAAAAGTATAGTTGATGAATTTGCTGATTGTTTGAACCATCCCTGTATTGAAAATTATTTATTAGAAACAGGATTGGTATCAAATAAAGAGCAATTAAGAGAGGCGTTGCCCTTATACCAAAGCGCTGAAAATATTATGGAGGCTTTTGCAGAATGTTACTACTTATTAGAAGAAGTTGGGCTGGTTCGATTAAAAAATTACCAAAGCACTTTTTGTAAGCATTAGAATATTTTTGCTAAAATAACTATTTTTTACCTCCTGATAGTTATCTTTTTAGGTCATTATCTACGTATTATTTTTCTCAATTTTTTTCCTTCAAGCATAGCTCTGTTTAGCATTTAAAAATGCTAGATATGATTATATAAAACACGCCATATTGAATTATAAGAACTTTTTAATTGCTTTTCAGGTTGTCATAAAATTGTAATATTTCTCCAATATAATGAAGCTTAACCTTAATTATAGATGGAATTAAATTATGAAATTAAATAAATCTTCTTTGTCTTTAATTGCTACCACAGCAATATTGGCTACCACCGTTCAGATTGCACACGCAAGAGAGCAAATACGTATTGTGGGTTCTTCCACTGTATACCCTTTCTCAAGCTCTGTTGCAGAAGAGTTTGGAGCAACCAGTAAATTCCCAACACCTGTTGTTGAATCTACCGGTTCTGGTGGTGGTATGAAGCTTTTTTGTAAAGGCAGTGGTTTAGATACACCTGATATTACTAATGCATCACGCCGCATGAAGGTCAAAGAATTTAAATTATGTAGCAAAAATGGTATAGTAGATATTACTGAAGCAGTTATTGGCTACGATGGAATTGCGATTGCTCAAAATAAAAATAACAAGGCTTTATCTTTAACAAAAAAACAATTACTTCTCGCCGTAGCAGAAGAAGTTCCCTCTAAGGATGGCAAAAGTCTGGTAAGAAATACCTATAAAAAATGGAGTGATATAGATTCAGCTCTTCCTGATAGGGAAATTATTATTTATGGGCCTCCTACCAGCTCCGGAACTCGTGATGCATTTGAAGATATGATTATGAAAGGCCTGACTAAAAAAATGCCTGCTTATACTTCTTTGTATAAAAAAGATAAGGTAAAAAACAAGGCATATAAAAAATACCATAAAATAAGACAGGATGGCATTTACGTACCATCAGGTGAAAATGATAATCTAATTGTACAAAAGTTATCAAAAAATATAGCGGCTATTGGTATTTTTGGTTATAGCTTTTTAATTGAAAATGATGACAAAGTGGCTGCTGCTAAAATAAATGGTGTTATTCCAACACCTGAGTCTATCTCAAGTGGCAAATATCCTATCTCTCGTTCTTTGTTTTTCTACATTAAAAACGCGCATAGAAAAGATGTACCTGCAATGGATAAATACGTAGAGTTATTTATGAAAGAAGACATGATTGGTCCTGAAGGTATACTGGGCGAAATTGGTTTAATTGCACTGCCTAATGAGTCTAGAACAACTATTAGAGCAAATGTTGCAAAACACCATAAGCTGACTTTAGATGATTTAACTAAAAAATAGATTTATTTTAAATCAGTAATTTAAATCCAGTTGATTAACAGAGTTTATTAAATAAACTCTGTTAATCAACTGGAATTTTAAATCTGATGCCAAAGTAAATTTTTCTAACCTGGAGTGTACTTTGTCATACGATGTATTAGTTAATAATCTAGAGAGTGGGATCAACTTGAAAAAATTTGAACCAAAGAACAAATTTAATATCCTAA
Organism: Pseudomonadota bacterium; assembly: GCA_045047105.1. GTDB lineage: Bacteria > Pseudomonadota > Gammaproteobacteria > GRL18 > GRL18 > JADGAU01. The sequence continues at coordinate 23,895 of JASFYQ010000120.1, read as the reverse complement.
AGGAACAACTGATAGAAATATTGCTTGTTTTAGCAGCAACCATTTCTATTTTAACAACCTTTGGGGTGTTATTCTCCATACTCTTTGAAGCAATTGAATTTTTTCAAATGCGAAGTTTTTGGTACTTTATAACAGGAATAGAATGGTCACCAGGAGTAGAAAACAGTAAATTTGGAGCCCTGCCTATTTTTGCTGGTACTTTTATGATTACCTTTATTGCTATGGCGGTTGCTATGCCAATTGGTCTGGGTAGTGCCATTTTTATGAGTGAGTATGCATCTCCCAAACTGCGTAATAAACTCAAGCCCTTACTTGAAGTTTTAGCCGGCATTCCAACGGTTGTTTATGGCTTCTTTGCTGCAATTACCGTAGCCCCACTTATTGTTAATTTTTTTGGAATGTTTGGTGTTCATGCTTCGTTTAATAGTGCTTTAGCAAGTGGCGTGGTAATGGGCATTATGATTATTCCTGTTATTTCATCGCTCAGTGACGATGTTATACGTGCAGTTCCTGATTCACAAAGAAAAGCTTCATTAGCGCTGGGTATGACTATGAGTGAAACCATTAAATCGGTGGTTATACCTTCTGCCATGCCGGGTATTATTTCAGCTGCCTTATTAGGTTTATCTAAAGCTCTGGGTGAAACCATGATTGTAGTGATGGCTGCAGGACTAAGACCCAATTTATCATGGAATATGCTGGAAGATATGACCACCGTTACGGTGCGTATTGTAGATGCCCTGGTAGGTGATAATGAATTTAACTCCCCGGATACCTTATCAGCATTTGCACTTGGTCTGATATTATTTTTTGTTACTCTGATTTTAAATATTATCTCCGTTGCTTTAATCCGAAAATTTAAAGAAAAATACAAAGTTAATACACTATGAAAACGACTAATCCATTTTATGACCCGAGTTTAAAAAAACGTCACGCCAGTGCCAAACGATTTAAGATTTTTACTATTTCCTGTATTGTTTTTGCGATTAGTTTTCTGGTGTTTTTTTTAGCCGATATGATCTATAAAGGCACGCCAGCATTTCAGCAAGCCTATGTGTTAATTGATGTAAGCTATAATCAAAAAAGTCTGCAATCTACCCGCTCAGCTATTGATAAAAAATATCGTCGTATTGTGAGTAGAGCCTGGTTAAGAGATATTCCTAAGCAAGTAGAACAAGATCTTTCTCTGATGGGCACTACCGTAGAAACCTGGGTATTATTAAACCATCAGGTAGACCAATATCTGAAAGGGCATTATTACAAAATCAAAAGTAAAGAGCTGAAAATTATTGGCCAATTGAAACAAGAAGGAAAAATCGAATTAAAATTTAATAGTATTTTATTTACGCATGGTGACTCTAAAATTCCAGAAAATTCGGGCTTAAAATCAGCAGTTGTTGGTTCAATTCTTACCCTACTGGTGACCATGTTCACCGCTTTTCCATTAGGTGTTATGACGGCTATTTATCTGGAAGAATTTGCAGTAGATAATCGCTGGACACAGTTAATTGAAGTAAACATTAATAATCTCGCTGCGATTCCCTCCATTTTATTTGGATTATTGGGACTTGCCGTTTTTATCAGCCTGTTTGGAATACCAAGAAGTTCTCCTCTGGTGGGAGGGCTTACTTTAGCTCTAATGACTCTGCCAATTATTATTGTGAGTGCCAGAGCAGCTCTACGCAGTGTACCTGATAGTATTCGCCAGGCAGGTTATGGGTTGGGCTTAACTAAAGTACAAGTAGTACAGGACCATGTTTTACCGCTGGCTTTTCCAGGTATTATGACTGGTTCAATTATTGGTCTGGCTCAGGCTATGGGAGAAACCGCGCCGTTAATTATTATTGGCATGATAGCCTTTATTCCTGATACCCCCAGTTCTATTGTTGAAGCAGCAACCGTTATGCCGGCACAGATATTTACCTGGGCAGGAATGCCAGAACGAGCCTATGTTGAACGTACGGCAGCAGGTATTTTAATACTGCTGAGCATTTTAATTTCGCTTAATGCGCTGGCTATATACCTAAGGAAAAAGTTTGAAGTGAAATGGTAAAAAATAGAATTTATACGATACAACAGCCCCTGGCAATAAAAATAGTTTTAAGTATTTATAAATTAAAATTTACAATGGTAATTAATAATGAAAACTGAACAAGCAACAACTAAACAGCAATACGAAACCAAAGTTAAGGTGAATAATTTAAGTTTATATTATGGTGATAACCATGCGTTACACAATGTTAGTATGGATTTATATAAAAATAAAATTACCGCTTTAATAGGGCCTTCGGGCTGTGGTAAATCTACATTTTTACGCTGTCTTAATCGCATGAATGATTTGATCAATAGTGTGCGTGTTGAAGGAGAAGTTATTATTGATGGAAAAAATATCTATGACAAGGATGTAGATGAAGTTTCTGTGCGCAAGAGAGTGGGAATGGTTTTTCAACAACCCAATCCTTTCCCAAAGTCGATTTATGAAAATGTTGCTTATGCTCCAATTAAACATGGCTTTGTAAGAAGAGGAGCTGAATGTTCTGAACTGGTAGAAAAATCACTCATTCAAGCAGGATTATGGAATGAAGTAAAAGATAAATTATCAGACCCTGGCACCTCATTATCTGGGGGCCAACAACAACGTTTATGTATTGCTCGAACCATTGCTGTGCAACCCGATATAATTTTAATGGATGAGCCCACATCTGCACTAGACCCAATTTCCACTGAGAAAATAGAAGCCTTAATGCTGGAGCTAAAAGAAAAATATGCCATTATTATTGTTACCCATAATATGCAACAGGCAGGGCGAGTAGCAGATTATACGGCATTTTTTCACCTTGGAGATTTAATAGAATATTCTGATACAGAGACTATTTTTATCAATCCACAAAAAAAGAAAACAGAAGATTATATTACAGGCAGGTATGGCTAATGTTACCCACAGAAAAACAAAAAATGCAGAGTATTTTAGAAGAAATTATGGGTTTAGGAAACTCTCTTTTAGATATGAATAAACAGATTCTAAGCGCATTAAAAAATTGTAATAATAAAGAGCCATCTGAATTTATTGAAATAAAAAAACACTCCAAACAGGAACGATATAAAGTCATTGATAAAATTGATAATTTAATTATTAATATTTTTGCACTATATACCCCAGAAGCCAGGGATTTAAGAGAGTTAATTGCTTTTTTAAAAGTAACTAATGAGTTTGATCGAATTGCAAATAGCTGTAATTCTTTTATTCGAGATTTTCCTCAAAGCCTATCTAATGAGGTGGACAAAGAATTTATTCTTGAATACGCAATACCCCTACAAAAATCAACAGTTAATGCCTTAGTAAGTGCATTAAAATTAATTGATGTTGAAGATAAGAAATTAGTTAATGAATATTATAAAGCCGTTGTAGTAGAAGAAAGTAATAACGATGATCTGTATAAAATTATAGAAAAAAGTCTATTAAGGAAAACCACTGAAGATATTTCTTTGTCAAAAGATTATCAAGATATTATGGAAGCATTACGACGCCTGGAAAAAATAGCAGATAGAGCCCTGAGTATTGCATCTTTAATGCATTATGCAAAAGTAGGGGGGGAGATTAGTAAAGTTTAAATGCTTAACACTTTAGCTAATAATTAATAACAGCTACGGTGTAACTTTTAGTTACAAATAATAGAAAATTTTGGAGTATCACTGATGCAATTACCAAAAAAAATTAGTGATAATTTACACTTCTTAATTGTTGAGGTAAGGCATCATTTAAATAGTTTAAACGCTTATTTTGATACGCATGCAGATAAGTTTAAAAACCAGATATCGCAACGTAATGGTTATGTATACAATCTTAAAATGGGTATCCATAACAGTTGTCTGAGTCACTATACCGAGCAAAACTTAACGGGTTTTGAACATGTTTCACTCAAATCAATTGAGCTGATTGCAACCAATCTGGAACGCATAACGGATATTTGTCGTGTTTGCATTGAAAAATCCTCCGCCATAAAAAAACAGTATTTTCACTTAACGGATGAACTTACCCAACTTATTAAACAAGTGGAAAACAGTCTGTATTTAATTGAACCAGCAATATTTGAAGGGCTAACTGAGTCAGCAATAAAAATTGGTCATGTGAAAAAAAAAATAGATAAAAAATGTACGCTATTAATGGAAGAAAGTATTAGTTTGCTAAAACAAGAAACAGATACTGAATCACTCATAGCTTTTTTATTTGTTATTAATGAATTTGAGCATATAGCTGAAAAGTTATTAAATATTAGTGAAGCAATTATTTCTGCCAATTTAGGCCACTCCATAAATTTTGAGCGTTACTTTTTTTTACAACTCTCCATCGAGCAGTTAAAAGAAGAACAAAATACTCCTCAGGACGCCAATATTTTAGTCGAAACAATTGCACAAACACGCTCTGGTAGTGCTATTTCAGGATTAAGTTTAGATAAAGAAAAAAATCAATATCTGGCAATATATAAAGATGGGAAAAAACATAAACTAAAGAAAGAACGAAAGGGTATAAAAAGTTGGCATGATATCTATCCAGGCATTGCACCCAAAGTATTAAATTACCATAAACAGGGACAATCTGCATCCCTATTAATTGAACATCTGGATGGTTTAACTTTTGAGCAAATATTAATAACGTCGTCTTCTGAGCTTTTAAAAAAGGCCTTAAAACAACTGAATAAAACACTACAGAATATTTGGCTTAAGAGCAAAAGTGAACAGGGCAGTAAAGCACATTTTATGCAACAACTCTTGCATAGACTGGATGATGTATATGCTGTGCATCCTGAATTTATTAATGCACAAGAAACAATTGGAAAATACCAGGCAACTTCATTTGCCGAATTAGTCGAGCAAGCAAAAAAAATTGAAGCGCAAATAGCAGTACCTTTTGCTGTTTATATTCATGGAGATTTTAATCTGGATAATATTATTTACCAGCCAGAACAAAAACGAATTAATTTTATTGATCTACATCGTTCAAAATATATGGATTATGTTCAGGATGTTTCGGTATTTATGGTCTCTAATTATCGTATGCAAATTTTAGATACACCTATTCGTCATAAAATTCTTAGTCTTGCCTATAGTTTTTATTGTTTTGCCAGAAAATTTGCAAAAAAACAAAATGATGAAACATTTGAATTAAGATTAGCACTTGGGTTAGCTCGTTCTTTTGTAACATCCACTCGATTTATTCTTGATAAATCGCTGGCTCGAGCTATGTTTTATCGCTCACGTTATATTATAGAACAAGTTATAAAGGCAGATTTAACACAGCCAAAACAGTTTAAATTAGCAATAGAGGATATTTTTGTTGGTTAACTCATTATTTAAGAAAAAAATTGCAGTCATTGGTAAACCTGGTAAATGGTCTACTGAAATATTAGCGGATGCCATTGCAAGTAAAACTGGGCACCGTGAGATTATTGATATGTGTGATGTGAGTCTGGATTTAAGACACAATAAACTTTTGTATCATGGCAAAAATTTATGTGATTTTGATGCTCTGGTAATTAAAAAAATCAGCTCTAAATACAATGCAAATACCCTTGATCGTCTAGAAATGTTACGCATTGCAGAACATCAGGGAGTGAAAGTTTTTAGCTCGGCTGAAAGAATAATACGTTTATTAGATCGTCTTAGCTGCACCGTTACTATGCGTAATCACCATATTCCTATGCCAGATACAGCGATTACCGAAAATGTAGATAAAGCCTATGATATAGTAAAGGAATTTGGTAGTGTGATACTTAAACCGTTATTTTCCACTAAGGCTCTGGGTATGGTTAAAGTCGATAGCAGCTCTTCAAAGAAACATATCTATTGGCAGCTTATAGAGTTTAAAAAAAATCATCAAATGTTGTATATCCAAAAATATATGCAGCTGCCAGGCAAAGATCTGGGTTTGATTTTTTTAAACGGAATTTATATTGGCACATATGCTCGGGTTAAGCAGGGTGATTCCTGGAATACCACTATCCATAATGGTGGCAAGTATGAATCCTACACACCTTCAGAGCAAATTATTAATATCGCCAGGAAAGCTCAGGATCTTTTTAATATGGATTATACCACTGTGGACATAGCTGAAACGCAAGAGGGGCCCAAAGTGTTTGAGGTTTCTGCTTTTGGTGGCTTTAGAGGAGCTCTGGAAGGAGCAAATATTGATGCAGCCAGTCTGTATACAGACCATATCATAACTAGCCTGAGGAATAACTGATGTTTTTATTGCCAAACAATCTGGATGATGTTGCCAAGTTATTTATTCATAACCATAAACTTTGTGAACTATCCATAAATCTGGATATAAATAATTTTATTATCAATATCCGTTCTAATTCATCGGAGCTATTGGAATATTGCCAATACTATTTCTCAGAGATTGTTATAGAGAGCCTGGTAGTTAAAGCAGATATAGAAATTTTAGCCATTGAACGAGATAATCTGGAATTTGATATTGACTACAAGGACTGGGTTAGAGATGGGAATAAAAAGGGACGTAAGGATAGTTATTATGACTTTTATTCTGAAATAAATGGTGTAGCAACTGGAGCACAGGCCAGAATACTCAGAAAAGTGAGAACGGGAATGGTTTTTTTACAAAGTCAGGAATTTTTAATTGCTGCAGGGGAGTGCCTTAACAATAAAAGCCAGCTTATAAATTTTATTAATACCCAATATATGAACAAGGTGCAAAACCAGTCAGCTGTTATTTGCCATGCTGCTGGTCTGGTATATAAAAATTCAGCTATTGCAATGGCGGGTTTTTCAGGAGGTGGAAAATCCACTCTAATGTTGCATATGTTACACCAGGACGGAAGCAAATTTTTATCTAATGACCGATTGTTTATTACTAAAGATGGTAATAAAACTATGGCCTCAGGTATTCCTAAACAGCCCCGTGTTAACCCTGGAACCATTGTACATAACACTAAACTATACCATCTTCTTAGTTCATCCAAACGCCATGAAATATTATCCATGCCAGTTTCTGAACTATGGGATTTAGAAGAAAAATACGATGTAATGATTGAGCAATGTTATGGGGTTGATAGGGTGCAATACCAGGCTGAAATCAAAAATTTTGTAGTTTTAAACTGGGATAGAAAAAGTCAATACGCTGTACAACTGGTAAAAATTAATCTTCAGCAACGTAGGGATTTGCTTGCTGCTATTATGAAATCCCCCGGGCCTTTTTATCAATCCAGTTCAGGTGAAATGTACCAGTATCAGCAACAACTTGATGAGCAAAAATACCTGCATGCTTTTGCAGATATTAATGTTTATGAGGCCAGGGGGGGAATTGATTTTCATGCTTTAAGCAGGCTCTGTTATGAACGGTTTTTTTTATAAAATGCCCAGATTAATAGCTGCATTTTTACGCCATGGTGAATACCAGCAATTGCCAGGAGTTCCTAGTGCTATGCAACCTTTTGCTTTAAATGAAAAAGGCCTTAAGCAGGCGTATCAAGTAGCCAGCAATATACTTTCTGATTGCCAGCAGATGCAGGCTATTATTCATTCAGAAATAAATAGTTCTGCTTTGCTTAGGGCATGGCAGACAGCACAACAACTCAGAGCAGGTCTGCTAGCTGAATTAGGAAAAATTACATCAGTAGAATTTTCTATTAACCAGTCAGAAAAATTAACTGAGCGCAGTGTGGGCTGTGTGGCTAATTTAAATATAACTCAAATTGAAAATATTTTAACAGCTGATCCACGCTATAGCTGTCCCCCAAAAAACTGGAAGTCAGATAGTTATTATAGCCTACCATTTCAGGGGGCTGAATCGCTAATGGATGCGGGTTTACGCGTGGCACAATTTATTGCTCAGAAAATGCAGCAATTAAAATCACGGATTTGTCAGGATACGATAATGATCTTTGTTGGTCATGGAGCTGCCTTTCGCCATGCAGCTTATCACCTGAGTGTACTTGAATATGAGCAAATTGCCCAGTTAAGTATGTTTCATGCTCAGCCAATTTATATTGAGCTTAAACAGCAGGGACAATTTCAACATATATTTGGAAAATGGAAGGTTCGTAATTATCAACAACAGCAATATATAGATTAAGTAGGCTTATATCTGTCCTAAATAAAAGGACTTCAGGTTAAAAATAATATGATTTATTAGGAGGCGTTAGCATGCTAGCAAAATATTTAGATAAAGAAGAAAGTACTATTAGAAAAAATGTCCTTGCTATGGGGTATAAGAGCAGTAATGCTATTGATAAAGCAATCAGTTGTTATAAACATCTTGATGTGACAATGGCTGAAGATATTATTAAAAGTGACAATGAGATTAATTATTTGCAAAAGGAGGTTGAGGCATCCTGTATTCAGGTCATTGCCAGACAACAGCCTGTAGCGCATGATTTAAGAGAATTATTAGCAGATATGAATATTGCTAAGGAGCTGGAACGAATTGCTGACTATGCCGTTTCTATTGCAAAAATTGTACTCAAATTGCCATCAAATGAACAAGATCTTGAGCCAGAAATTATTGAAATGGCAACCAAGTGTGTAGCTATGTTAAATGAAATAATGGTGGATTATGCAGAAGAAGATGCAAAAAACGCCACCAGTGTTGCTTTAAAAGATGATGAAATTGATGTGTTAGAACATAATCTAAATGATAAAGTTTTTAAACTTATGCAGGATTATCCTGATAATGCAGTATGTTACACCTACCAATTATGGATTATTCATCAGCTGGAGCGTATCGGTGATCGAGTGACTAATATAGCGGAAAGTGTAGTCTTTCAGTCAACAGGAAAAGTCGTTAATTTTGATTAACACGGCGTATTAAATAAAAAGAATAAATGCAATGATTGAAATTTATAGTGTTATTGAAAATAAGCTTAAGTCGAACTGGCCCTTTACTCAACTATCTAAAGATATAAAAAAATACTGGGTTATTCCAGACTTAAGCAAAAATAATTGTAACTGGACTATAGTTAGCGCTAAAAATAAGATGCCTCTGAGTACGCTGGAATATAAAAATGCATTACGTCATACTACGCGTTTTTCAAATTGGAAATGGCCAAATAAAGAAGTTCATTTTATTTCAGATATACATGCGGATGCAGATGCACTCATAGCTTCGCTTATTTTGGCAGATACCATTCAACCCGTAGACATAAGTAAAAACGAGCTTAGTTTAACCGCTAAAGGTAAAAAAAATCATCTGGTGATTGGTGGAGACTGTCTTGATAAAGGCCCAAGTAATCTGCGTTTATTACGTACCTTAAAAAAGCTGATAGAGCTTAAACCCGATACTATTTTATTAGCAGGAAATCATGATTTGCGTTTATACCTTGGGTTAAAATCTATAGCTCCGGGTAATACTACAGCCTCAGAGCATTTTTTTGTGCGAATGGGGAAAAAAATCATTCCACTACTTAAAGAAATCTATGATCAATACCTTGCTGAGCAACAAGAAAAAGTAAATGACCTGAGCAATAGAGAATACCAGATGCTGTTGTTTCCTTCTAAGCAATGGCAGCATGCATTTCGACATGCCACTCTGGATACACTTTCTAGTGAAGCCTATGCGCTTGAACTAAAAAAAATACATAAAAAATGGTTTAGTTTTGAAGAAAATTGTAATCAATACGGGCTTACTTTATCCATGGCCTATAAGGCCGCAAAAAAATGTTATGCGCTGTTTATGCAACCAGAAGGGGAGTTTTATTGGTTTTTTAATCAAATGCAACTTATTCATGTTGATCAATCATTTGTCTTCGCCCATGCTGGACTGGACGATAAAGCGGCCTGCATGTTAAATGATTCGGGTGTTGAAAGTGTTAATAATTTGTATAAAGATTTACTTAAAAAAGACTCCTGCCAGTTTTATTATGGAGGCATTGCTAATATGTTTCGCACCAAATATCGCAGTAAAGATTTACCTTTAACAAAAAAAGGTGTGAAACTATTACATAAAATGGGGATTCATGCCGTAGTGCATGGCCATGTAAATCAAAAACAGGGGCAGCAGCTGAGTTTAAGAAAAGGCATGTTACATTTTGAGTGTGATATTATTTTGGATAAAAATTCTCGGATCAAAGCAAAATTACCTGGAAATGGGGCTGGAGTCACTATTTTCAGCCCGGAAGGAAAAGTGGAAGGATTATGTATTGATATTCCTTATACAAAAACTTTTCAGCCAGAAATAACTTCAGCACTTTAGCATAAAATTTAATTTGAGGCTTTAAAAATGAAAAAATTAAAAACAGATTTTCGCCATGAATCCATTCAGGATAACAAATCTATCCAGGAAATTTTAATGGCCTTATGTGAGTGTTTTGGCAAAAAAGAGCTTACCTTTAGTGATGAAGACGATACTATTGTTATGAATCCTGAGGGCCTACTTCATCTTAAAATTTCAGCATTTCAAGATGAAAATGATAATCGGGTTAATATCCGTATAAAATGGCAAACAAAAATAGATAAGAAAAAACAGCGAACGCTAATATCTATTAGCTAAATTATATTTTTATACCACAATATGTTCTAAATGACTTCTATAGAAACAAATAAAAAAAAAGATAATCGACCCCAGTTATTAGTTGAGCTTAGCCATTTTATTCAGTCGCAACATCTGGAAGAAATTGCACAATCAAAAAATACACATCGCCCTGAACTTACACTCTCTATTTTACATAAGCAACAGAGTGAACGTCTAAAGCATAAATTACTAGCCTTTCATCCTGCAGATATTGCTTATATTTTAGAAGGCCTTCCTCAGCAGCAGCGTTTTTATGTGTGGGAAAATATCCATACTGATAAGGTCGGTGATATTTTGCTGGAGTTACCTGATGCTATTCGTAATATATTTATTGCTAATATGGCAGACGATGAAATGGTATCCGCTACTGAAAAGCTGGATACGGATGAAATAGCTGATTTAGCGGCAGATCTGCCTAATAAAGTAGTGAATCAGCTGCTTAAATCATTAAACCCGAAAAACCGCCAGCAATTAGAAGATGTACTTTCATATCAGGAGAATACGGTTGGCACGTTAATGGACTTTAATATGATTACGGTTCGAGAGGACATCAGTATCAAAGCCGTATTACGTTATTGCCAACGCCTGGGAAATTTGCCTGAGCAAACTAACCAGATATTTGTTGTAGATCGTAATAATGTTCTAAAAGGTGCGCTTCCCTTGCAAAAACTGGTAGCTACCAAAGGTAGTCAATTGGTTGGCTCGGTGATGAATAAACACATTGTAACCTTTACCCCTGATGATAGTGCCAATGATGCGGTGCAAAGCTTTGACCGTTATAAACTGATTTCAACCCCTGTAGTTGATGCTAAAAATAAACTGCTGGGAAGGCTTTGTGTGGATAATGTTATTAATTTTACCCGCGAGCATAGTGAAGAAAAAATGCTTAATCAGGCGGGCCTATCAGAGAATGAGGATCATTTTTATGGTATCTGGACGGGTGCTAAAAATCGCTGGTTCTGGTTGGCTATGAATCTTTTTACCGCCTTTCTTGCAACCCGTGTTATTTCCGTATTTGAAACTACCATTTTACAATTGGTAGCACTTGCTACTTTGATGCCAGTTATTGCTGCTATTGGTGGAAACACAGGTAATCAAACCAGTATGTTGATTATTCGCGCCCTGGCATTGGAGCAGATTAATGCAGCGAATATTCGTCAACTTTTGCTTAAGGAAATCAGTATTAGCCTTATTAATGGTTTTATCTGGGGAGGGATTATGGCAATTTTTATCAGTGTTTTTTATCAAAATATAACTTTGGGGCTGGTAGTTATGGGGTCAATATTTTTGATTCTTGTAATGGCTACATTAGCTGGAATAGCAGTGCCTCTTATCCGATCTCACTATGGTCGTGATCCTGCTATGGGAACCAGTGTTATTCTAACCTTTATTGCAGATAGCTTAGGTTTTTTTGTATTTTTGGGATTAGCAGCGGTATTTTTATAATAAATAAACACTCTGGCAGATAAATCTCCGGCAGAGTGTTTGATCAGTAACAAAATTATTTAATGCCCAGTTACTTGTTACCCATGCAGTTTGCATAGTAAGAGTTTGCTGCTGTGATGTGAGCTGGAATAAATATTTTTAGCTTTAATGATGCTGGTTATCGGTCAAGCTACCCATAAAAATATGTGAGCGTGCTACAGGATGGGCTTCATTATCACCAATATCAGCATAGTCCATATCATCATAATTATCACTATTAATACGTTGCCAGGGTGCTTTTCCAATAGGATAAAACTGTTTAATGCTTATTACTTGTAAGCTGTCTTCGGACTGTTCTTTGATATATGCGGGTAATGATATAGCCGGCATCCATTCAATTTCTAATGAATATTGTCCAATTTTTCCTTTATATCGTTCGGTTTTTTGCCCCATTACAGTCCCAGTTCCCACCAGGCTTAGGTAGCTGAGTAGCTTTTTATTGATCATGGTTGCTTTTCCCTGCCATTTTGTTTGAATTTCAAGCGATGCGAGATCAGATTCAGGGTAGATTATTTTGAACTTTTTATCGTGACGTATCCATTCAAAACTTACATTGCCATGGCTACTTTTATGCCATATTTCGCCATAGGGTCTTTGTTTGTGGCTAATTTCAATTTTATTATGTGTTCTCCAGATATACCATTGAGAATAATGTTTATTATTATCGTCTTTATGCATTATATTACTGGAAAATAAAGCGGTTATTTCGGGTAGACCCTTAGCATGAATGGGAGTTATTAATAAGCTAAAAAGACTTAATAGAAATAGAGTGTTTTTATACATGATTTTTATCCTGAAAATAAAAAAACAGCTGGCACTATAAATAGTACCAGCTGCGCTAGTGGTTAAAGTGAGATGGATTATTGAGTAATGTTTTTATTTGCTGCACTGACTCGGGCAGTTAAATCCAAAGCTTTAGTCATAACATGGTAGATGGCATTTTGTTCCATTAAACCATTTACTAATGAAGAACCTGGGCCGGTTGCATAAATTGCAACATCTTCCATTGCATGAGTTTCTGAGCTTAAGGGGATTAATACTTCAGGATGAAAGCCCTGGCTGGTAGTCTCGATAGCAGTTAAATCTGCACGGCCTGCATTAATCGCTTCATCATAAATTGCATCTCCTCCAGTGGGTAATAAATGAAAACCTCTACCATTAGTATAACCAACTGTTGTATATGGAAGTCCATCCTTTGCTAATAGGGGCTCTGATTCAGCACTTCCAGAGCTATCATTTCCAACCACTTTACCCAGGATTGGATTACCACGGGTTGGATAACCTGCCAGAGTAAAAACATGACTGTGATCGGCGGTTACTATAATTAATGTTTCTTCAGGATTAGTAGCATTATAGGCTGCTTTTACTGCATCCATAAAAGCTATCGTATCTGTCATTGCACGGTAAGGATTAGTTGCATGATGGGCGTGGTCAATACGTCCCGCTTCAACCATTAAGAAAAATCCATTATCATTTTTATTTAAAATCTGAATTGCTTTAGATGTCATTGCACTAAGAGAAGGCTCACCACCAGCATCAGTTTCTCTATCTGCTTCATATTCCATATGTGACATTTCAAATAGACCCAGCAGATGGTCGGTTGTTGATGTATCTATGTTATCAAAGTCTTGTTTATTCCACACATAGGCTGAATTGCTATATTTTGATAACCATTCCTGAGTTAAATCTCGACCATCCTCGCGTTCACCCTGGCCTCCACCTTCAGGATCTGCACCGTCTACACGTTGGATAAAGCTGCGACGTCCACCGCCTAAAGCAACTTCTAATCCATCAACGTAGTCATAACCAAATGATGCTGCAAATTGAGGTAAATCAATTAATTGACTGGCAATATCTTTGCAATTGCCTGGGTTTGAAAATTTAGATGCGTCGCGATCATCCTCAAAGTTACGATCCATAATATGTGCATAGGTAGCAGCTGGTGTAGCATGAGTGATACGAGCAGTAGATACTATTCCAGTTGACATTTTAGCAATTTCTGCATATTCCAGTAGGGTGTATGTATTAATGCTATTATTGCTCATACTATCGCAATCACCACGGATTACATCCTGGTTCACGCTGATTACTCCTGCATCGGATTTAATGCCTGACATCATTGCTGTCATGGTACCTGCAGAATCAGGTGTCTGCTGATTGGTATTATAGGTTTTAGCCAGTGCTAGATTGGGGAAACGTTCAAAAAATAATTCGTTTTCTTCACCGGTATTGCCATTTTTTTGGCCTAAGAAGATACGTGCAGCGGTGAGTGTACTGATTCCCATACCATCACCAATAAATAAAATAACATTTTTGGCCTTGCTATTAGCATTGGTATTTGCTGCACTCGCTATTGCTTTATTCTGTTCTACTCTGGATAAACCTTCGTTATACCATTGTTGAGCATTGATTGGATTTTCTACATCATCAAAAATCAAGGGAGTATCATTCGCAAATGATACCGTACAGCTGCCCATAATGCAGGCTGCAAGTAGCGTTATTCTAGTTTTCATTAATCTCATTCCTTTAAATTAAGTTCCTTACAAATATAAAGTAGAAATGTTGCGTTTATATTACAGAAATATGACCATGCTGTTATTTTTTTTATGGTTATGAATTTATTATTAAAATTGATTGTTTAAACTACTCTGTCATAAATATTTAATTATTTTGACACCTCACTGTAATTTGTATATAGCAAAATAAAAAGCAACAAGCTGAGTATATTAATTTAATCTGGAAATAGTACACCATGATAAATATTGAAGAGATGATTAATGATAAGTTTCCAAAAATTAAAGATCAGACAGGGGGTAAATTTTTTTTTAAATTGCTTAAGTCTCTGACACACGAGGATGAAATTAATGCCTTTATAGAAACCCACCAGCATTTAAGTGGTTTTGCATTTCTAGAACAAATTTTAGATTATTTTAATTTTAGTTATCGAGTAAATAATCGTTCATTTAATCGGATCCCTGCAGAAGGTAGAGTTATCATTGTTGCCAATCACCCGATTGGATCACTGGATGGTTTAGCTCTGTTAAAGTTGGTTAAAACGGTTAGAGCCGATGTACGTATTGTGGCGAATGATTTATTAATTCAAGTTAAACCTTTACAGAGTCTTTTTTTACCAGTTGATAACCTTTCAGATAAAAACCTTAAAAAACGTCAATATAAAGCGATGTTAGATTGTCTGAATAATGAACAGGCCATTATTATTTTTCCTGCTGGAGAGGTCTCACGTATAAGCGCCAAAGGCATAAAAGACGGTAGATGGAAACAGGGTTTTGTTAAGTTGGCAGTTAAAACCAATAGCCCAATTTTACCTATTTTGATTGATGCTAAAAACTCAGCCATGTTTTATAGCCTGTCTGCTGTTTATAAACCTCTGGGTACTATGATGCTGATCCATGAAATGTTCAACAAAGAGAACAAAGAAATAAACTTTCATATCAGTAAAGTGGTGGATATTAATTCCGTCAAAAGCATGAATTTGGGCTATAAAGTTCTGGCTCAACGCTTTCGTAAATACCTGTATCAATTAAATAAAAACAGCAAGAAAAATAAAAAACCATTGTTTAGCACTTTTGAAACGGTTAAACATCCAGTAAGCCGACAGGCATTGAAATATGCTCTTTATGCTTCTAAAAAGCTGGGGGAGACTAATGATGGAAAGGTGATTTTTTTGTGTGAATACAGCCATGGCTCCGCTGTTATGCAAGAAATTGGGCGATTAAGAGAGCTAACTTTCCGTAGTATAGAGGAAGGAACTGGAATGTCTGCGGATCTGGATATTTATGATAGCTATTATCGCCATATAGTATTATGGGATGAAAAAGATCTTGAAATAGTGGGGGCATATCGTTTGGGTGAATGTGACAATATTGTTAGTAAATATGGTATTGAAGGTCTTTATACTCATTCCTTGTTTAAGCTCGATAGTTCCTTTGAAAATTATTTTTCTACGGCAATAGAGCTGGGAAGAAGTTTTGTTCAGCCTCGCTACTGGGGGGGGCGCAGTCTTGATTATTTATGGTATGGTATAGGAGCATATCTTAGAGATAATCCACAAATTAAGTATTTATTTGGCCCAGTTAGTTTAAGTAATGCTTATCCAGATGAAGCAAAACAATTAATTCTGTCATTTTATAAACAGCAACTGGGGCAGTTGCAATCGCTAGCCAAAGCACGCCACCCGTATCATTTTGATCCATCCTTGCAGAATTATTTTAATGATCCATATAAGCAGGCGTTTGCCAAGTTGAATAAATTATTGGAAGCATACGATGTTAAGGTTCCTGTATTATACAAACAATATGCTGACTTATGTAATGATAACGGCTGCCATTTTATTGATTTTAGTATAGATCCTGATTTTAATAATTGTATTGATAGTCTCATTCTTGTTGATTTAGCTCAACTTAAGGAAAAAAAATATACACGTTATATTAATAATCAGCTTAAGCAATAAGGGGTAATTCTGAATTAAACCCGCTCTTTAAAATAATATTTTTGAGTATTAATCTGAGTGTTTTTCTAATTCTATTCAAAAGGCTGTAATAATTCTGTAATATTTTTTTTATACAATCAATAATAAATTATTATTTGCTTAATAACGAATTTTATCATGAGATTTTTATTGAGCTGAGCATATAAAGTCTAAAAATATGATAGTAGGCAGGATATCTTAAATGTTAAAAACAGAAGTAGAAAAACTCAAAAAAATTCGTGAAGTAGTGATTAATTTAGGAAGTTTTGTTACAGAAAAGAATGAGATAATTTTGTCTGCATTAGAAACACGTGATGTTTCATTTATACAAAATATTAAACTACAGCCCAAACGAAATCTACAGGCCAGTACGAATAATTTGGATAATCAGATAGTTACTGCTTTATCTTTATATACCCCAGAAGCACATGATCTTCGTGAATTGGTTTCGTATTTAAAAATTTCAAATGAAATTATGCGGGTGTGTAGTAATAGTCGATCTTTTATTAAAACATTTATTGATGCTTTTCGAGTGGACTTAGAGTTGAGTAAAATTTATGATCAACTTATCCCTATGCAAACATTAACAGTTGCTGCTTTGACAGGGGCAATTGATATGATAAGTTTACATACGGAACAAGAAGTTAAGAATACATTTGAAAAAATCTATTTAGATGAAAATAAAACTGATAAAATTTATCAAAAAATAGAAAAAGAAATTATTGCTTTAACTACCCAACAACCCGAGCTAAGCCTTGAATATTTAGAAGTTTTAAGTGCCGTTAGGCGTATAGAAAAAATTGCTGATCGTGCCTTAAGTATTGCATCACTGGTATATTATGCCAAAATAGGTGGTGAAATAAGTCAGGAAATTGAGATAAATGCTTAAGGCTTTAAAGAGACTAAATTAGTATGACATCAAAAAATATTTTGATTGTAGAAGATGAGCAGGCTATTAGAGAAATGATTAAATTTTCTTTTTTTAATAGTGAATTTACACTTCAAGAAGCGGAAGATGTTAAACAGGCTCGAATTCTTATTGCCAATCAGCAGCCTGATTTGATTTTATTAGATTGGATGTTACCAGGTAAAAATGGAGTGGATTTTGCTACCGAGCTGCGGGCTAATAATCAGACCACTGATATCCCTATTATTATGTTAACTGCAAAATCGGAAGAAAAAGATAAAATTCACGGCTTTGCTGCAGGCATGGATGATTATGTGGTTAAACCTTTCTCTCCCAAAGAGTTAATGGCTAGAATTAATGCACTATTAAGGCGAACTTCGGGTAAAAAAAATGATTTAATTAAAGTTGCTGATTTAGAGTTAAATGCACAAACACATAGAGTTTCTTGTTTGGGTAATAATGTAAATCTGGGGCCATTAGAATATAAATTATTGCATTTTTTTATGACTCATACTGAACGGGTGTATTCTCGAGCACAATTGCTTGATCAAGTATGGGGTGGTGATGCTTATGTGGAAGAAAGAACTGTAGACGTTCATATCAGACGTTTAAGGAAAGTACTAATCAAAGTAAATCAAGAAAAACTAATCCAGACAGTGCGGGGTAGTGGTTATCGTTTTTCAATTTATGAGTAGATATATTAAGTAAATAGCCGATTATTTATGAGTTTAACCAAAACCTTTTTAAGTCTATTTCTGGAGCTAATGGTAGTTTCTCTGGTTTTGTATGGCTTATTTTATCTGGGTTCGGGTTTAGGTAGTAGTTGGCAAATACTGGTTTTAGGTTTGTTAATATACCTGTACTGGCATATTTATTTTATTTTTCAATTATTGGACTGGTTTAAATTAGGTCAACTTTCGAAACCACCTCCAAGTTTAGGGATTTGGCGGATTATTTTTATGCAAATAGAAACGGTGCAAAATAAGGCTTTTATTAAGCACAAAAAGCTTAATCGTATTTTAGATAATTATCGTAATTTTTTTGATTCAATTCCAGATGCAGCCCTGATATTAAATCATAGCAAAAATTCAATATATAAAATTGAATGGTTTAATAAAAACGCCAGTGTTTATTTAGGTTTAAAAAAGAAAAAGCATCTGGGTATGGATATAAATCAGGTTATTGATCATGAGCTATTTGCAAATTTTTTATTAGGCAATGAGAGACAACAGGATTTAGAACTGCCATCGCCACTGGATAATAATAAAATGTTATCTCTAAATTTATTACCCTATAGTGATGATTTACAAATTTTATTAGTCAGAGATATCTCTAAAACCTATCGTATTAATAAAGTCAGAAAAGATTTTGTTGCAAATGTATCACATGAGTTGCGTACACCACTAACAGTAATAAATGGTTATCTGGAAACTTTAGAAGAGCATTATAGCGAAGACCCAACCTTACTCTATCCCATACAGTCCATGCGCCAACAATCTAAGCGAATGGTTAATTTAGTTCAGGATTTATTAACCTTATCCAATCTTGAAAGCAATTCAGCCAAAGCGGTCAGTACTGAGTTAGTTGATGTGCCTGCAATGGTGGAAATGCTAAGCAGTGAAGCCAGGTTATTAAACAAGCAAAAAAATCATAAGATTAAAACCTTTATTGATCAGGGTTTAATGATTCAAGGAAATGAAAAAGAATTACAAAGTGCTTTTTCTAATTTAATCGCAAATGCTATTCGCTATACTCCTGCGGGTGGAGAAATTAATATTCGTTGGTATCAAAAGAAACAGAGCATTTATTTTTCAGTTGAGGATAATGGTGAAGGTATTGCAACTAAACATTGCCAACGCTTGACGGAACGTTTTTATCGTGTAGATAAGGGGCGTTCAAGAAATGATGGTGGTACAGGTTTAGGCCTGGCAATTGTAAAGCATATTTTAAATCACCATCATGCAGAATTAGAGATTAGCAGTAAATTAGGCAAAGGCAGTACCTTCACTTGTAAATTTGAATTGTAGCTATAATATTTACAATGAAATATTAAATACCACTTTATCTATTAGTAATAACTTGCTGTTTTTATTCTTTTATCCACCCCTGGTTAGCCCATGATTAAGAAGCTATTCCAGGATCAGAATTTAATCTTAATATGTCAATATTGTTTTATTGTTAATATATTAACATATTAACATATTAACATATTAAGTTATTGAATTAATAAGGTATTAAATTTATCAAATACTTATTCGGTAAAAACCTGAGCAATTTGTAGTAGAGTAAGCTATATCCTTATTCTCCATCGGTGTATGCAATAATAGGACTGCTATATTTAATTTTTTATATTGGCTTATGTAAATACTAAATTAGAGCCTGTTTATATAGATTAAATGGTCACTTCAGTTTTATTTGTGTTTTACAACATGCTATATTAGCCGCCCTTATTTTTAATTATTAAAGAGTGGATATATGTTAGCTATTATTGGTGGAACGGGCCTGGCCTCTGAGGATACTTTTAATTTAGATCGTAAGGAAAGTATATCAACTATTTATGGCAAACCTTCATCAGATTTATTATTTGGCTCTTTTTGTACTGAGAAGCAATTACCAAGCCCAATAGTATTTTTATCCCGGCATGGTTTTAAACATAATATTCCTCCACATAAAGTTAATTATAGGGCAAATATTCAGGCGCTAAAAGAGGCAGGAGTCAACCGTATTATTGCGGTTAATGCAGTAGGGGGAATTTCTGAAAAGATGGCTCCAGGTTGTATTGTTTTACCCCATCAATTGATCGATTATAGCTATGGACGAGAGCATACATTTTTTGCTGAAAATTTAGAGCAGGTCACTCATATTGATTTTACCAATCCCTATACACCCTGGCTAATAAAAATAATAATTGCAGCAGCAGATAATATAAAGCTGGATATTGAAAAAAATGCTACTTATGCCTGTACGCAGGGGCCAAGGCTGGAAACCAGTGCAGAAATACAACGGCTGTTAAGAGATGGCTGTGATATTGTAGGCATGACTGGCATGCCGGAAGCGGCACTGGCCAGAGAAATCGGGATTGATTACGCTTCTATTAGCTTTGTTGCTAACTGGGGAGCAGGTTTAAGCTCTGATGAAATTAGCATGACTGAAATAGAAGCAACCATAAAGCAGGGTATGGATAAAATTAAGGCTTTACTGGTGCATTCAGCGTTATTGATGAAGTAGTTGAAGGTTGGTTTAATATCTTTGCAGAGGTATTTATTGCTGCTGTAGCTGAGGGAGTAATCTCTACCAAAAGACCAAAAACTGGGTGGTCAAGATAGTGTAATTCCCTGCTTCGCATTTTTCTACTTTGCTTAAACTGAATTTTCTCCATCTGGCAAATTGTTTCTTCGCTAGTAATTTTCTTGTTTACAATTGCTGCCTCCGGTGCTTGATTGGCAGGGGGGGATGCAGCTGAATCAGCTATTGTTTGTTGTGCTGTAGTTGGGCTGACTTCAATTTTTACTGGAGTGGCCTTTTCCTGATCAGAAGAGGCTAATTCAGTGGTTCTACATACTTCCTCAACTAAATCAAACGCCGCTTGTGTGTGCAGGTAACGAGCAAGAATAATTTTAATCTGACCAGTAATGTTTTGGTTTTTACCACTAAAAATAAACTTAACCGCCTGAGCGCGGTTTTTGTCAAAACCAGGCTGTTTCCATGCTAAATGTGCTAATAATTGATATTTTTTTGAATATCTGAGGTGATCGGCAGCTTTGTTTAAAATACGTTGCTGCTGCTCTATTGAACTCACCCGATTATCAAAGGATTTAAATTGTTTACTATTGGTTAAATAATTTGCCAGGATTTTATTATTTATGTTTGTGCTTAATGGTTCTGTTTTAATATCAATATTGGCCGTATCATCTTCCATTACCGTGCTATTTATCTCATCAATTGTTTCCCAGTATTCTGAACTAATAGCCGAAGGGTTATTATGTTTAAAGAGAATAACTTCCACATCATAATATTTATACGGTTTGGTACTTAACTCCGCGCGTATAAGCTCGGTCTGTCGCAGCTCAATTGCTTGTTCGGGTACATTTATAACTTCTGTTTGACCAGCTAAAGCTAAGTTGATAACAAATAGGCTGGTAAAAAAAATAGAGCATTTAACTTTTTGAATAAATAACATAAGATTGAATCACATATATTAATAAAAGAATAGTTGTACAGAATGTTCTATTATAAACAATAATTATCATTATTTCTAAGTATAAAAATAGTAGCCTTAATTTATGACCATAAAAACAATTTTACAAAAAGGGAACCCTTTTTTACTTCAAAAAGTACAAGCTGTTAGTAGTTTTGATATGTGCTTATCCGAGCATATTGATGATATGCTTGAAACCATGCGATCTAATCATGGAGTAGGCCTTGCAGCAAACCAGATTGGAGTGGATCAGCGGATTATTATGATTGAAGTAAATAATAATCCAAGGTATCCAGGACAGCAAAAATTACCGCTTATGGTGTTTATTAATCCACAGATTATAGTAATATCAGATGAAATGGAAAGCACTATTGAAGGTTGTTTAAGTGTCCCAGGTTATAGAGGAGAAGTGTTACGTTATAAAAGCATCAGCTATCAGGCATATGATGCTCAGGGGAAGCCTTTTTCAGGCCATGCTGAAGGTTTTTTAGCTCGTGTTATTCAACATGAGGTGGATCATTTAAATGGTATTTTAATTGCCTAAAACTTATTACTTGTTATATTGCTTTATTATTTCTTTAGTAAAACTGGTACGCAAATAAAAACCACGGGGCAGGGTAGGAGAGTACCCACCCGAGCTACTTACTCCCATAGTGCGGGCTTTAGAATTGGCTGCTTTTGGTCTTATTTGTAAATATTCACCATAGCGGGCATCTATGCTTTCAATATTCCCCATAGCAACATATTCCATCAGCTCTTCCCAGTCCTCTTGTAGTGCCGTTTGTTGCTGTTGATTTGGACTCCAGATAAAACCACTTCCTACTTTTCTTTGCCCTAGCTGGAGCTTTTTATCTACTTCAATGGGAACCCATAAGACCCGTTGTAATTTTTTGGCTACACAACTTTGTTGCCATTGCAGACCCAGATGCTCACTCAGTGGAACTACACAAATATAAGTGGTTTCAGCAGGTGTTCCATTGGCTTTAATGGGAATGGTTTTTAATTCAATGCCCAGTTGTAAAAAATCAGGCTCGGATAAATTACCTGCATCGGTTCCCAATAATTGTTCAATCAACTGCCCAATCCAGCCTTTATTATGTTCAAGATTATCCGGAATTGGCCAATTACAGGAATGGGCTAATTGAGCCAGAGTTTTGCCTGCAATATTTTTTACCCGTTGTAATAGCTCAGCTTCGGATTGTGGGGGGGCTAATTTCATTATCTTTAAATTTTAACTGATAGAGGAGTAAGTAAGGGGCATAAAAAAACCCGGCACTAATAAAAGCACCAGGTTTAGTGACTTTCTAAATTTTATAAACGAATAATATTAATCATCACCACCCATAAAAAATTGTAATAAGTTTAGAAGGTGTAATAACAATACATAAATATCAGTATATAAAGCCACTGTCATTGTAATATAGTTGGTTTCACCGCCATTAACCATCATGCTGGTTTTCCATAAAATGCCAGCAGAGACTAACATTACCACTGCAGCAGAAATAGCCAGGCTAAATGCAGGAATTGCTAAAAAGATATTAGCAATAATTGCTACAATCAAAACTAAAGAGCCAACCATAATAAAACCACCCATAAAGCTAAAATCTTTACGTGTAGTTAATGCATAACCAGATAGTCCAAGAAATAGAACCCCCGTCAGACCAAAGGCCATAGTAACAATCTGTGAGCCATTAGGTAGAGCTAGATACATAGATAGTATGGGGCCTAAAATATAACCCATAATGCCAGTAAATGCGAAAGTAGCTATCAGACCACCAACACCATTTTTCAATTTTTCAATTAAAAAAGGGCCACCTATAAATACAGGAAGCATTATCCATATACTCACTGGAGCTGCATTAGTCATCATAGCAATAGCAGCAGTCATGGCACTGAAAATTAAGGTCATAGATAATAAAGTATAGGTATTACGTAATACTTTATTGGTAGCAAAAACAGCCTCTTGAGAACGAGGTGCAGTTGCTATATTTTGGTTTAACATATTAAAAAATCTCCATTTGGATTAATAATTTTAGCTTAATGGTAGAACATATATAGCTAAATATGCGGTATTAGACATAATAAATCAAGATTTAGTTCAATTTATTTAAGTATTTTGAAAATGTTCTAGTATTTTGAAAAATGTTTGTATATAATTCGCACTCTCTTGTGAGAGAGCTCGCAACTTAGTTGTATGGAGGGGTGGCAGAGCGGTTGAATGCACTGGTCTTGAAAACCAGCGAGGATTTGTAGTCCTCCGGGAGTTCGAATCTCCCCCCCTTCGCCAT
>JASFYQ010000119.1:0-3885 GCA_045047105.1 Pseudomonadota bacterium | reverse complement strand
TTGAGGCGAATATAGGTATATTTAACGATAATTATGGGAAAAAATGGCCAAAATCAGATTTTTTGCAGTAGACTTCATGTTCTCGGACAAGCTCCTAGGGAGCTAGCGAAGAAAAACACAGTCAGATGATGTTATTTCACGAGGATATAATCATGAGCATAACAACGCATACACAAGCAATAGAAGATAATAGTAAACAATATTTTATTTTTACTTCTTTTTTTAAAAACACTCAAAGTAAAAATATAATAACTATTATTATCACTCCATTGGTAGGAATATTTATTTTTTTACTACTTTGGCACTCACTGGCTCCCAGGGTTATTACCTCTTTAGGTGCGGTTCCAGGCCCCCATCAGGTCTATGGACAATTTATCACGTTAATTAAAGAGTATCAGGAAGAACAACAAAAAGAAAAGGCCTTTTATCAACGCCAGGAAAAAAGAAATGCTTCAAGACTAGCAAAAAATCCTGATGCAAAAATAAAAATTAGAGCATATACCGGAACAGCTACTTTTTTTAGCCAGATTATGACCAGTATCTATACGGTAATGACAGGGTTTTTAATGGCGTCACTGATTGCCATTCCCATTGGCATTGCTACCGGTTTAAGCAAAACACTCTATACAGCAATTAATCCACTGGTGCAGATTTTTAAACCCGTATCCCCTCTGGCCTGGCTTCCCATAGTTACCATGATAGTGAGTGCGACTTATGTTTCCGAAGATCCAATGTTTGATAAGGCATTTCTTAACTCCGCTATTACGGTGTTATTGTGCTGCCTCTGGCCTACCATTATCAGCACCGCTGTAGGTGTTACTAATGTCAGCAAGGACCTGGAAAATGTCAGTAAGATCCTCAATCTGAGCTGGTGGACACATGTTAGAAAAATAGTCCTACCTTCTGCTATTCCAATGATTTTTACAGGTTTACGTTTATCTTTAGGTATTGCCTGGATGGTATTAATTGCAGCCGAAATGCTTTCACAAAATCCTGGTTTAGGTAAATTTGTCTGGGACGAATTTCAAAACGGAAGCGCTAATTCTTTAGCACGAATTATGGTAGCAGTTGTTGTAATTGGACTAATTGGATTTGTTCTGGATCGTTTCATGCTGTTATTACAACAAAAAGTATCATGGGACAAATCAGTAACCTTGCGTTAATCAATACCTAAACCTAGAAAAAAGCATCAATTTAAAAGGATAGCATTATGGAAAATAATCATCTAATCATTACCAGGGTTACTATGGATTTCCCTATGTCACAGGGATCCTTTCGGGCCATAGAGAATGTTAATTTAAAAATAAAAAAAGGGGAATTTATCTCAATTATTGGTCACTCTGGCTGTGGAAAATCCACTGTGTTAAATATTGTTGCAGGACTTTATCAAGCCTCAGAGGGAGGCATTATCCTTAATGACAAAGAAGTAAACATTCCTGGACCTGAACGAGCAATGGTATTTCAAAACCATTCTTTATTACCCTGGTTAACCACATACGAAAATGTCGAGCTGGCAGTAAAGCAAATTTTTAAAGGAAAAAAATCTAAAACACAGATGAAAGAGTGGATCCTGCATAACTTAGAATTAGTACATATGGAACACGCTGGAGATAAACTCCCGGATGAGATTTCAGGCGGCATGAAACAACGTGTGGGCATTGCCCGTGCACTAGCGATGGAGCCTGAAGTATTATTGTTAGATGAGCCTTTTGGAGCTTTAGATGCATTAACACGAGCACATTTACAAGATTCAATGATGGAAATTCAGGCCACTTTAGGTAATACCATTATGATGGTAACCCACGATGTAGATGAGGCCGTATTATTATCGGATCGCATTGTAATGATGACTAACGGACCTGCGGCAACCGTTGGTAAAATTCTTCAAGTTAATATACCCAGACCAAGGGAACGTCTTGAGGTATCGGATAGTCCTGAATACCATCGTTGCCGCCATGAAGTTTTACATTTTTTATACCAGCGACATGGAAAACAAGAAAAAATATCATATACTAGAGAAACAACTTCTGAGGAAACACCCCAAACTGAAAAAAAAATTATTAATATTTCAAAAAGTGTCAATAAAAGAGATAAAGCAGCTTAAGTGTCATCATTTTGTCATATTTTTTTTCTATAATTTATCTTGATAGTATCAATATTAAGGGGGAAGAAAAATGCATATGCTATTCACAATAACTCGCTATAGATTATTCCGTAAACTGGAACAATCTGTCTATTTAATCCTTCCAATACCCATTTTCATGTTATATTATGGTGTAACTGGCCTGATTAAAAAAGGCTTAGCTGATCAGGACTTAATGATCTCTATAGCTCCTGACTATATGCTGTTCAGTTATACAATGTCAGATAATTCCATCATTTTTGCAGGGTCACTAGGGCTGACCTTTATTATATGGCTTAAAACTCGAAAATTCTGTAAATAGGGACTCATTTCAAATTTTTAACTCGTAAAAAAACATTAAATAAAGATAATAACAATAATGGAAAGTGCATGGAAAAATAGCATAAATAAACAGCGTACAGAATTATATCAATCACTTTATAAACCACTGCATTTAATTGCTGATAAATGTGTGTCTGTCTGGCAGGACAGGGATAAACTCAATAATAAGCTGATAAAAGAATTTGCCCTGGTTCCTAATTGCAGCTACCTTTATGTTTTACAGGCCAATGGTTTGCAAATCAGTGACAATGTTGACAAAAATGGTATTATTGATGGGCACTATGCTCGCGATCGCTCAAACCGCCCTTATATGAAAGAAAAAGTTCCCTCAGAAGGATTTTTACTTTCCGATGCCTATATCAGCTTAAAAGCTCATAGACCCTCATTAACTGCTATCCAGGTGATAAAAGATGAGAATACTACACTGGGATTTTTAGGCGCTGATTTTGATCTACGAGACCTACCAGAAATAACCAAACTCTATCAGGAACCTAAAAAATGGCGGCAAATTAAGGGCGATCCTTCCATCCGTAGTACTGTTTTCCAGCAAAGCCGAATCGAAAGTGTGTTGGACAAAAACAGTGAGCAAGTTTTTTCAATTTTAGAAGAATTATTAACCGAACGCGGAATGTTTCAGGGAGTTATCCACTTTTCAAGCAGCCGAGCAACTATCTGGGTAATGGATGATCCCTATCGCTATCGTATTTTAGATCAGGAAGCTTTACTTGATACCGATATATGCCTTGCTTATCCACTGTATACGTATCCTGAAGATGCGCTTATTCCCAAGGATATTATTCCACTGATACTTAAAAATATGCAAAAATTACGTATTGCAGATGATACATTTTATTTACGTTCTGCTTCTATTAATATTTTTAATGGGCTAATTAGCCTGACATTTTCATGTGATGGCTCACATTATATGCCATATCACGAATTTATTGAGAAAGATGCCTCATTCTGGGGTGGATGATTAATACTCATTCTCATCTAGGGGATATTTTCAACTAATCCCTCCCAAAAGAGGTATCGAATATCACTAAACTTCGACGTATTATGCGTGAGTTAAATTATCCGCTTTTTGAATTCTATCAAAAAACCTACGGATAAAAAATTTTTTTAATCCGCTCTGGAGGGAATTCAATGACGGATATTGTTGCAACAAATCAAACCATCATAGTTGTCGGTGGTGGAATTAGTGGTATTACCTCTGCTTTAGAAGCTGCTGAAGCTGGTAAGCAAGTAATACTGATTGAAAAGAACGCATTTGTGGGTGGACGAGTAGTTCAACTACACAAATACTTTCCCAAATTATGTCACCCAACCTGTGGCATGGAAATCAATCAGCGTAGAGCCAAGGCTAATCCTAATCTGACTATTTTAACCATGGCTGAAGTCACTAATATTTCTGGTGATAA
>JASFYQ010000118.1:0-17838 GCA_045047105.1 Pseudomonadota bacterium | reverse complement strand
AACTATGGTAACTATGGTAACTATGGTAACTACAGCAATTAAGCTAAAAATCCCTATTTTTAGGCTATGAAAATTTCCCTCGGTGTTTTTTGCTAATTCTCCTCTGATGGTTGGAAATATTTGCATCGGAGTAATACTGCTTTTAGTTGTTCCAGTACTCTTTAATGCGTTATAAATCAGGCTCATATCAATGTTACACGAAGAACAATAACTAATTCACGAGATTGTTTATTTTCAACTCGTTGCCCAAAAAATTGGCCTAAATAAGGGATGTCATTTAAACCTGGAATTCCATCTCCAGAGTTTGATTTTTTTTCATCAATTAAACCTCCCAGGATGACGGTATCTCCATCATTAAGGCTCAGTGATGTGGTCATACCTTTAAAATCTACCACTGGCAGGGTAACTTTAGTATCACCTCCGGCATCTACTAAAGCCAGGCTGTTGGCATCAACCTGTGATTGCATTGGATGAATCATAAGATGGATAGTACCGCTATCATCAATAAAAGGTTCTACACCAAGAATAATACCATTGAAAACGGAACTGGTTGTTACGTCAGTGGTGGTGGTTACCGCACCTCCACCAGAGTTATTAGTGGTAGAAGAAGACTCACT
The DNA here is from genome assembly GCA_045047105.1 of Pseudomonadota bacterium. Lineage (GTDB taxonomy): Bacteria > Pseudomonadota > Gammaproteobacteria > GRL18 > GRL18 > JADGAU01. Next base: position 17,221 of record JASFYQ010000118.1, on the reverse strand, counting down.
TATAATTTGTGTGCTCTGTCCGACACTCATAAATGCAGGTCGTGCATTTTTGGCTCGAATACTTGGGTTGGATAAAACACTCACTGTACCAAAGCCCTGCAATAAATTTAAGGCGGCGGTAAATGTGCCATTGGAATACACTGCTGTTAATGAGCGACCTACATCACCAATCGTTCCAGCTGGAATGGTAACTGATTGAGGCGTGCCGGGGGGAATGCCTGGCATTATAGTATTAACTCCTCCAATACCAATAGGCCTGCTTCCATAACCTGCTACTAATTTATTCCGTAATAATGTCCAATCTACACCAAAACTAAACTGCTCACTGAGTTGTACATCTAAAATTTGGGCTTCAATTAATACCTGGCGGCTGAGAATATCTTTGTACATACTCACTAATCGAGTAATTACTTTTACTTGAGAGGGTCTGGCTTTAACATATAACACTCCAGCCAGCTCATTTAATGAATATTTTGCTTGTGTTGGCTCAATTTTATCCTTGTTCTCTGCGATTACTCCAGGTTTTTTCCCTGCTTTATTTTCATTGCTTTGCTGCTTGCCAATTATTTTTTCCAGCATATTATTGAGTTGTTCATAGGGGTTATTTTTTTTAATTCCAGCCCCAATTAAGGATAAACTTCCGGTGATTGAGTCAGAACTATTGGTGCTGCCCTCTGAGCCGCTATTGGCACCAAAAACATTACCACCCATTTGGAAATTAAGTCTTCCACCAGATTGTAAAAAATCCAGAGCATAAATTTGCTCTTCAAAACTTCTGACAATCAATACATTATTTTTGATTTCACCACTTAAATCCAACAAATCCATGAGATGGTTAAAGACAAAGCTGGCGGGAACGTCATGTAAATGCATGCTTATTTTACGGTTAATTTCTGCAAGCTCAGGTTCTAATAACAGACTCATTCCTGCCTGCTCGGCCAGCGCCCTTAAAATGTTTTGCACATCACCATTATCAACATCTAAGGTGACATTTATTGCATCTAATGGATCAAACTCAGGTTCAATGGCTTCGGGCTCAAGGTTTTTAGATTTAAGTTGTATTACATTTTTCTTAAGTACATCATTGCTGTTAAAAAATTTTTTAGATTCAGAACTCACTCGTGCTGTAATCAAATCATGGGTTTTGTTATCAACATTTTTTACATGTTTAACATTTTGTTTGTTTACGTTAGAAACACAACTTGATAACAAAAGAGCTACTAGCACCAGTGTAGTGATACGTTTTAATTGAAGGATATTTTTATCTTGCATTATCAAACTCATTAGATTTATTGGTTTTAGTTAGTTGTAAAATTTAGTATCAACTGCCCATATAACCCAGCATTGCAGTAAAGCTTATTGCAATAACGCCATCATCATAATTAGCATCTTCTGGGCGAATCGGAGAGGAAAAACAGTTTGCTCCATTACCATTGTGCGCTAAGTTCTGGTTAATACCGTCAAAAGGATTGCCATTGCCTGAGCGATCTTCACCTCCTGCGGAGGCAATTACAAAAGCCATGTTTTCAAAATTATTAATACAATTTTCGGCATTATAAATGCCATCTCCTGTGACATAGGGAAAATTTACTGTTGGCAGTGCTAATAGGGCATTATTGAGCCGGGTTATAAAATCATTAATAGAGGAAGATAAACTGCTGGGTTGGGAAAATGTCAGATTTTTATCAGGAGCTGCGCTATCTCTATACACTCCATAAATCATATTAGTAACTCCTGAAGCAGTATTAGTTATAGCTGTTTTATTGTTTAAACCCAGGGTAAAAAAAGGAATACTGCCGGTGTTATAACTGCTGGCACAGTCTTCATAACCATCCTGATCAGTATCGGGGCATGGTAATCGATAATGGCGAAGTGCATAATTTATAAGAGATTGAGTGGTTTTTTTTAGCTCTTGTTGCATTTCTAATTGTGCTTTTAGCTGCTGCCCAGGTTGATACAAAGACAAAGCAGCGGATGCCAGCAGGCCCATAACAATCAATGTTATGGATAGTTCTATCAGTGTAAATCCGGTAATTGCTTTGATCTGATTTGTCATAGGAAATTTATTTAGCGATTATAGGTTTAACAGTAATGGGTACAAGTAATTGCCTCTGTAAATTATGTAGCTGCTGAGAATAATTTTGTAATTTTTTAGAATCAATTGCTTTGTTACTCGTTACATGTTGTTCTATCTTTTTAGCAATGCTTACCATTTTTGCTGAAGTTTTTAGGTTGCTACGTAATTGGTTAATATTTATCCCGGATAAAACTCCCTGTTTATCAGCCATTGTTGACAACTGCTCTAATATCTTGTCCAACTTCTGGATATCTATTTTTGCAGGATCGCCCTGCAGCAAAGTGTATAATTCAGACTGAATACGTTTTAAATGGTTAATTTTTTGTAGATTTTTTTGCCGCCTGCTTGGATTAATTTGTGAAGTATTTATTGGCCTGACTTTTGGCTCTGTTAACGGAGCGTTATTGGTTGCTGATTTACTCGGTAATTTTTCTGATAAGGGGTGTAATATTGGCTGCTTGGCGGTATGTGATTGAGTTGAAATAGGCTTATTATTTTGTTCTTTATGAAGCGTATTTATTAATAATGGCTGGGTTATCTGCGGCTGTTTATATTTATTGCCGGGCTGGGAAGAAACTTCCCTTTGCGTAGTTGATAAATTATTAACCGAGTCTCCATCGAATAGTTTTAAGGCAAAATAAGTAACTAGGGCAATTAGCAGGACTAACACTAACCAGATACTTAATTTTATTATTGCTTTCATGATTTACTTTTTGAGCTTGAGCCAGCAACTATTAACTTTCTATATTTTCCATATTGCTTAATGGTTAATTCTCCAGCGCTAATGCTCACTACTTTTGCCCCACCCAACAAGTTATCACCTTCTCGAACAAACTTTTTATTTACTACTGCGTAACGGCTAGTCTGACTAATAAAAACCATACTTACCGCATAATTATAAACGGCGGTAACTGTTGTTTTAGATTTAACTGGTTTTTCAATATTACTATGTGTCTCTTTGTCTATAGCTCTATGGTTTTCAGTAGCTGATTCAAGGGGCGTTGCATATGGCATTGCGATTAAATTATCCAGTTGCTGAGTAGGATATTTTTTTTGTGAAAGTTCTTTAATCTTTTCGCTAGCCTGATTGATTAAAAGAAGCTTATTTTCATCAACCTTAATTATTTCCAGTAAGTTTGAAATTTGAGCATTGTTATCTGCCCGAGGTACTTTTATTGACCTAGCCGCTTGTTGCCAGCTATAGCTTATAGAGAGTCCAATAATTAGGAGTAATAACAATCCACTATACTTCACTGTTTACTCCTTTAACCGTTAACAGCAATTGAAAAATATGATAATTATTTTTATTGAGTAGTCCATTTTCTTGTACTTGATAACCAATTTGTTGCAGTTTATTAACAATATGTGCCAGATCCGCATTTATTTTAGTTAATGGTTTGTTGATACGCCCTTCAACTAAAAATCCTACGGATTCAATCTGTCCATTGAGGTTTTTTTCTGTTTTTAATGATACGGCAGAGATACGAACCCCGTTGGGTAAAGCATTTCGTATATCTGTCATCATGGTCATAATTGGAGGCAGTGCCACCGCCTGATAGAGATTATTAATAAAATCAAAATCCTGTTTTTGTTGATTGGTTGATTGGTAGACTTTTGTTTCAATTTCTAATTCAGTAAGGTATTTGGCATCAATCTGTAATTGTTGAGTTTGTACTTGTTGGCTTATATTCTGAGTAGTTTGTTGCCAATGCTGTCCCATTGCTATTAAAGCTGCGCTGATACCTAATAGAAATGCTGCTGCCCAGGGTAAAGCGCGTTCTGAAATATAGAGAGTTTTAATTATGGGGGTGCTTATTGAGTCAAATGAACTGGCAAGAGTTAATAATGTGGGTAAGGCACTATAGATGGATTTAGACTGGTAGGTTATTTTCGCAGTGGGTATTTGTTCAACCGGTAGTGTAAGTATCAGGGATAATTTTTTTGCCAAATTGATGTTATTTGTGCTGATGCAGTGCTGCTCATAATTCCAGTCAAACCAGCTAATATTGGAAATTGCTGTTTCAATTTCAGAGCTGATCTGGATTATTTCGGTTGCCAGATAGTTAATCGCCCGTAACCAATCCGCTTCATCTAAACTGGAAGAGATGACTCGTTGGCTGGCAATAGCTTGTCCTTCATTGACTATTAATAAATCAATGTAATTTTGAGACTGGAATAATACGACATTGAGAGCATTCCCTTTAGTTTTTGCAAACTTTAATAGTAACTTTGGCAGGGGAACAATTAAGTGATGATCCTTGTGCTTTGCCGCTGTGCTGCAGTAGCTAGCGAAAGTATCAACGGCTACTGCTGTATATAAGCAGCGGGTTGTTTTTGCTGTGGTTTTTGAATCCAGTAATATAACTTTACTGGCACCATCTGTTTCTCCGCTATCTCTAATTTTTTTTTCAATAATTGCAGCGGCATATTTTTTATCAACACTCACACTATCAACCCGGACTAATGCGCCATTAAAATCCGTAACAATTACCCGAGAACCAGAAATTGACTCCAGTTTTTTTATTTTGGTTAGCTTATTGCCATTTAATAAGCATTGTTTTCCATCTAAATTAATAATGAGACTCGCTTTGGATATAAAACTCATGGCTGTCTCCGAATATAATATTGCCCTTGTAGAGTTAATTCCAGATTCTTGCCATCACCTGGTAACCAGCTAAATAAATCATCTTCTGCATATTCAGCTGTTAAATTAAAGGCTGTGGGTACAAAAAAATATTTTGACTGGTGTTTTATTCCAGCCAAATAATCCTGCATTTTATTTCTGGGTATAGTTATTGATTGCACTGACAAATCACGTACTGACCACAACGAAGGTTTTAGCTCCGTTGTGTTAATTAATTTAGATAATTGCTGATGTTTTTCAGAAAAAGATTTAAATCTAATAAATCTTTGTTGTAATTTTGTATAGTCATTGAGTTGTTGTTTGCTGCTTTTCAATTGATGTTTTGCTTGCTGCAATTGTTCTCTGCTTGTGCTCGCGTAATTACTTGCAAATAACAGACAGAGTACAGAAAACAATGTGATGACTAGAATCAGTACACGAATACCTGTGAGAAAATAGGGAGGGCTATATGACATGATTATTGATCCATTATCCAATGTGCTGTCATTAGAATAATTCTATTTTCATCCTGGTTTTTACCTCTGATATTTGCGGATGGATTTTTCTCTCCATAGGCAAAAGTATTATTTGCTTGCCATTCATATCCTGCTTGTTGATTGGATTCTCCACCTGATGTAGAGCTGTTTTGCTGGCGAAAGCGTCCTTCCAGTGCGTCTGGTTTGCCATCAATCATCTGGTCAAGAGAGCGGGCTAGATCAGGGGTTAAGCCTCTTAGTACCATGACATTACCTGCTCCACTTGTTGTTCCCTGAGGATTCCATTGAAAACAAATTTGTAGTTCAGCTGGATTGCCATTACTGTCCAGATAAACATAACGATCTTCCTGCCCTTCTGCACGCCCTGGAGGCATGCGCAAACCAATTTTATCTACAACTTCATGTAAGTCCTGTAAGGCTAAGTTGGTATCACCAGAACCTACATCATTTTTAGCATAACCTTGTCCATGACAAATCTTATTGCCTGTATTTTTAAAGTTACTTGGTACTCCTGCTTGTGTTCCATTAACATTGCCTGCTGCACCTCCGGCATCTCCACTGCTTCCAATACTGCTCTCAAAGCCATTGACCATATAGGTTGGTGCAACCTGACTATCACCTAATACCACTCCAGTTTTACTATAGTACTGGTCATAAACTTGTTTCCATGTGGATGCAAATTTTTGATAGATTTTTTGGTTTTCTGCATCACGCTGTAAACCTTTTCCAATAGATATAGCTCCTAAAATAATCCCAATAATGACTAATACTATTGCCATTTCAATCAGAGTAAAACCACGATTATATTTATTCTTTATTAGCATATTGTTTTGCCTTTACTTTGCTGAAGGTTGAATTCATTGATTCATTTTGTAGTGTGCAACCACGGTTGTTATTTGGGATTCATCTCTATTGGAGCTATCTGTGGTTGCATATGCATAAGTATTATCTGTTCCCCATTCGACGCCAGCAGATCCTGATGTAGAATTTGTTACACTATTATGTCTAAATAGACCTTCACGGGCATCGGGTTTGCCATCAATCATTTGATCCAGAGTGCGTGCTAAATCTGGTGTTATACCAGTAATAACCATTACATTTCCAGAACCTGACGGGGTATTGGGACTATTCCATTGAAAACAAATTTGAACTTCTTGTGGATTACCATTTGAATCGAGGTAAACATAACGATCTTCCTGGCCTTCTGCACGACCTGGGGGCATGCGGATCCCCAATTTATCCATGTACTCATGTAAGTTTACATTGGATGCCGTTTTGATCATTCCCGGTGCTGAAAACCCCTGACAGATACCTGATGGGCCAGATATTGAAGTCATATCACCACCTGACAGTGGAACATTGGCAGAAACTGTTGGAGTATAGTTTATGCCATTTATCATAAAACGAGGTTCAGTTTGAGAATCTCCCAAAACAACACCGCTGCGTTGGTAATAAGTTCCATAGGCCTGCACCCACTGATCGATAAACTTCTGTTTGATTTTGTTATATTCAGCATCTCGCTGCAAATCTTTACCGATTGATACAGCCCCAAGAATTAAACCAACAATTACCAATACAATTGACATTTCTACAAGTGTAAAACCACTTTGGTATATTTTTTTACGCACTATGTTTTATCCTATTTTTATTATAAATAGCTCAATTACATATTTTTAACCTAAAAGCGCAGTAGTTTTAAGTAGTAAATTCAAAATAATTTCAAGCTAGAGAAGTCTTACTCACTACAGTTTTATTTTTTCAATTTTGCAGTAATAACTTGTTTTAAAAAATGGGTATAACTACGTATTTATATTTTTTTTGCAACTGTGGTCAGTTTGATTATTAAATAGGTGTGGTTTTTTTGACAGCGTATATAGTGAGGTTTAATGCTGTTTTTCTGTTCATGATCTTGAGCTGGAATAGAATCAACGGTTGTTTGTTGATCTCAGATAAAACCTTGCTTCTAAGCGGTGAAATTCCTATACTTTGTGTTTAACTATTTCTTGCTAAATAAAATCACCATGCCTCACACAGACTCGATTGCCAATGACAAAATTTCTTCGTTAACGGGAGAGTTTGTTAATCCTGCTCTGGAGCAGAGTTATCTGCATGCCCACTGGAATGCACATGCACGTCAATTGCGCTTAGTCTTGTTGATAAGCATGCTCACTTATATGTTTGCATTTTATCAAAACTATCTGGATTTAGGGGAATGCAAATACCTTTGGTGGATTATGATTTCCCGTTTGGCTGCTTTTTCTTTTGTTGTCTGGGCGATTTATGAAACTTACACAGCAGCTATTAGTCTTAGGTTGCAAGCTGTAGTTTTTATTGTAGAAATATTGATAGGTATTTCGGAAGCAGTAGAAACAATTGCTTATCACGAAGCCGGTTTTGTTATAAATCTGCTTAGTGCCCCATTTTTCTTTTTTGTAATTTTGATTTATTACGCTTTTATTCAGATTCGTTGGTCGTTAACCACTTTAGCCTCCTTGATTGGAGGAGTTTTTGTTATTGTCGCTTATATCTATATGGCTCAGGAGCAGCTGCAGAGTATCATTCGCCATCCGGTTATGCTGATGGGGGTTATTGCCATAGGTGGAGCTGTGATTCGAAGCATGAACCGTATCCAGCGTCATAGTTGGCTGCAAGGTAAAAAGCTGGAAATTGAAATTAAAGAACGGCGACGTGCGGAGCAAAAAGCTCTAGAAGCCAGTCGGGTTAAAGGTGAGTTTTTGGCAGTTATGAGCCATGAAATCCGTACACCTTTGAATTCGATACTGGCAATGTCAGAAGTTTTATCCGCAGAAAAGGTACATCAAAATGATCGCAGTCAACGCCAGTTGAATATTCTCTCTACTGCGGGTAAACACCTTAATGAGCTTATTGAAGATATTCTCGATTTTTCACGGATTGAAGCCAAGGTTAATACTATCTCAAATGCGTCTTTTGACCTTTGTTCAACGGTTAATAAAGCAACCACTGCTATTCAAAACCTGGCAAAAGAAAAAGGGCTTGAGTTAAATGTGCATATTGATGCAAATTTTCCGAGTCAATTTTTGGGTGATGCACAACGTATCCGTCAAATTTTAATTAATCTGGTTGGAAATGCGATTAAATTCACCGATACCGGCCATGTTAATGTACAAGTTGGTTGGTCAGAAGATATTCCTGGCTCGGTTCATTTTGTTATCAGTGATACTGGAATAGGCATTGCTGATGCAGATTTAAGCAATATTTTTGATCCTTTCCACCAGTTGGATTCATCATCTATTCGCAAGCATCAGGGGACAGGTTTGGGGCTGGCAATTTCGCATAATCTTGCCGAACAGATGGGTGGAAGACTTTCTGCACGCAAGCAACAGGCGTCAGGAGCTGTTTTTGATTTTCTATTACCATTAGTAGAGACAGATGCAATATCAAAGCACAGCTCCAGCATTTTGCCAAGCACCCAGCAAGTTGAAACTCCATCTATTTATTTTAGTGCATTGGTGGTTGAAGATTCTGAACTAAACCGCCTGGTTATTGAAGAATACCTGATGGATATAAAGTGTGATTTGCAGTTTGCTGAAAATGGTCGACAAGGTTTTGAAGCATTTAAGCAAGGAGCATTTGATATTATTCTGATGGATTTACAAATGCCTGAACTGGATGGTATTGCAGCCACTAAGATGATTCGAAGCTGGGAGCAAGAGTCTGCTCTTGAGCCATCTCCTATTATTATCATTAGTGCTGACAGTTTGGCAGGAGCACGTCAGTGTGCAGAAAAGGCGGGAGCTAATAGTTATATCACCAAACCAATGTCCAAATCAGACTTATTCAATATAATAAATCAGTATACCCAGGAAAATGTTGTCTCCAATGACAAGCGAAAATGCATGGATACTACATTGATACCTTTATTACCCCAATTTTTTACTCAGACGGAGCAGGATATCAAAGCAATGGCTCAGGCTATAGATAATGTTCAGATTAATGAACTGGTTATTTTAGCCCACATAGTAAAAGGGCATTGCCAAATGTTTGGTTTTCCTCAAATTGCAATGGCTGTTACTAATCTACATAATGCGGCTGAGAGTTCTTCATCAATAACTCCTGCTCTACAAATGGCATGGGAGGAATTTCAAATAAGTTTTGATTTGATAGCGCCACAAAGAGAATGGTGACGCAAGCCAAGTTTAGTTAGTGGTGTGCTGGTTTATTAAATGTTACTAAAATAGCAATAAACATTAGCTATTTATTTTTCCACCAACTTTTTCTTTATTTTAGCAATAGCTGCAGCTGGGTTGAGTCCTTTGGGGCAGGTATTGGTACAATTCATAATAGTATGGCAGCGGTACAGTTTGAAGGAGTCATTTAGCTCTTCTAAACGCTCGTCAGTTGCTCCATCTCTACTATCAGTAATCCATCTATAGGATTGTAAAAGTGTGGCTGGGCCAAGATATTTATCGCTATTCCACCAATAACTGGGGCAGGATGTAGAGCAACAGGCGCATAAAATGCATTCATAAACACCATCTAATAATTTACGCTGCTCAACAGATTGCAGCTGTTCTCTACCACCTGCAGGAATTTCTTTGGGTTTTATCCATGGTTTAATTGAGGCATATTGCTTATAAAAGTGACTAAGATCGGGAACCAGATCTTTTACTACCTTCATATGTGGCAGCGGTGAAATAGTAATTTCTTTTCCCTCATAAGAGTTTATTGATTTGGTGCAGGCCAGTGTATTGGTTCCACCAATGTTCATTGAACAAGAGCCACAGATCCCTTCACGGCAGGAGCGACGAAAGGTGAGGCCCGGGTCTATCTCGTTTTTTATTTTTAGCAATGCATCCAGAACCATATTTCCACAGTCATCTGCATCAAGCTGATAAGTATCCCAGCGTGGATTTTCTGCGCCAGTAGGATCGCTACGATATATCTTAAACGTCTGGATATTTTTTGCAGCAGCAGGTGCTGCCCAGGTTTTACCCTGTTGTACCACGGAATTTGCTGGAAGCGTGAACTCAGCCATGACTCTACCTCTATTCTTTTTGCAATATTTTAAAATTAGTAAATGCGTTCTTTGGGTGGGATATATTCCACCTCATCGGTCAGGGTATATTGATGTACTGGTCTACTATCAATACTGACCTTGCCTTTATCATCAATCCATGCCAGTGAGTGTTTCATCCAGTTTTCATCGTCTCTATCAGGGTAATCATCGCGAGCATGTGCGCCACGGCTTTCTTGTCTGCTATGGGCACAGTGCATAGATACCTGTGCGCATTGTAATAGGTTTTCCAGCTCCAGTGTTTCCAATAGATCGGTATTCCATATCATGGAGCGATCTACCACTTCTACGTCCTGGAAGTTCTGGTAGATCTCGGCCATTTTATCTATGCCCTGCTGTAATAATTCTTCAGTGCGAAATACTGCCGCATGTTTTTGCATAGTGCGTTGCATTTGGTCACGAAGTTTTGCAGTTGGATGGCTACCACTGGCATTACGAATTGTATCAAAGCGTTTGATAACTTCATCTATGTATTTTTGATCGATTTCGGGCTGTGTGGCTCCAGCAGTTAAGGTTTCTGCGCAATGAATAGCTGCAGAACGCCCAAACACAATAATATCCAGAAGTGAGTTAGAGCCGAGACGATTAGCACCATGTACCGATACACAGGCACATTCACCAATAGCCATTAAGCCTTCTACAACATGATCTGGCTCGCCATCTTTTAGCGTAACTACTTCGCCATGTAAATTGGTGGGAATGCCACCCATGCTATAGTGAGCAGTTGGTAAAATGGGAATAGGTTCACGGCTGATATCTACCCCTGCAAATACACGTGCACTTTCCGCTATTCCTGGGAGGCGTTCTTGAATCAGTTTTTCGCCCAGATGCTCCAGATGCAGATGAATATGGTCTCCATGCTCGCCCACTCCTCGACCTTCGTTTATTTCAATAGTCATCGCGCGGCTAACCACATCTCTAGAGGCTAAATCTTTAGCATTTGGGGCATAACGTTCCATAAAACGTTCATTTTTTGCATTGGTTAAATAACCCCCTTCACCACGAGCACCTTCAGTAATTAAACAGCCTGCGCCATAAATTCCGGTGGGATGAAACTGTGTGAACTCCATATCCTGTAATGGCAGTCCTGCTCTAATTACCATACCATTGCCATCACCCGTACAGGTGTGAGCGGATGTGGCTGAGAAATAAGTACGACCATAACCTCCGGTTGCGAGAATAACTTTTTGAGCATGGAATATGCGTAAGATACCAGTGCTAAGATCCCAGGCAATTACTCCACGGCATACCCCATCATCATCCATTATTAAATCGGTAGCAAAATGTTCAATATAAAATTTGGCATTACGTTGTAGAGATTGCTGGTAAAGGGTGTGTAAGATAGCGTGACCGGTACGATCGGCTGCGGCGCAGGTACGTACTGCTACGCCTTCACCATAATTGGTTGTCATGCCACCAAATGGGCGCTGATAGATTTTTCCATCTTCGGTTCTTGAAAAAGGTACACCCTGATGTTCTAACTCAATTACTGCTGGAATTGCCTCACGGCACATATATTCAATGGCATCCTGATCGCCCAGCCAGTCGGCTCCCTTAACGGTGTCATACATATGCCATTGCCAGTGATCTTCGCCCATATTTGACAGTGCCGCAGAGATTCCACCCTGAGCAGCAACCGTATGGCTACGGGTAGGAAATATTTTAGTAATACAGGCAGTGGACAAACCCTTGTCAGCCATGCCAAAAGTAGCACGTAAACCTGCTCCACCAGCACCCACTACAATAACGTCATAAGTATGGTGTTCTATGGTGTATTCACTCATGTTTTAAAACCTCCCCATAGTGATTTTGATAATAGCAAACAGGCTAAGTAGCACTGCAATTAAAAGTGTTATGCGTATAATGCCAAATAAAGTATGTCGAAAGGGTGGTTGTAGGTAATCTTCAAGCACTACTTCAATACCTAATACCGCATGATATGTTGATACGATTAAAAATAGCCCCAGCAGTGCAATAGTCATCGGTGATGCAATCCACATAGAAACACTTTTATAATCTGCTCCTGCCAGGCTGGAAATAGAAATAAGTAGCCAGGTAGTGAGGGGAATAAGAGCAACAGCACTTCTACGCTGATGCTTCCAGTGTTGTACTGGAGATAATTGTTTAAACATTTGGCACACTCCAGAGCAGTAGGCAAAAGAAAAAAGAGCAGCCTATAACTAACCAGCCACTTTGATAAGTTTTTTGCAGACTGAGTCCATAACCAAGATCCCAGCAGAGATGCCTGATTCCATTACATAGGTGGTAAATAGTTGCCCAGCTCCAGCTTATTAATACCAATTTTCCCAGCCATGAACTGAGCAGTGAATTAATAGCAGAAAAATATTCCGGAGCCGCTAATACGGATAATAACCAGCTGCAGATTAATAAGCTGCCAGCGGCTAGTGCTACTCCAGTAATGCGGTGCAATATAGAGAGAACAGAGGTAAGTTGCGGTTTATAAATGGATAAATGAGGTGATAAGGGTAATGAGTGAGTTGAATTTTGCTGAGTATTATTAGAGTCAAGCATATTAGTATCATCAGAAGTTATTATTGTCGACAATAATAACAGCATAATATAAATAATCAACCTAATATAGGGTATGTTGCTATAAATATTGTAATAAAAATAACATGGTGTCGACATTTTGTTCATTTTTTACTAAAATAGTGTTAAGGGACTTTAAATAGTTCGTAAAAATTAGGTACATGGATGAGTAAAAAAACAGAGTTATTAATTATTGGTGGTGGTGTTTCAGGAACTGCACTGCTTCACACGGCTGCCAGATATTCGGGAATAAAGAATATAACCCTCTTAGAAAAAAATGATTCTTTATCCATGGTTAATTCTGATGCACGAAATAATAGCCAGACTCTGCACCGTGGAGATATAGAAACCAATTACACCATAGAAAAAGCACAATACGTAAAACAAGCGGTTGATATGATTGTAAACTATGCTCAAACCCAAAATGGTAACCCACTGGTACATAAATATTCTAAAATAGCACTTGGAGTGGGTGAAAAAGAGTGTGATTTTATCCGTAAACGATTTGAGTTATTTGCTCCTTATTACCCAGGCATGGAATTGTTTGAAGCTACTGATTTAGAAACTATAGAACCGTATGTAATTAAGGGCAAAAATGGTAAAAAACGTAAGGCTGCAATTGTTGCTATGGGTAGTCGTAGCGAATATGTTGCCTGCGACTTTGCGCAATTAGCCCACTCCTTTGTTGATTCCGCTATGGCTGAAAGCACTACTCAGGTTGATCTGCAATTAGGCACTCATGTTAATGAAATTATTGAAAATCCCAATTCAGGTATTTTTACCGTAAAAACCAATAATGGCAATATTGAGGCTGCGAGTGTAGTTACCTGTGCTGGTGGGCATAGCTTGTTAATGGCTCATAATATGGGTTATGGAAAAAACTTTTCTGTACTACCCATGGGAGGAAGTTTTTACTTCACTCCTAATTTATTAAATGGCAAGGTTTATACGGTTCAAAATGAAAACCTGCCCTTTGCCGCAGTGCATGGCGATCCAGATTTACAGGTTGCAGATAAAACCCGTTTTGGGCCGACTGCACTGGCTTTGCCAATGTTAGAGCGATATCAATATAAAACGATTTTAGATTTCTTTAAGGTATTTCGTTTTGATAGAGATGTTATGGCAGTGATTTGGGATTTACTCAAAGTAAAAGATATTCGTAATTACTTTTTTAAAAATCTACTTTATGAAGTTCCGGTTCTGCAACGTTATTTGTTTATGAAAGAGGTGCAGAAAATTGTACCTTCATTAACCTTTACAGATGTTAAATATGCCAATCGCTTTGGTGGTATTCGCCCGCAATTAATAGATAAGGAACAACGCAAGTTATTACTTGGTGAGGCAAAAATATCACCAGGCAATGGTATTATTTTTAATATGACACCATCTCCAGGTGCAAGCAGTTGTTTACAAAATGCCGAAAAAGATGTGCGCAGTATTTGTAAACATCTTGGTCTGTCATTTGATGAGGCGGCTCATAAACAAGAGCTGGCTCACGACTTTACTCAAGCTATAGCAAGTTAGGCTGCAACGATTAATAGATATAAGGATTTAAAAATGGAATTAATGAACCAATACCTTGAGCTGGTTGATCAGCAGCAGATTATTAAGGATCATGCGCAACTGAAGATAGTACTAAAGCTGCAACAGACTCTGGACCGTTTATATCAAGGTAGCCGCTGGCTGCCTACTTTTTTAAATAGAATGCCTACCTTTAAATCCCCCCCAAAGGGAATTTTTTTATGGGGAACTATTGGGGTGGGTAAAACCTGGTTAATGGATCTTTTTTATAATGAGGTAAGTGGAGTAAAAAAGAAGCGTTACCATTACCATGAATTTATGGAGATGATTCATAAACGAATGGCTGAAAATAAAGATCAGGTTAATCCTCTGGATATAATTGCAAAAGAATTAGCTACAGATTGTCGCTTATTGTGTTTAGATGAGTTTAATGTTCCTGAAATTGCAGATGCAATGTTATTACATGGAGTATTAAAAGGTTTATTTAAGCATAAGGTCATGTTAGTTACTACCTCAAATTATTCCCCAGACAGATTATATGAAAATGGTTTCCATCGTGATATTTTTCTTCCTACTATTGAGTTATTAAAACAGCACAATGAGTCCGTAGAAATTGAAACCTCTACTGATTATCGTATTCATAATAGTACTAAAACCAGTTCATTAGAGCATCTTTCACAGGATATTGATGATCAAACTCTGGCAGGTATTTTTACCAAGCTAATGACGGGTAAACTATGGGATGCAAAAGAATTGATGATTAATCATCGTCCTGTGCCCGCTCTTAAAGTAGCAGATGGCGTTATTTGGCTGGACTATGGTGAAATTTGTGGAGACCCACGAGCAACCAGCGATTATCTTGAACTTTCTAAAATGTTTGATGCGGTAATAATCTCTAATATTGATCCCAAACTCTCAGCAGACCAGTCGCGGGCACGACGTTTTTTACATTTTGTTGATGAGCTTTATGATAACCAGATAAAATTGGTTATCTCTGAAATGGGAAATTTAGTGCATGATTATAAAAATAAAACACTTAAGTTTCAGTTTGCACGTACCATTAGCCGTTTATATGAAATGCAAAGTTTAATGGTTAGTGAGGGCTATATTGAAGCTCCAGATAATTATGAAAATCAAAGTTAGATGCTTAAATTTACAGCTCCATCTTTAATAGCAGGGCCGTTTGAAAGTAGCAATCATGTAAGCCCCTGCCCACCAATAACTGCCTCTGAATAAAAACTCTCTTTTTAAACTCCGCTTACTATTACCTGAAAGCTTGATCCTCAGATAAAAATATTTAGAAACCTATTGTTCTATTTTGGAGAATAGTTATTTATATAATCCACTGTTTATTAATATTTTGGCAATGATAAACTCATTCAAAGATTAATTGAACAGAAGAGTAAATAATATGTCTTACTCTATTGTGAATCAGATTGATAATTATCCCGATTTTAAATACCCTAAAAGAAATAATAGGGAAAAATTGATTGAGCCATTAAAAATTAATATATGGATATGATAAATGAGCCTGTTTAACACTCAAAATCACTGGGGTTGGGTAACTATTTTTATCCACTGGTTAACTGCAATAACAGTGATTGCTTTATTTATTCTGGGCTTGTGGATGGTCGAGTTAACTTATTATGACAGCTGGTACCGTGATGCACCTAATATCCATAAAAGTATTGGATTATTGCTCTTTGCTATAACACTATTCCGTATATTATGGCTAAGCCTGAGTATTAGACCAGGGGCTTTAAGCAGCTATAGCCAAATAGAACAGCAATTAGCTAAAATTGTCCATTGGGCACTTTATATCCTATTATTCAGTTTAATGTTCAGTGGATACCTAATCTCAACGGCAGACGGGCGCGCAATTGAACTATTTAACTGGTTTGATGTTCCCGCAATTATATCTGGGATAGAAGGGCAGGAAGATATTGCAGGACAAGTACATTATATATTAGCGATGAGTTTAATTGTTATTACAGGTATCCATGCAATGGGTGCAATCAAGCATCATTTTATTGACAAAGATAGCACTTTAACCCGTATGCTTGGCCATTTTTAGCCAAGGTTTATTTTAATATAAAAGAGGAAATACAATGAAAAAATTATTTTTAAATAGCTTTACTCTGGCACTGTTTTTGCTATCCTTTTCGCTGCATGCAGCAGATTATCAAATAGATACCAAGGGAGCACACGCGTCGATACAGTTTAAGGTTAAACACCTGGGCTATAGTTGGTTGTTGGGAAGATTTAATACGTTTGATGGAAACTTCAGTTATGATGAGAAAAATCCATCTGCATCAAAAGTTACTATCAATATTGATATGGCAAGTGTAGACAGTAATCATGCAGAGCGTGACAAACACTTACGTGGCAAAGATTTTTTTGAAGTATCAAAATATCCCAAAGCTAAATTTGTGAGTACTTCATTTGAAGATAAGGAAAATGGCAAAGCAATATTAAAAGGTAATTTAACCATGCATGGCGTGACCAAGGCGGTTAGTCTTGATGTTAGTCATACTGGTCATGGAAAGGATCCCTGGGGTGGTTATCGCCGTGGTTTCACTGCTACAACAAAATTAAGCCTGAGTGATTTTAATATCAACTTTAATCTGGGCCCTGCTGCTAAAGAAGTATTATTGTCTCTTAATGTGGAAGGTATTAGAAAGAAATAGGCCTTTAGCTATATTATTAAGCGATATAGTTGGCTTAAACTCCGCTCCTCCTCTTTTCCCTTTTAATTAAGGGGAAAGTTTAGAAAAACTCTAAAATAACTAATAATTAAAGTAACTACTCAGCGTGTTTAGATTTTGCCTCAGAATCAGGCTTTTTTGACCGAAAAATGTGAGCATATACGAATATGTGACCATTTTGAGGGCAAAAAT